>CP045203.1 GCA_009363175.1 Citrobacter telavivensis
ATCAGAAATGGGGCAAGGATGATTTTTTTCGCCATTGTGCCGCATTGAGGCGATTTTCTGCGTTAAAGAGGGGAGACGATAGCGGCTTTTTTGCCAAAATGATCCGATCGCGATCGCAATCCCATCGCTTTCTCAGTCACATTGTTTCAATGTGAAACGCATTATTTTTTTATCTGTTTCAGAACAGAACAAAAAAGGGAAAAATTTTTTTCGCCGCGGCTCGCCCTACAGTGGATGCATCGCTCCGGCAGCGTGGCTGTAAGCGCCATTGATATCAGGCGCCGCGGCATGACGGCCTGGGCTCACGTGTCAACATACGCACTTATTTGAGGGTGAAAGGAATGCTAAAAGTTATTCAATCTCCAGCCAAATATCTCCAGGGACCTGATGCCGCCATGCTGTTTGGCGAATACGCTAAAAACCTGGCCGACAGCTTTTTTGTTATCGCCGATGACTTCGTGATGAAGTTGGCGGGCGACAAAGTATTGAACGGCCTGCATAGCCACAATATTAGCTGCCATGCGGAACGGTTTAACGGCGAGTGCAGCCATGCGGAAATCAACCGCCTGATCGCCATTCTTAAGCAGCACGGCTGCCGCGGCGTGGTGGGTATCGGCGGCGGGAAAACCCTCGATACAGCGAAGGCGATCGGCTATTACCAGAAGCTGCCGGTGGTGGTGATCCCGACAATTGCCTCAACCGATGCGCCGACCAGCGCGCTGTCGGTTATCTACACCGAGGCGGGCGAGTTTGAAGAGTATCTGATCTACCCGAAAAACCCGGATATGGTGGTGATGGACACGGCGATTATCGCCAAAGCGCCGGTACGCTTGCTGGTGGCCGGGATGGGCGATGCGCTCTCCACCTGGTTTGAAGCCAAGGCCTGCTTCGATGCGCGAGCCACCAGCATGGCGGGCGGGCAGTCCACGGCGGCGGCCTTGAGCCTGGCGCGCCTGTGCTATGATACGCTGCTGGCGGAAGGCGAAAAAGCACGCCTGGCGGCTCAGGCTGGAGTGGTGACCGATGCGCTGGAGCGTATTGTCGAAGCCAACACCTATCTGAGCGGTATCGGTTTTGAGAGCAGCGGCCTGGCCGGCGCGCACGCGATTCACAACGGTTTCACCATCCTTGAAGAGTGCCACCATCTGTATCACGGCGAAAAAGTCGCTTTCGGCACCCTGGCGCAGCTGGTACTGCAAAATAGCCCGCTGGAAGAGATCGAAACCGTGATGGGCTTCTGTGAAAAAGTCGGCCTGCCGATCACCCTTGCCCAGATGGGCGTGAAAGAGGGTATCGAAAGCAAAATCCACGCGGTGGCGAAAGCCACCTGCGCGGAAGGCGAAACCATCCACAATATGCCGTTCCCGGTCACCGCGGATAGCGTCTACGCCGCCATCCTTACCGCGGACCTGCTTGGGCAGCAGTGGCTGGCGCGTTAAGTCTTTCACAAGGTTCTATGCCGCGGCGCATTGCGGCATCAACTCCTCCCTCCGGCAGCCGCTGCCGGAGGGTTTTGTCGTTTTAACTGTGTTAACTCCAGCGGAAAAGGGATATGACAGCTCAGACTCAGGGTGCGGAAAATGAAGTTTCAGCCGTTATCAGCCAGTCGTGGCATCGCTGCAGCAAATTTATGCAGCGTGAAACCTGGCAGGCGCCGCATCAGGCGCAGGGGCTGACCTTTGAATCGATCTGCCGTCGCAAATAAACCCAACGTGCGCGGGTTCGTGTCCTGAACCGCCGCCGGAGATCACCGCCACGTTATTTTTGTTAAGGTCGCGGCGAACCACGATGCGAATGGCCGGATCGCTCTCCAGACGCGCCAGGTTATTCCACGGGCTGGTGATAATTGTACCGTCGATCACGTCGCTAACGAGATGGGGGCGTTGATTAAAAAAGAATTGAGACATAACGGCTCCTCGAGGTTGAGTGTAAGACAAACCCCCGAATGCATGTTCATGGTGCGGAGGCGATAGAGAGATTCTGGCGAAGTCAGCATGGAAAAAAACAACACGAAAATGAGTTTCATTACGAAACGTGATTGCTGTTTTTTGTTCCGAAATGAAACTTAATTAGGCGAGAAATCATCACAATGCGAACTCGCTCGACTTTTTCCTCCTGCGATCAGAGCAGGCCACACGGCGCAGTCAGTCTTTTTTGCGGGGCTTTACCCAGGATGGCGCGTAATTGGGGAAATTTATCATCGTGTTTGTCGGTAATTTCGCGGTAACGGAACGGATCGAGATCGCAAATCTCATTATTTTTGTGGTTAAGCGTTCCAATATGAAACGCATGTCATTTTTATCTGTTCCATATCAGAACAAAATGACGAAAGATTTTTTTGTACACGCCTCGCCATACAGTTATTACATCGCTCCGGTACGTCCGCTTTCGCCGTCAACATCAGGCTAAACGGGTTAACGCCAGGGCTCACCATGTAAAAACATGTACTTATTTGAGGATGAAAGGAATGCTAAAAGTTATTCAATCTCCAGCCAAATATCTCCAGGGTCCTGACGCTTCTACCTTATTTGGTCAATACGCTAAAAATCTGGCGGACAGCTTTTTCGTGATTGCGGACGACTTCGTCATGAAGCTGGCGGGAGAAAAGGTACTCAATGGCCTGCACAGCCATGACATTAGCTGCCACGCGGAACGCTTCAACGGTGAATGCAGCCATGTTGAAATTAATCGCCTGATTGCCATTCTGAAAAAACACGGTTGCCGCGGCGTGGTTGGGATTGGCGGTGGGAAAACGTTAGATACCGCCAAAGCAATTGGTTATTACCAGAAGCTGCCGGTAGTGGTGATCCCGACCATCGCCTCAACCGATGCGCCAACCAGCGCGCTGTCCGTTATCTATACCGAAGCGGGTGAGTTTGAAGAGTATCTGATCTACCCGAAAAACCCGGATATGGTGGTGATGGATACCGCAATTATTGCCAAAGCGCCGGTACGTCTGCTGGTGGCCGGGATGGGCGATGCGCTCTCGACCTGGTTTGAAGCGAAAGCCTGTTATGACGCTCGGGCGACCAGCATGGCGGGCGGGCAGTCCACCGTGGCGGCGCTGAGCCTGGCGCGCCTGTGCTATGATACCCTGCTGGCGGAAGGCGAAAAGGCACGCTTAGCCGCCCAGGCTGGCGTGGTGACCGATGCGCTGGAACGTATTGTCGAAGCCAACACCTACCTCAGCGGTATCGGCTTTGAAAGCAGCGGCCTTGCGGGGGCACATGCCATCCATAACGGCTTTACGATTCTGGAAGAGTGCCACCATCTGTACCACGGTGAAAAAGTCGCCTTTGGTACGCTGGCGCAGCTGGTGCTGCAGAACAGCCCGATGGAAGAGATCGAAACCGTGCTGAATTTCTGTCAGAAAGTGGGCCTGCCGGTAACGTTAGCGGAAATGGGTGTGAAAGACGACATTGACGGCAAGATTATGGCCGTGGCTAAAGCCACCTGCGCAGAAGGTGAAACTATTCACAATATGCCGTTCCCGGTGACGCCTGAAAGCGTACATGCCGCTATTTTGACGGCAGACCTGCTGGGACAGCAGTGGCTGGCGCGTTAATCGGGCACAGGTAAATTTACCCAGCATCTTCTCCCCCTCTGACAGTCTCTGCCGGAGGGGTTGTCTATGGCAAAACAGCGGAAAGGGATATGACGGCGCACACGCATAGCATCGGGCAGGAAGTCTCTTCGGTTCTCGCCCAGTCCTGGCATCGTTGCAGCAAGTTTATGCAGCGGGAAACCTGGCAGGCGCCGCATCAGGCGCAAGGGCTGACCTTTGAGTCGATTTGTCGTCGCAAGACGGCGCTGCTGACGATTGCGCAGGCCGCGCTGGAAGATGCCTGGGAGTTTATGGACGGTCGTCCGTGCGCACTGCTGATTCTGGATGAATCAGCCTGTATTCTCAGCCGTTGCGGCGATCCGCAGACGATAGAACAGCTGGCGGAGCTTGGATTTCGCGACGGCAGCTATTGCGCGGAAAGCATTATCGGCAGTTGTGCGCTGTCGCTGGCGACGATGCCGGGGCAGCCGACAAAAACCTCTGGCGCTCAGCACTTTAAACAGGCGTTGCATCCGTGGTCGTTCTGCTCGACGCCGGTGTTCGATAACCATGGGCATCTGTTTGGCTCCATCTCATTGTGCTGTCTGGTAGAACATGAGTCCGTTTCTGATTTATCCCTGACGCTGGCGATTGCCAGAGAAGTCGGCAATTCATTGCTGACCGACAGCCTGCTGGCAGAATCCAACCGCCATCTGAACCAGATGTACGGGCTGCTGGAGAGCATGGATGATGGCGTGATGGCCTGGAATGAGCAGGGGGTGTTGCAGTTCCTCAATGCGCGCGCGGCGCTGCTTTTGCATCTCGACGCGCAGGCCAGCCAGGGCAAAAACATTCACGACCTGCTCAATATGCCCATGCTGCTGCGTCGGGCAATTAAACATGCCCGCGGTCTGAATCACGTCGAAGTCACTTTTGAAAGCCAGCACCAGTTTGTTGATGCTGTTATCACCCTGAAGCCGATTGTTGAGGAGCAGGGCAACAGCTTTATCCTGCTGCTGCACCCGGTGGAGCAAATGCGTCAGCTGATGACCAGCCAGCTTGGTAAGGTGAGCCACACCTTTGAGCAGATGTCGACGGACGATCCGGAAACCCGACGCTTGATCCATTTTGGTCGCCAGGCGGCAAGGGGGAGTTTCCCGATCCTGCTGTGTGGGGAAGAGGGCGTAGGGAAAGAGCTGCTGAGCCAGGCCATTCACAATGAAAGCGAACGCGCCAGCGGACCGTATATTGCCGTGAACTGTCAGCTGTATGCCAACAGCGTGCTGGGGCAGGATTTTATGGGCAGTGCGCCTACCGATGATGAAAATGGTCGGTTGAGCCGCCTTGAGCTGGCGAACGGCGGCACGCTGTTTCTGGAGAAAATTGAATATCTGGCACCGGAGCTGCAATCCGCGCTGTTACAGGTGATTAAGCAGGGAGTATTAACCCGTCTTGATGCCCGTCGGCTGATTCCGGTGGATGTGAAAGTGATCGCCACCACTACGGTTGATCTCGCTAATCTGGTGGAGCAAAACCGCTTTAGCCGCCAACTGTATTACGCGCTGCACTCTTTTGAGATTGTTATCCCGCCGCTACGGGCGCGGCGTAACAGTATTCCCTCGCTGATTTATACGCGACTGAATAGCCTGAAAAAACGCTTCTCATCCAGCCTGAAGATCGACGACGACGCGCTGGCACAACTGGTGGCTTATTCGTGGCCGGGCAATGATTTCGAGCTGAACAGCATTATCGAAAACATCGCTATCAGTAGCGATAACGGGCATATCCGGCTGAGTAATTTACCTGATTATCTGTTTGCCGAGCGTCCCGGTCTGGAGACCGCGTCTTCCCTGCTGCCAGCCAGCCTGACGTTTACCGCTATCGAAAAAGAGGCGATTATCCATGCCGCCCGTGTCACCAGTGGGCGAGTACAGGAGATGTCGCAACTGCTGAATATTGGTCGCACCACCTTGTGGCGTAAGATGAAGCAGTACGACATCGACGCCAGCCAGTTTAAGCGCAAACATCTGGAGTAGTTTCTTCGATTCTGGCCATGGAGAACAGCGCATCCGACAGCCGGTTGATATAACGCCTGGGTTCATCGCGTAACGTCAGCTTTTTGTCCATCGCGATGAGGATCCGCTCCAGCCGCCGTGCCAGGGTGCGCGCCACGTGTAGTTGTGCCGATGCCAGATTTTTCCCCGGAATGACAAATTCTTTCAGGGGGCCGCTCTGCGCCATATTGCGATCAATAAGTTGCTCCAGCGCCTGAATATCCTCGGCGTTAATCGTCTGCGTTAAGCGGGCGAGACCTTTCTCATCGCTGGCGAGTTCCGCCCCCAGCACAAACAGCATCTTCTGGATGGCATGCAGATCCTGGCGTAATTCTGCCTGGCGCGAGCTGGCATAGCAGACGCCAAGCTGGGAAATCAGTTCATCCACCGTACCATAGGCGTTAACGCGGATGTCGTCTTTGTCGATACGGCTGCCGCCAAATAGCGCGGTCGTGCCTTTATCACCGGTTCGGGTATAGATGCGATACATTTATTTTATCTCGCTGAAGGGAAGCACTTTGACCAGTTGGCCCGCATTGGCGCCGAGCGTGCGGATGCTGGCTATCCCAGCGGCGATATGCCCGCAGACCAGCGCCCGATCCTCGGGTAGCTGGGCGTGGGTTAGGGCAATATCACCACTGGCGCTGAGGCCGAGACCCACGCGTAGCGTTGAGCTTTTAGCCGCCAGCTTGCTGAGGGCCAGCGCGCAGTCATGCTCGTCGCAACAGATTGTCCGGCAAGGGACGCCTTGCTCTTCCAGCCCCCAGCATAGTTCATCAAGCACGCGCGTATCCTGCCAGCGTGAGTGATAAAACAGATGTACGCCCGGTGATGAAAGTGACATTGCGCCCCCTTATTGATCAGAATGCCTGACGGAAGATCCCGGCAATTTCTTTCTCGTTACCTTTACGCGGGTTGGAGAAGGCATTGCCGTCTTTCAGCGCCATTTCCGCCATATACGGGAAATCGGCTTCTTTGACGCCCAGCTCGCGCAGATGCTGCGGAATACCGATATCGGCTGACAGGCGAGCGATGGCGCGAATCGCCAGCTCGGCAGCATCCATGGTGGACAGACCGTCAGTGTTCTCACCCATAAACTCCGCGATGTCGGCAAATTTCTCCGGATTAGCGATCAGGTTATAGCGCGCCACGTGCGGCAGCAGGACGGCATTTGCTACGCCGTGCGGCATGTCGTACAGACCGCCAAGCTGATGCGCCATCGCGTGAACGTAGCCAAGGTTGGCGTTGTTGAAGGCCATACCCGCCAGCAAAGAGGCATAGGCCATATTCTCGCGAGCTTTCAGGTTGCTGCCCAGTGCTACGGCCTGGCGTAAGTTGCGGGCGATCAGACGAATTGCCTGGATAGCGGCGGCGTCGGTAACCGGGTTGGCATCTTTTGAAATATAGGCCTCAACGGCGTGGGTCAGGGCGTCCATTCCTGTTGCCGCAGTCAGTGGCGCAGGTTTGCCGAGCATCAGCAGTGGGTCATTAATGGAAACCGACGGCAGGTTGCGCCAACTGACAATCACAAACTTCACTTTGGTTTTGGTATTGGTCAGCACGCAGTGACGGGTGACTTCGCTGGCGGTACCGGCGGTGGTATTCACCGCGACGATCGGCGGCAGCGGATTGGTCAGGGTTTCAATCCCGGCATAGCTATAGAGATCGCCTTCGTGCGTCGCCGCGATACCGATGCCTTTACCGCAGTCATGCGGGCTACCACCGCCGACGGTAACGATGATATCGCATTGCTCTTTACGAAAAACGTCCAGGCCGTCGCGCACGTTGGTGTCTTTAGGGTTTGGCTCGACGCCGTCAAACACCACCACGTCAATACCGGCTTCACGCAGATGTTCGAGGGTTTTATCAACCGCGCCGTCCTTAATGGCTCGCAGACCTTTATCAGTCACCAGCAGCGCTTTTTTACCGCCCAACAGTTTGCAGCGTTCGCCCACGACGGAAATAGCATTCGGGCCAAAAAAGTTCACATTTGGCACCAGGTAATCAAACATACGATAGCTCATAATTTACCTTCTTAGATTTAAATTATAATTCAGAGAAACAATTCAGTGCGGTTTGCGCTAATAACATGTCTTGTTCGACAGTACCGCCACTTACGCCGACAGCACCGATTAATTTATCGTTTAACATGACAGGTAAGCCGCCACCAAAAATAACGATCCGCTGTTGATTCGTTAGCTGTAAACCATATAGTGACGCACCCGGTTGTACCGCGTCGGTAATTTCATGGGTCCCCTGCCGCAGACAGCAGGCGGTATACGCTTTATTAAGAGAAATATCACAGCTGGTGACGAACGCGTCGTCCATGCGTTGCATCAGCAGCGTGTTGCCGCCGCGATCCACCACGGAAAAGACCACCGGCACGTTGATCTCAAGCGCTTTAGCCTCGACGGCCTGCGCCATTTTTTTCGCCGCCGCCAGCGTAATGGTGGCGATTGGTTGGCTCTTATTCACAGTCTCTCCTGAAAATGTTGTAGGGCTGATGTCACGAAAATATCGCGATACAGCTATTTTTTATCATTGGGTTTGGCTTTATTTTCTCGCCGCGCGTTATTAAGTCAATAGGGTGAAAATTTAAAAAGTATTAATTTAATTTTGTGTATTAGTGTTTATTGATAATGATCATTTAACTTCGTCACAATTCGCTACGAATATTCCTGAGAACCGTTTCAATATGGAACGATGAATTTTTATTACGTGCCAAATTGGAACGAAATTAATTTTATTTTTTTATTGCTGTGCTCATTTAGAGTTCGGCCATTGCTGATGAAAGGCGAATGCCGGGAGGTGTGTCCCCGGCAATACGGCCCGGCGTCCCTATTTTTTATCTTTTGAGTCCATAAACTATGAGAAGATCAAAACGATTCGAAGTGCTTGCGAAGCGCCCTGTAAATCAGGATGGGCTGATTGGCGAATGGCCTGAAGAGGGACTGATCGCCATGGAAAGCCCCTACGATCCGGCTTCGTCGGTGAAGGTAGAGAATGGTCGTATTGTTGAGCTGGACGGCAAGAGCCGCGCCGAGTTCGACATGATTGACCGTTTTATTGCCGACTACGCGATTAACGTGGCTGAAACTGAACGGGCAATGCGGCTCGACGCGCTGGAGATCGCCAGAATGCTGGTGGATATCCACGTCAGCCGGGAAGAGATTGTTGCTATTACCACCGCTATCACCCCGGCGAAAGCGGTGGAGGTGATGGCGCAAATGAACGTGGTGGAAATGATGATGGCGCTGCAAAAAATGCGCGCCAGACGCACGCCGTCCAACCAGTGCCATGTCACCAACCTGAAAGACAACCCGGTACAGATTGCCGCCGATGCGGCTGAAGCGGGGATCCGTGGTTTTTCAGAACAGGAAACGACGGTCGGGATCGCCCGCTATGCGCCGTTTAACGCCCTGGCGCTGCTGGTCGGTTCCCAGTGCGGTCGCCCCGGCGTGCTGACGCAATGTTCCGTTGAGGAGGCGACTGAGCTGGAGCTGGGGATGCGCGGGTTAACCAGCTACGCCGAAACCGTGTCGGTATACGGTACAGAGTCTGTGTTTACCGACGGCGATGATACGCCGTGGTCCAAAGCGTTTCTCGCCTCGGCCTATGCGTCTCGCGGACTGAAAATGCGTTACACCTCTGGCACCGGTTCGGAAGCGCTGATGGGCTATTCCGAGAGTAAATCGATGCTCTATCTGGAGTCGCGCTGCATCTTTATCACCAAAGGCGCGGGCGTACAGGGGCTGCAAAACGGTGCGGTCAGCTGTATTGGCATGACCGGCGCGGTGCCGTCGGGGATCCGCGCGGTGCTGGCGGAAAACCTGATTGCCTCAATGCTCGACCTTGAAGTGGCCTCCGCCAATGACCAGACCTTTTCCCACTCTGATATTCGCCGTACCGCCCGTACCCTGATGCAAATGCTTCCCGGCACCGACTTTATCTTCTCCGGCTATAGCGCCGTACCGAACTACGACAACATGTTTGCCGGGTCGAACTTCGACGCGGAAGACTTCGATGATTACAACATTCTGCAACGCGATCTGATGGTTGATGGTGGTCTGCGTCCTGTAACCGAAGAAGAAACCATCGCCATCCGCAACAAGGCGGCACGCGCCATTCAGGCAGTGTTCCGCGAACTGGGCCTGCCGCTGATTAGCGATGAAGAAGTCGAAGCTGCTACTTATGCTCACGGCAGCAAAGATATGCCCGCGCGCAATGTGGTGGAAGATCTGGCCGCCGTGGAAGAGATGATGAAGCGCAATATCACCGGGCTGGATATCGTCGGCGCACTAAGCCGTAGCGGTTTCGAAGATATCGCCAGTAACATCCTCAATATGCTGAGACAGCGTGTTACCGGTGATTACCTGCAAACGTCGGCTATTCTGGATCGCCAGTTCGACGTCGTCAGCGCCGTCAACGACATCAATGATTATCAGGGACCTGGTACCGGCTATCGCATCAGTGCCGAACGCTGGGCGGAAATTAAAAATATTGCGGGCGTGGTTCAGCCCGGCTCGATCGAATAAGGCGGTACACAGTGGAATGCACAACTGAACGTAAGCCGGTTTTCATCTTACAGGTGAGCGAAGGCGAGGCGGCTAAAGCGGACGAACGCGTGGATGAAGTCGTGATAGGCGTCGGCCCGGCCTTTGATAAGTATCAGCATAAAACCTTGATTGATATGCCGCACAACGCGATTTTGAAAGAGCTGGTTGCTGGCATCGAAGAAGAGGGGCTGCATGCGCGAGTAGTGAGGATCCTGCGCACCTCAGATGTTTCTTTTATGGCATGGGATGCGGCAAATCTCAGCGGCTCAGGCATTGGGATTGGTATCCAGTCGAAAGGAACCACGGTGATTCATCAGCGCGATCTGCTGCCGCTAAGTAACCTGGAACTGTTTTCTCAGGCTCCGCTGCTGACGCTGGAAACCTATCGTCAGATTGGTAAAAACGCCGCACGCTATGCACGCAAAGAGTCGCCTTCGCCGGTGCCAGTGGTCAATGACCAGATGGTGCGCCCTAAATTTATGGCCAAGGCCGCGCTGTTTCACATCAAAGAAACCAAACACGTGGTGCAGGATGCTGCGCCTGTCACGTTGCATATTGCACTGGTAAGGGAATGACCATGAACGACAACATCATGACCGCGCAGGATTACCCATTAGCCACCCGCTGCCCGGAGAAAATCCGGACGCCTGGCGGCAAGCCGCTAACCGACATTACCCTTGAGAATGTGCTGGCGGGCCGCGTAGGGCCGCAGGATGTGCGTATTTCTCAGCAAACGCTGGAGTACCAGGCGCAGATTGCCGAGCAGATGCAGCGTCATGCCGTGGCGCGCAATTTTCGTCGTGCGGCAGAACTGATTGCGATCCCGGATGCCCGCATTCTGGAGATCTACAACGCACTGAGGCCGTTTCGTTCTTCGTTCGCCGAGTTGCAGGCCATTGCCGATGAACTGGAACACACCTGGCACGCCACGGTGAACGCCGGGTTTGTCCGCGAGTCGGCAGAGGTATACCAGCAGAGAAATAAGCTGCGTAAAGGCAGTCAGTGACGGAGGCAGCATGCCGTTAATTGCAGGGATCGATATCGGCAACGCCACCACTGAAGTGGCGTTGGCGCAGGATGGCCGGTTTATCGGCAGCGGGATTGTCGCCACGACCGGGATGAAAGGCACGCGGGAGAATATCGCCGGGGTGGTCGCGTCCCTGCAGCAGGCGCTGGATAAAACGCCGTGGTCGCTGCAGGACGTGGCAAAAATCTGCATCAACGAGGCCGCACCGGTGATTGGCGATGTGGCGATGGAAACCATCACTGAAACCATCATTACCGAATCAACGATGATTGGTCATAACCCGCAAACGCCCGGCGGCGTTGGCGTGGGCATGGGAACCACCATCGCCGTGGAGAAGTTGGCGGCGTTGAGCGAGGATCGATTTGCCCAGGGCTGGATACCGTTGGTGGGTGAGGAGATGGATTTCCTTGAGGCGGTTTGGTTTATCAATGAAGCGCTGGATCGCGGCGTCAACGTGGTGGCGGCCATCCTGAAAAAAGATGATGGCGTGCTGGTGAATAATCGCCTGCATCGGCCAATACCGGTGGTTGATGAAGTCACTCTACTGGAGAAGGTGCCGGAAGGCGTGCTGGCGGCGGTGGAAGTGGCGGCCCCGGGACAGGTGGTGCGGGTGCTGTCGAATCCTTACGGTATCGCAACCTTCTTTGCCCTGACCCCTGAGGAAACACAAACTATTGTCCCCATCGCCAGAGCGCTGATTGGCAACCGTTCCGCTGTGGTGCTGAAAACCCCGCAGGGAGATGTGCGATCAAGAGTGATCCCGGCGGGTAAGATCTTTATCCGTGGTGAAAAGCGTGGCGGTGAAGCCGACGTAGCGCAAGGCGCGCAGGCCATTATGCAGGCGATGAGCGCCTGCGCGCCCGTGTGTGATATTCGTGGTGAAGCAGGCACGCACGCAGGCGGCATGCTGGAGCGGGTGCGAAAGGTAATGGCGTCCCTGACCGGCCATGAGATGAGCGCGATATACATCCAGGATCTGCTGGCGGTGGATACGTTTATTCCGCGCAAGGTGCAGGGCGGGATGGCCGGCGAGTGCGCCATGGAAAATGCCGTCGGGATGGCGGCGATGGTGAAAGCGGACCGTCTGCAAATGCAGGTTATCGCCCGCGAACTGAGCGCCCGACTGCAGACCGAGGTGGTGGTGGGCGGCGTGGAGGCCAACATGGCCATCGCCGGGGCGTTAACCACTCCCGGCTGTGCGGCGCCGCTGGCGATCCTCGATCTCGGCGCCGGCTCGACGGATGCGGCGATCGTCAACGCGGAGGGGCAGATAACGGCGGTCCATCTCGCCGGGGCGGGGAATATGGTCAGCCTGTTGATTAAAACCGAGCTGGGCCTCGAGGATCTTTCGCTGGCGGAAGCGATAAAAAAATACCCGCTGGCCAAAGTGGAAAGCCTGTTCAGTATTCGTCACGAGAATGGCGCGGTGGAGTTCTTTCGGGAAGCCCTCAGCCCGGCGGTGTTCGCCAAAGTGGTGTACATCAAGGAGGGCGAACTGGTGCCGATCGATAACGCCAGCCCGCTGGAAAAAATTCGTCTCGTGCGCCGGCAGGCGAAAGAGAAAGTGTTTGTCACCAACTGCCTGCGCGCGCTGCGCCAGGTCTCACCCGGCGGTTCCATTCGCGATATCGCCTTTGTGGTGCTGGTGGGCGGCTCATCGCTGGACTTTGAGATCCCGCAGCTTATCACGGAAGCCTTGTCGCACTATGGCGTAGTCGCCGGGCAGGGCAATATTCGGGGAACAGAAGGGCCGCGCAATGCGGTCGCCACCGGGCTGCTACTGGCCGGTCAGGCGAATTAAACGGGCGCTCGCGCCAGCCTCTCTCTTTAACGTGCTATTTCAGGATGCCGATAATGAACCAGACTTCTACCTTAACCGGGCAGTGCGTGGCCGAGTTTCTTGGCACCGGATTGCTCATTTTCTTCGGCGCGGGCTGCGTCGCTGCGCTGCGGGTCGCCGGGGCCAGCTTTGGTCAGTGGGAGATCAGTATTATCTGGGGCCTTGGCGTCGCCATGGCCATCTACCTGACGGCCGGTGTCTCCGGCGCGCACCTTAATCCGGCGGTGACCATTGCCCTGTGGCTGTTCGCCTGTTTTGAACGCCGCAAGGTGCTGCCGTTTATTGTTGCCCAGACGGCCGGGGCCTTCTGCGCCGCCGCGCTGGTGTATGGGCTCTATCGCCAGCTGTTTCTCGATCTTGAACAGAGTCAGCATATCGTGCGCGGCACTGCCGCCAGCCTTAACCTGGCCGGGGTCTTTTCCACGTACCCGCATCCACATATCACTTTTATACAAGCGTTTGCCGTTGAGACCACCATCACGGCAATCCTGATGGCGATGATCATGGCCCTGACCGACGACGGCAACGGAATTCCGCGCGGGCCGCTGGCGCCGTTGCTGATTGGCTTGCTGATCGCCGTGATCGGCGCGTCGATGGGGCCGCTAACCGGCTTTGCGCTGAATCCGGCGCGCGACTTCGGCCCAAAACTGTTTACCAGTCTGGCCGGGTGGGGCTCGATCGCCTTTACCGGTGTGCTGGCGATCCCTTACTTTCTGGTGCCGCTGCTGGCGCCGGTGGTGGGGGCGATTATCGGGGCGTTTTTGTATCGCAAGCTTATCGGCCGCTTTCTGCCGTGCGAATGCGGTATCGATGAGTAAAGCGGGACCCGCCGCAGCGCGGCGGGTTTCCCCGGCCTGATGCCGGGGGGGTTATTTTTTGATGACCGCGCTGAGATCGCCAAGTTTAGCGGCGGGGTTCTTGTGGCACTCCTGCAGCATTTTCGGTACCGAAACGGTCTCGACTTCATGCCAGTCAACATAGTCGCCGCCGCTAAAGTCGGTGTTGCGATTCACTACCCAGAAGGCCACCGGGGTCATGCTTTTTGGGTTCATATCCATAAATTCCTGACAGGTCATATTCTGCGGCGTGGTTTCCTCAACCGCGAACGCCGGGCTGGTCATCAGACAGAATGTGGTAGCCGCCACGGTCAATACGAGTGCTTTAGGGAAGGTGCGAACAAGTCCCTGATATGAGATCATGTTTGTCATCTGGAGCCATGGAACAGGGTTCATTATGAGGCGATTGATTGAGCCAGAACTGGCAGAAAAGGCCGTACTGAAAATGGATGCCAATGGCTTTGAAGAATGCCTGTCTTTGTGCCAAAAGCTGCGTTCCGCATATGAACGTAGGGATGTTTATCTGGCGCACCAGCTAAACCTCACTCTGCGGCTGAAGCTTTACATATACGCCGGTCTGCCTGAGTTTTTCAAAATTGTAACCCAACTGTGGATTAACCTGTGGCCAACTCTGAGTTACACGTTCGAATCTGACTCGGAGGATAAATGGCCAATATTTTTCTCGTCGCTTGAACTCGCTCTTTCAAACAGGGATGCAGGGGCAGCAGCAGATGCCATTAGAGAGTCACTGGATAAGGGGTTGCGGATCTATCTCAGCTTGTTAACCGAGCAAGGTGAGTAAACCGGCTACTAGTAGCCGGTTCGGATTCAACGTTTGAGGGTTTGCATCATCAGGGAGGGTTTAGGAATTGGTTCTTTCTGCTCAGCAGGCTTATCCGAATCAATGATGGTTGTTGCTCGGATACCTGTGGCCTGGGTTTCCACTGGTGAAGAATTCCGTTCAACGGCAATGCCCAGCGTTTGCGACAGAATGTTGCTCAGCGTTTCGGCATTAAACGATGTCGTGGTTTGTGCGGCCAGCAAATTTATTAACCGAGGGTCGAGCTCATGCAAGGCAGACGCAATTACCAGTGCCTTACGGTAAAATTCCCCCCGGGATCGGCGGGGTAAGCGCTCCATAATATCAAGAGCTTTACCGTCTTCTGGATTATTGCCGGGGCGGAGCCAGACGAGTAAACGTTTATCTTCTTCCATCACATAACCTCGTTTAGACGCTTGCCATTGCTTTGACGAGCGCGAGCTGCGCGTCAGGCGCTTTGATGACATCCAGCTTAGGGAATAGTTCGACAATATGAGAATGGATGAGCTCAGCACCGCCCCCGGCCAGTATGATTTTGTGGACGCTGTTCTGACGACGTATATCAGCTGCAACAGCTTCGGCCAGATTTTTCGACTCAGAATCGATAACGTCAATGATGGCATCAATTTTAGAGTGATCATTGACCGCAGAAGCAATCAACGCTCTATCATGACGGTTTTTAATGATGATATCCGCAATGGCATAACTACTTGGAGACTGGGCATCCTGGAGCGCAGCCATAACAGCTTTTGTCACTCGTGAAACGCCAACATCGCTGTTGCCAAAGATATCAGATATGCCCTCCATTGCCCCCTGAATGATGGCCAGGTCTAGGGTTGTTCCCCCCAGATCGACAACCAGGGTTCGTGTAAGCTGCGTGGTTGTTTTAGGATCAATCAGATATTCAGCCGCAGGTACTGATTCAGGCATTACGTTAACTTTTACAACATGAAAAGTTTCGCCATTATTCAGGGTTATTGGGCCCATAACGTTGGCCTTTTTCTTTTCAATATTAGCTTCGTTCAACTGCGCATCGCTCGTGAAGAACATGGCCACCGGCAGTGTCACTGTAAGTTCAACATCCTGTGGCTCAAGACCGGAAGTCAAAAGGGCATGATGAATTGCTACGCGACTTACAGCGTCGAACTGGAAAGAGGTATGCGTTGTTGTAATTGCAGATGTTGAACCAATGTCGTGAGTAAATTTCCGCCCATCAATGAGATAGTTGTAGATAGTTTTACCACCAAATGCGAGTGGAGTAGCCCAGCCTTCGCGGAAGGCGTTCTGCGAAACATGAGTTTTGATTTCACCATTCTCAATCCAGGCAAGTTTTACGTTCGTTGAGCCGTCATCACAAGCGATGTTCATCATGGTATATACCTCATTAAAATGTTCAAAAGTATCAAAAATCTCTGCCATTTTAGATAGTAAGCCATCCTGAAGCAAGGAATGCGCACCTGTAGCGCACGTTTAATGTCCACAAAATGACTATGAAAAGTGAATTACGAGTGAGTAAAACAGGAACGATTCTATCGGATTGAAATCTGGCGGGGTAAACGAGAAAGAGGGATGTATACGTACATGCAGAGGTCGGTAGCCCTGGAACACCAACGGAAAAAGTAACAAACCACCCGAAAAATGAACCAGTGCCACCAGACTAAATTGTGACAATCGATAGCCAATACTGCAAGAGAACCTAAGAATAAAAGGTATCGCTATATGACAGCTCAGTCGGTAAAATCGAGGAAACCATGTCGGATCACCATTGTAGTTTCTGGTTAGTTCAATAATGAGGTATCCCCAATGACATCCATTCAGCTTACTTCTGATTCTGTTGATGGGTACACTTTTTGTATTTCTACTGATGGTAATGGATGTAAGCTGTCAGTCAGGCCAGAATACCGGCGCAATGGCACACAAACTTATGATGGCTGGTTTCCCAGATACTACTCAAAGCCTCAGTATGCTAAAGCAGCGTTAACAAGGTTCCTTGGAGAATCTGTTAACTGGTCACCACGGACGGGGCTCAGTTAGTCACAGGATACGTAACAGCCTGAGTCCGAGGATACCAACAAGTCAAGAGAACCCCCTGATAAACCCTTAACAATCAACACCTTACCTTGGTGCGCTTAATGAACCTTATGTTGAATTATGGTTAAGTAGTCGATTTTATGGTTGGAAGTGCCTGTTTGCAGTAAAATGCAGTTCATTACCTTTAACCACTGGAACTAGACATGGCTAATGAAGATCTCCCCTCTGGGTGCAAACGCTGTAAAGGATGCAATCAGGTTAAACCCTTCGAAGAATTCGGTAAGGAACTTAAGGGTAAGTTTGGCCTTAAAAGTAAATGCAAGTTGTGCATTAGCGATAAAAACAGAAATTATGCTGCCGGTTCCGGTGCAGGTGTAAAACTCCAAAACAATAAAAAATACCAGACCGAGCATAAGAGTGAACTGGCAGAAAAGATGAGAGTAAGACGGGCAAAGAAAAAATTTGGAGATAACTATGAAGCATATCTAGCATCTTTAGAAAGGATTAAAAACCTCTGATAATTACATAACAACCTTAGCCAATAAGACACAAAGATTATGTATTGTTGCTTTTATTTCAAAGCATCAACTTTATTGAAAAGTTACGCTATACACTGTGCAATTTATTATGCTGATTTAATTTGGTGATTATATGAGTTGTCATGACAGAGACATCAATAAGATCCTTCAATCATTCACTCACTTAATGGTTGAAGCAAAAAAAAGCATCTTTCATTCAAAATCAATGAAGGTTCAAGGTCTTCAGTTAGTAGATGAGTTATACATCCGTGCCCGGACGGGAAAAATGTCATACCTCGGTTCGTCGGTACTGGTAGTCGCAACCATTTCAGTGAAGACCCCAGGCAAAGGATTTTTCAGACAGTTACTCTCGAAATTAAAAGAAGCAGCTGAGACAAATAACTACATCTTAAAGGTTGAGAATGTCATCAGCACCGAACTTAGGGAGTTTCTTATCAGAGAGGGTTTTTCATTTCCTGGTGAACGGTGGATGTGCGGTTCCGGCTACTGGGCTCCATCATCACTTAGGCTTAATGACCAATTAAGCACCCTCCCCGTCTAATATGAGGCCGTAAATGTTCATAACCCCTGAAGTTGCTTATGTCTGCGAGCTGTTACATAAATATGATGTACTTCCACTCGAATGTGATGGTCATACTATGGTTGTAAGTTGCCTGCTAGATAGATTCTGTATACCGCACCAGCGCATCGTTGGAGAAGTAACGTTGGCTGGAACTGGCCAGATAATTCGACCTCATCTGTGGATAGAGTATGACGAATACATAATAGATTACCGCCTCCGCATGTGGGCAAGGAAAACCGAAGATAATGTTAGTCTAGTGCCTCATGGCATCTTTATCGAAGATAAAAGTCAGGCAATTTACACTGCTCAAAGAATTGCAAATAAAGCCATGATATCAGACTCGATAATTGATTTTATGACAGATGGGTTATGGACTAAGATTCTCCTAGAAATCCCTGGTAAAAAAAGAATTACATAAAGCAGGAGGATTAAGTTTGTTCATAAAGTTTTTCTTCACTGACACTCAAAGCAAAGATGTCTTTTTCCAAGCACCAATCTTAGAAAATATTTGCTTTTCTACTGACTCAAGTTGGTTCATTAAAAGATGATAGTTGAATCGCCACGGATAATCTAGACACTTCCGAGCCGTTGATAATACTGGTTTTCATATTCTGTCGGTGAAATCTGATCGCTAGAACCATGCCGACGCTTACTGTTATAAAACATTTCGATGTAATCAAAAATATCGCTGCGGGCTTCTTCCCGCGTTCCGTAGATCTTTTTCTTTATCCGTTCGCGTTTCAACAATTGGAAAAAGCTTTCTGCAACCGCATTATCATGGCAGTTACCGCGACGGCTCATGCTGCCCTCCAGGCCGTGTGATTTCAGGAACGACTGCCACTCATGGCTTGTGTACTGACTGCCCTGATCCGAATGAACCAGCACCTGTTTTTGGGGATTACGCCGCCATACAGCCATCAGCAGTGCGTTCAGGACAATGTCCTTTGCCATCCGGGATTGCATGGACCAGCCGATAATTTTGCGTGAGAACAGATCAACAACCACGGCAAGATACAGCCAGCCTTCGTGGGTTCTGATGTAGGTTATATCCGTTACCCAACGCTCATTCGGAGCATCCGGATTGAACTGTCGCTGGAGCCTGTTGGGCGACACGATACTGGCCTCGCCTTTACGTGCCCGCGGGCTCCGGTATCCGACCTGAGCCTTTATCCCGACACGTTTCATCAGTCGCCAGACTCTGTTCACTCCGCACTGTTGCCCGCTGTCCCGCAGATCCAGATGGATTTTACGATAACCATAGACGCATCCCGATTCCAGCCAGAACTGTTTAATCTGTCCTGTCAGTCTCAGGTCTGCCTGATGGCGTTGTGAATGCGGCTGCTGAAGCCAGGCGTAAAAACCACTGGGATGAACATCCAGCACCCGACAGAGCAGGCGAACAGGCCAGCAACAGGTGTTGTCACGGATAAAGGCGTACCTCAGTCGGACAGCTTTGCGAAGTACGCCGCGGCTTTTTTTAATATGTCCCGTTCGTCGGTAACCCGTTTCAGCTCTTTCTGGAGACGGCGGATCTCGGCCTGAACATCTGACTGTTCTTTATTAGTGGAAGAATCCGGACCGTACTTCTTTATCCAGGCGTAAAGGCTGTGGGTGGTGATATCGAGACGTGTTGCAACGCTGGCAACAGAATAACCGCGATCAACAACCTGTTTGACTGCTTCAATTTTAAACTCTTCGGGATAACGCTTACTGCTCATGGGCACCTCTCTTTAAGCCATCTTAAATGACTCTGAGGTGTCTGTTAAACCCGTGGCGATTCAAGTCAGGAGTCTCAGCTCCAATGTTCCCTTCCCACTTTAGAATCAATTCACTTACCTTCCCTTTTAATGTTGCAAGGAGAACAAGCTGTTTCTTCGCGAATACAATCTCTTCCTGATGTATGTTTTTCTTTGCCATTGTAGTGTAGGTTCCATATCCATGTTGATTTATGTTAAGGATTACATTTTATTAACAATATTTTTATTGATTGTAAACACAAATCTCAATGGAATAGCATGAATTAAAGTCATCACGACCATTTTACCTAGGGAAGGTGCGAATAAGCGGGGAAATTCTTCTCGGCTGACTCAGTCATTTCATTTCTTCATGTTTGAGCCGATTTTTTCTCCCGTAAATGCCTTGAATCAGCCTATTTAGACCGTTTCTTCGCCATTTAAGGCGTTATCCCCAGTTTTTAGTGAGATCTCTCCCACTGACGTATCATTTGGTCCACCCGAAACAGGTTGGCCAGGGTGAATAACATCGCCAGTTGGTTATCGTTTTTCAGCAGCCCCTTGTATCTGGCTTTCACGAAGCCGAACTGCCGCTTGATGATGCGAAACGGGTGCTCCACCTTGGCACGGATGCTGGCTTTCATGTATTCGATGTTGATGGCCGTTTTGTTCTTGCGTGGATGCTGTTTCAAGGTTCTTACCTTGCCGGGGCGCTCGGCGATCAGCCAGTCCACATCCACCTCGGCCAGCTCCTCGCGCTGTGGCGCCCCTTGGTAGCCGGCATCGGCTGAGACAAATTGCTCCTCTCCATGCAGCAGATTACCCAGCTGATTGAGGTCATGCTCGTTGGCCGCGGTGGTGACTAGGCTGTGGGTCAGGCCACTCTTGGCATCGACACCAATGTGGGCCTTCATGCCAAAGTGCCACTGATTGCCTTTCTTGGTCTGATGCATCTCCGGATCGCGTTGCTGCTCTTTGTTCTTGGTCGAGCTGGGTGCCTCAATGATGGTGGCATCGACCAAGGTGCCTTGAGTCATCATGACGCCTGCTTCGGCCAGCCAGCGATTGATGGTCTTGAACAATTGGCGGGCCAGTTGATGCTGCTCCAGCAGGTGGCGGAAATTCATGATGGTGGTGCGGTCAGGCAAGGCGCTATCCAGGGATAACCGGGCAAACAGACGCATGGAGGCGATTTCGTACAGAGCATCTTCCATCGCGCCATCGCTCAGGTTGTACCAATGCTGCATGCAGTGAATGCGTAGCATGGTTTCCAGCGGATAAGGTCGCCGGCCATTACCAGCCTTGGGGTAAAACGGCTCGATGACTTCCACCATGTTTTGCCATGGCAGAATCTGCTCCATGCGGGACAAGAAAATCTCTTTTCTGGTCTGACGGCGCTTACTGCTGAATTCACTGTCGGCGAAGGTAAGTTGATGACTCATGATGAACCCTGTTCCATGGCTCCAGATGACAAACATGATCTCATATCAGGGACTTGTTCGCACCTTCCCTAGTAGTATCAGCATGATAGTAAGTGAAATCAGATTATAAAAAGCAGATAGTCATATCGAACAAAAAGATAATTGAAATAAAACAAAAAACCATCACTGTTAAGTGATGGTTAATGATTTCAATATGGAATTATTTAGTAATCAAACAAAATAACCAGGATTATTAATCAGATCACTTTGTTGAGTACTATGTGCCATTTCAACAAATTCAGACACGCTTGTAATTTCATTGAGTGTGGTGATTGCGAATAATCGAAAAGAAAACTCTTTATTACCTTTTCTTGGGTAGATGTTCAGGAAAAAATTCAACTTTTGACCAACCGGACACATACTTGAAACCGCAGCATAAGATTGTGTCTGTCTGAGGTACTGAGTGAGGAATTGAGCAAGATCAACACCCTCATCAGACGTTAACGACCTGGATGTCTGAACCTTTAATAACCTTACAAGGTTATCTATGGCGGTCTGAATAGGAAGAAGTTCTATCTGAGGAACCTTCAAAAAATCAGCTATGATAATACCAAGTAACTGGCTCTGATCGTTCATGAAATTATGGATATAAAGAAAGTGTGAGTCACCGAATCTTTCAGCAGAATCATACTTAAAATTCCATTCATTCAATACTGCACTGTACTTCATTTTATTCATGGTTAGCTCCTCTTTATATAAAAAAAGATTAACGCAACATTCATCGGTGACGAAATTCTAAGACCCGTTAATTTCGCCCCCTATTGGGGTCATAAAAAATTGTCACGCTACGGCCTGTCTGGCAGAATCCCCTGAAACCGATTTGCGATAAGTAACCCTGATGAAAAACCTCATTAATGATGTTGCGACTGAAGCACGGGCATTACTGAACGGTATCCTCGCTGACTGTGATACCGATGACACAACGGGCACATGCCTATTTGCCAGTCTGCTATTAGCTCGTCTGGCACATAGCAAAGGGTTATCAGCTGTGATTAGAGGTGGCGATGGGAAATCTGACGGCGGGTTATTCACTATGTATGGCGGGTTCGGTCATTACTGGTGTGAGATCTCCAACAACGATGAATTCCATATTGTTGATATATCGGCAGATCAATTTGGCTTCGAAGGAGTTATCGTTAAGAACATCAAAGAGGTAGAAGGCTGGCCACGTTACATCCCTGGAAACCAGGATGTCGTAAATGCTGGAGTTGAGGAGCTCTTCAACCACGGATACTAAATGGTCGAGTCTAAGTGCGATTTATACACCTCAAAACGCCCCCATTCTCGATTCAAGAATTATTGATTTACAAGTAATATCAGAAATATTTAGTTCACTCTAAGGCAAGTGAATGAAGAAGAAATTACCGTCATGGTCACCAGCTGAAGATCTGAAGCTTATAAAAGGGCTTAAGGATGGTTACTCATTTGCAGCGCTTACGTCCATTCTTGGATACAATGAAAGGATAATCCAGTTAAGATGTATCGAGTTGGATTTATACCTTCTCATAAGAGAAAATCTCTCCGAGCCTAACGAAATTACCCTCAAGCCTAACTCTTCAATCAGAGTGCCACCGGCTGAACCAGCTTCAGGTATAACTCTTAAAACCCTGCTAGATAATGGATGGGTAGCACACTGCATAAATGGTGAAAATGTTCTGTACTCTCCAGAATGGTGGCGAACAAGAAACACAAGCCTGTTAGTACCCGAAGATGAGGATACTGATCAGCTACATAAGAAAACATCTTCACACCTCATTACCGGTAAACCGTGGACTCCTGACGATACTCGGGTCTTACTTAAGGCGATACAACATGGTATCAGTAAAACGGCACTTGCCGAGCTTACCTTAAGAAGCCATCAATCCACTCTTCAGCAACTTATAGAGCTTGGAATGATTACCGTGGGCGCTGAAGACGATTCATCTAGTACGGTTATATGGTTAAATAAAAAAATAAGTTCTGCGAAATTATCAAAAAAACGTTTTCTTGATGTCCTGCCACTAATCGAATTCGGCTGGCACATTGATGGATTCGACCTTACCGCCCCAGATTGGTGGAGCAAGCATATAGTGCTTAATGAAATTATCTATGAAACCGTACCAGATAAAACCATTTCAAATTACCCGGCCAGAACTGACATTGATTGTGATAGTGAAAAACCACAACAAATTAAGGAAAGATCAGTGCCTGAACGGAACCAAAGAGAACCACAAAAACCAGCCAAATGGGTATGTGGAAACTATAAGTTTTTAATTACACTTCTATCTGAGCATCGTTCAATAGAAGTGATTGCCAAGAAAATGAATAGGACAGATGGCGCGATTAGGTCACGTCTACAGCATATCGGTATAACGCGTTACGAGAAACCAACAAAACCTGGTGAAAAAGGAAGTGTCATTAAAGCTACATCAATTTCTACAGATATCTTCAGAAACCAGCCATTTTTTGTGAAGAGATTACTCATAGATGCCGGATGGTCTGAAAAAAACAATGAATTGCATTGCCCGGTCTGGTGGAGCAATTATCCACACAACGTTTAACGGGCTTAGTCACGAACTCTACCCTGGAGAACTATATGTTTGATTATTTTAACAGACCATTTGACACTTTCGACTGGGCGCTGATTATAGGATGCGGAATCCTTTTTGTCGGGCACTTTATCTGGAAAATCTTCTTCAGCGATGAAGGCCGTAGGAAAATTGATAATGAAGCGCCGCCTCCAATCATGACTCAGAAAGTAGATGATGAAACGGATGGTAAATAAGCACACAAAAATAAAACGCCCTTAAGGGCGTTTTATTTTATTTCGACAGATATTTAATATTAGACTCTATCAAATAAGTAAGCCTACGGCCATTTCTAACCGTCAGCAGTATAATCACCACAAAAATTACGGCAAGTATAAAAAATATTAGAGCAGTACTTTTTATAATATATTTAATATAATTGGATTTAAGATCATTTCCCGACTTCCAAGCAGAAAGAGGATTTGAAGCAAGCGCACCAGACTTGTAACCAATGTCATAAATATGGTAATCAATAGCTTTATAAAGTTGTGAATCAAACAGTGTGTTTTTGTCTTTGACACTATCCTCTTTATATTCAGGCATTAACAAAACCAAGTTTCCAAGATGATTTTTATAATTGCTATCAGATACTTTTTCAGCAGTAATTATTACACCTCTGAGTAACAGGCCATCGATATCTCCCAGTTTTTTTGCAGTAGCTGGTTTAGGATCTGCAAGTGCTTTTTCAACTGACTTTCTTAGTAAACTCCCTCTGTCTCCATAGATTTCATACAAAGAGTCCAAGTCTCCAGTTTTCATAGCAGTACTTATTTTGTCGGTATTGTATTTATAATTATGAGGCTCATCACCAAATGCAGCAATAAATAAATTAAACCCTACAAACAATACTATGCAACTTGTCATTATCTCAAGTTGTAAACCATTCCCATTAATAATTGCCCCTAGTATTACAATCAATATACATACACCCACACCAACTCTTCCATATATGGAAATAAATGATCCTATCGTATCAAAAGCATTTTCAGGAACTAACTCATTGGAGCGTAGAATGTTGAATATATCGTCAGAAACCTGTTTGACTTGCTCATCTACTGGCATGTCTGATGGAATACAAAACCATAATATTAGAAATATAATAGCGAAGATTAGAGATATAGCTAAGGTAAAATATATAGCTCTATCACGCTTCCGTCTAATAGCATTCTCAACATCATCATATGGATTACTTTGTCTGATTCTAGCCATAGCACATCCTCTAAATTTAACTATTATTTGGAAGACAGTTCTTTTGCTACCATAAAACGCTTCTCCTTCCATTGCGCTGCGCGAGCTTCAAGCTGGGTATGTTGCGTCTTGGCTCGGTCGTGGATTTTTTTAATTTCTCGACCGGCCTCATTGATCTGGTTTGATATGTAATCAATTGTCTCAACATCATATACAGTACGATTAGCTGTTTTGGCTACACGAATACTGCTCTCTTTTACTAACAAAGCTTGACGTCTGGCTTGTTGATTTACAGAATCACCAATTGCCTGAATCAGTAATGAGCTTTTATCACTCCTTTCGGCCTGGTCAATAATAAGATGGCTGCGTTTAGAAGATGGTATCGTTACTTTAATAATAGTTTCAAACTGGTCTACCATCGAGAGGTTATTGAACTTCATCATTTTCATCATCTTTAGGTCTTCAAATGCCTTTTGTTGTTCCGTGATCATGTCATTTCGACGTTTTGTTATGAGGGCGATTTGATGTTCAATATTCATTGCTTCCATGCTCAGCATGGTATTATCAGGCTGATTTTTTAGTTCCTTACGAATAGAAGCCTGAACTGTTTGTAACTTCTCCAGAATGTAATAGGCAGCTACAATGTTAACCCCTGTATTTTTTACACTAGTTAAAGCTTGGTCATACATTCCATCAATATTTTTATTCATTTCAAACAACCCCTCCGATATGCTTTCGATATCCGAGGTTAAAATATCGATTTGTCCTTTAACTGAATCAAATCTTGACATTGCACTAAAATGAAGACCGATGGCTTTCATTATGAAAGGCCCAACATACGGTATCCGTGACAGTTTCTTTTGAAGATAACTTGGTTCGACTGCATTACTGACTTCACGAGCCAGTGCAACAATCTCATTCAGAGTCTCTCCCTTCTTGCCCTGAGATGATGAGCTGACGCTGAGAAGGAGGTTATCAAGATAATTAATATCAGTAGTGTCCTCCAATCGTCCAAAGTTATGCGCGGCATCAATATCACCAATCTGGAAAGATCTGACTGCATCTTTTATTGATGATTCCATACTTACATCAACAGCATATTTATCAAATTCCTTAGCCACTTTGACATCTAATATATCAATACTATTTATGATCTTCATGTTATCTCACCTTATGTTCTTATTTAATTTATTGACCAGCTTCTTGAATTTTTCATGAGCCACTTCATCAATACCACTACAAACACCACTGGCGTTGATGTTCTTAGCCTGCCCTTCCCACATAGGTAATAAATTATCTTTAATATCTCGAAGGCTATCTTTTACATCGACAGCTGTTTCATAGCTCATTTGTGCTTGAACCTGACTTAGTTTTAAACCAACAAGAACTCCCTGAAAGTTATTAACTCTTATCCGTAGCCTGTTAATTGCCATATATTCATTGCTTGTGACACTATAGTCACACTCGTTCTTATTTTTCAGATATGACTCAACAACATCTATGAAAACCTCTAGCTGATGAATATCTTGCGCATAGATTGCCTCCAAACCCTTCGTGATTTCAGCATGAGCGGTTAGCATTTTGAAATGATCAGGTATCCGTTCGCATAGTTTCATAACTACTTTGTTATAAATATCTAGCTGGGCTTTCCGTAAGATTTCGGAACCTGTTAAATGATCGAACATCCGACGAAAAAGATTCTTTTTTCCCTTTGAGAAATTGACTTCCGCTTTTGTCATTGCGTCTATGAGATGGTAAATTTCATCTAAGAGCGACTTTTCAATATCACTCATCTTAACTGCTTCATCAATTGACATTTCATGCCCATTGATGTTGAGGACACATTTTTGATTTGAAATAAGCTCTGGCCCAAATCTATCGTAACTTAATGGGTCTTTAACAAAGGCTTCAACCATCTTAGTGGCATCACTGCTCATTTCAATTCTCCACAAATTTCGATAGAAAAAATTTACCATGTTCTCTTAAACTATCGAAATTCCTGACCATATAATGTCCGTTTTTCGGGGTCGTTTTGCGTTCAAAAAAAGTCGGAGAAAATTTGTCTGTCTATAAGATGGTGTAAACAAGTATAACTATGGTGGATTTCATGGTTAAATTTATACCCATTATGGTGGTAGCGGGCAGAACGCAGGCCAACTCTATTGCCAGGTTTCTACTGGATTCAGTGCTGGTGTGGTCATTATTGTGCTGGCTCAATACAATTATTCCATTCTATGTGCCGTTGGTAATAACCATTACAACATGCACAATTTATGCACGAGTTGGTTATAAAGTATTTTTCAAGCCGTTAACCTTCATGAAAACTAGAAGTTTTTATGTCGATGCTGAAAAACCAACAGTTCAACTCAATTACACATTAGCTGGTGGGCAGGCGAACCAATTTTTCACTTTAGCCCAAAAAACCACCAGCATCCATTTTGTTTACCTTTTCACCTGTCTCGTATACCTGTTTTTGGGTAAATCGCTCTCTAATTACGCAAAAAATATTAAGCGTGGTATATAACTCCATGAAACCGTTAATTATTGTTTTTATCATCTCTGCACTTTACCTCTCTTATCAGCTGATAAGGTCTCGTCGTCCAAAACATTGGTTGATAGTTTCCTCCTCATTGTCGCTTGCGGTTATTGTGTCCTTTCAGTTTCTCGGCGGTGTATTCCTGATCCCGACAGAATCCATGTACCCAACTATAAAACCTGGAGACTTGGTTATCGCTCAGCGTGTAGGTGGTTTATTCGATCATCGCGCTATTAGGCGTGGGGACGTACTCGTTTTTAACGCCCCTTCTGTTCCCGGCGTTTACTATGTCAAACGCGTATTAGGTATTCCTGGCGATACCGTCACATACAACGAAGAGAAAATCTTCTCGATAAACGGTAAACAAAACGGAAACCAGATTAAAAAAGATGGTTTTACTACTCAATACCAGGCAGATACCGACACTGCCGGTCAAAGTTATATCTTCCAGACAGATAACCGTATCGGCTACGTGAAAACGGGTAAGAAATGGATCATTCCCGAAGGATACTACTTTATGGCCGGTGATAACCGAGACCATTCGCTTGATTCCCGTTACTGGGACAATCCCCCTGGCACACCTAGGAACCTCAGAGGTCTCATTCCCCATGATAGTCTCGTAGGGCGAGTAAATTTCAGGATCGTCAATTTAGGCTTTCTGGCGCGTGGGGATTCAGGTGACCGTTCCATTAAACAACGACAGCAGCCGCATCAAAGGTAATCAGTCATGATGATCGAAACCTTTTACAAAACCAATAATGTGGAGGTCAGAAGCACTTACGAGGAGGTACTATCTGCCTACCAATTGTGGTTCAGGTTAACAAACCAGCTCTGTAACGATGAAGGATTCGAAGGTTTTACTGCTCATGATTTTTGTGTGCCTGATTTGTTTCTGCGATCAGTCGAATGCCATATCCAACGTGTGTCTGGTTTCCGTCAATTCAAAGAGCAATGCTTAATTAGCCCCGACAATACTATTCCTTTTGCCCTAAGAACAGACCATGAACATGGCTCTGCGCTATTCAATAGGTTTAATGATATATCGAAGTCTGCACTGACATCGCTGGGTATCGATCCAATACGCTTTGGTAACCCACCATTTGGTTTTGCGAAGGCTGTATTTTCGATTCTGAAAATTCACCATGAAGCAAAATTAAATGGATTAGTTGGGTACAGCCAGTTGTGGGCACTTGAAAACCAGTTCGACGAAATCCTGTTTGTTTGTTCTCTACCCGTAGCAGGCTGCGGGAGAATTCCATTTTATGAGGCTCCAGCCATCCCTCCTTACTGGATACCCATCACGGGAACTGAAGCCATCGACCTCTTTAATACCCACAACACCAAAATGAGGAAGAGAGAATGAAATCTATCACGACTGTTCTTTTATGCTTCCTTATCCTGGGTTGTGGAAGTCGGGATAAATTACCAATTCCCGCAACCAAGGCAATAAACGCGCTTCCAGATGCGATGGCAACCCTTTCTAATGCTGGTCTCTGGAATGAAAATGAACTTTCTGGCGCTGAATTCCTTGAAAACAGTGACAGAAGTATGATAGTTGCGAACTTAACGAGCGTTCCATGCAGAATGGTGTTCAGTTACGTCAAGACTTCAAATCATCCTTATTGGATGCCGAGCCAAATTGCTTGTGAGGGAGATGAGAATGATTAACTAGATACACTGATATGCTTCGTCAATCGCTACACGGTGGTATTCTGTTATACAGGCCTGTAAAGTGTATGAGGAAACCATGAACTCTCTACTCCAGCGTGTTGTGATTTACGCCATTGTGATTCTGATATGTAGCGTTTATTGCGTTCTGTACTTTGTGCCGCTCACTTCCATAAAGACGATCAACGCCATAGGCATTGCAAACTTAGTGGTACTGGCGTTACTCACATGGTTGTTAGTAAGACCACGGTTGTTCCAATTGTGGGGTGGGTATCTTGTACTGTCAGCAATTTATTTAGGTGCGATTTACCCTGATTTTCCATATGTTGAAGAAATCATCGTTTATACATTTGCCCTGATTTGTTTATCAGTCATGTTTTACGATGTATTCATTGATAACTGTAATGGGATACTGAGGCGCACCTTTCTTAGAATTAATTCTGAATGAATGGTGACCATATGGTTTTTAGAAAATTGGCAGCAAAAGGAATGTCCCGATGCGCCAAATTCCAGTGGTGCTTTTTCCTGCTAGCGTCATTAGCTTTATTCTTTCTACATGATGGCCCGTTGGTCATTGCGGGCCTCTTTATTACACAATTGTCTCTCCAGATGTCGATGACCCGTACAGGAAAGGAAGTCTTCGGCGTTATTTTTAATATCCAGTCATGGAGAAACAGTGGTGCTAGCCAGCAAACCTATTTTTTCCGGTGGTATATCGGCTTCCCGATTTCCTGCTTGCTATATATTCTTTCTCTTACTAATTATGTGTACGTTCCAGGCGATTTGTATTATCAGTTTATTGCAAGCAGTACTGATGACCTAGCACTCGTAATGAATCGTTTTGCTGTAGGCGTGAGTAACATACTCCCTGAAATCCTTCGAGGCGCATCTCTAACCCTTTCGATGATGATGTTTGTCGCAACATTGCTAAAAAATGTACAACTTGCTGAAGTACGTCGAATTTACTCCTCCATTCAGGATGGAAATGATTCCCAGAAAATTCTCTCGAATATGACATGGGAGCAATTCGAAAAGATTATAAGACTGCATTTCGAACTCAATGGCTACAAAGCAACTCTGACTAATACAGGAGCTGACGGCGGAGTCGACATTCTGCTGCAAAAAGATGGTCGCCGCGAAATGGTACAGTGCAAATTATGGAAAACCAGCAAAGTAGGAGTCTCGGTAGTCCGCGAAATTTACGGTGTAGTGCAAGCCAATGCATATGAGCGGGGTTATATCATCACCTCTGGGTTCTTTACTCAGGATGCATGGGAATTCGCTCTTAGCGCAAATGTTAAAGGAACATTATCGCTTATCGATGGTTCCAGACTTCTGAAAATAATCAAGGATAAAGAAATCCCCCCGCCTGCCACTGAGATAATAAATGTTGGTCCAGGTGAGAATCAAATATACGATCTTAATGTCATACCTAGCTGTCCCCGTTGCCATAGCAAAATGGTTAGAAGAATGTCGAATGGAAATTATTTCTATGGTTGCTCGGCTTACCCAATTTGTAAAGGAACCCGTAACCTCTAGAAATCTATTTTCAAGAAAACCATCTCATTTTGCGGTCGTTTTCAGGCCGCAAAATTTCGAGAGCTACCTCCCTCAAGATATAATCCGTTTATTATCGCGAGAGCATATTTTCCTAATCAATTCCGGGGCAACCATCTCACGCGATTATGGGGCTTTCCATATCATGCTCACTTTCATATACACCGTGAGTTGGGGCTTCGGCCAGAACGAATAGTGATCAACGAGGTTTTCAATGACGAGTGAAAAACGTGGCACAAGTGCTGAATACGGCCAGGAGAAATTACGCGAACGCGCAGCGCAGAATGCTGGAGATGAAACCCCCAGTGTTAAGGCGCGATTTTCTAAAAAAACCTTGAGTATCCTGGTTGCCGGTATCTTTGCGGTAAGCACATTAGGCGCATTTATTTTAATGAATGGTAAACCAGACAAAGAACCGAACCTATCTATCGTCGAAGTTGCAAAGAGTGGGATCAGCGTTAACCCGGATATTGCAAAACAACATGGTATCGATGTGGATGACGATGACCTTGATACCGATGAGGCTGGGCCTCAGCCAACACTGACACTTCCTATCACAAATAATGAACAGGAACCCGCATCAGCGCCCCCTGATGATGATAAAAGTGAACCTACTGTCACAAAGCAAGATAGCGCCGGTGTTTCCCCTGCATCGTCTGATAATCTTGGCGATCAGATGCTAAAAATGGCCACAACCACGCCACCAGCTAACCCGGATGCAAATTCACCAGTTGTATCTAAGTCAGATCCTGCTACGCAGTCATTGGTTGACTCAATTAAGGCTGAACCTGGGTTTACTGACGGTAGCGAGGTTTCACAAAACGCAGAGCAACCTGGAACGGTTGAGATAACTCCTGCACAGGAAATCGCTAAAAAAGCACTATCTGGGGCCACTAGTGAAGCCCCGGCTTCAGCTCCAGTTACAGCAGAACCAAATCAACACGCTGCGGCGCAGACCAACCCGGTTCAAACACCGCCATCACCTACCACACGTGATATTGCAGGTGTTGAAAACATCACTAAAGATACCTCTGGCCATCAAATTGACCCAGCTGAGTTCGGTTATACGGAACCCACTAAAACTACTGCTACGTCAGACTATAAAGCAGCATCAGAAGGCTATACAGCCCAACAGTTTGTTGTTCAGGAGAAGAATGCGCTTACTGGCGCTGACCTGGACTATAGTGGGCACTTTAAAACTGTTGAATACAATTCGCAGGGACAAAATACGGTATTCGTTTATTCAACCTTTTCATCAAAAGTATTCTTATTACCATCGAAAGGTAAGGTCAACGTATACCTTTCTGATGAAAAAGGTTGGTCAGTCTCACTCCTCCCAGGAAATATCCTGCGGGTACAGCGTTCTGAAAACAAGGGGGCATGGTCGCAGGCAACCGACCTCTTTGTACTCAATGGCGAAAACTCCTACTCGTTGATTCTTCAGGCTGTTGGCGATCCTGATAAACGAACCGATTCCCTCAAATTCACAAAAAAGGAACTTTCTAAGCAAACGGACAAGTTGGCCAAAAAATCCAAAGCCTGACTGTTGAATTGAAAATACGAGCGCATCTTTGGTGCGCTTTTTTTTCGGGAGAAGTTACATGACAGATTCATGCATCGACGGCTTAAGGCTGGTTTCGACCAGTTACCACATTGGTTTACCCTGGATTGAATGGTCAGAGGCGAGATCCTACATCGTATGCCGAGCACTGGTAGATCAGGGAGTAATTGCCGGAACTGCTACTATAGGAACACGTCGAAAAAAGGTCAAAGAACGCATCAATCCAGGAGATCGTGGGTTATACCAAGTCACTGAAACTCAGTACGGATGGATAGCACTTAAGGGTGGTGGCGTGATCGATCCCTGCGGCTTTCTTGGTAACTCTTTTTCCGGCCCGGAACCCCAGTTTTGTATCCTTGAGAATGATGAGTGCTATATCAGGGGTATAAATCCTGTTCAGTGCCCGAGAACTCACTTACCTGAACATCTTGTAAGTGATGAGTTATTCCCGCTAACACGCGGTGTTATGCGCGATACATGCAGCCGTCTGCTGGGTTACAGGTTGCATATACAGGGATTGACTATGTCAGAGGCAGCATACCTTCTGTCGAGACCGCTTACCGATTTTGACCGGTACAGCCGCCTGGTATATGAATACTTTATTAAAATGGGACTAAGCAGCATTATGCCATTAAGCAACATCAAAATGCTGCATCCGAATTTAGCCCGTAAAGGTTGGCGTTCATTTTATAACGACCTGGATATGGACGAACTTGAAGCGTTTCTTAAATGATAAAATCAGGGTTCATCCCGAACCCTGATTAAAATTCAATAATTAGGTATGTAATCCACACCACCAGTCCAACGAGATTCCCAGTGGGCCAGATACAGCGCTGTAACATCTGGTGCGTTATAAAGTACAAGGCTATTTTCACTATTTTTATTGAAAGCCGAACTTGAGTAATTATAACTACCGGTTTCAACAGATATCCTATCAACACACAAATACTTATCATGGTGCAGAAGAAATTGATCATTCGTCCGTAACGGAATGCCCGCGTTAACTACTGTATTCATAGTCGAGACTGCATATCGGTTATTATTTTGCCCTTTGTCAACTACGATCCTGACATCTACTCCCCTTCGGTGAGCATTAATTAATGCTTTCGCAATTACGGGTGACGTAAAAGAGTATGCCGCCATACGGATTTCCTGCTGAGCTGAATTGATCAGATCCAGTATTGCTTTCTGTGCAGACCCTTCAGGTGAAAATCCGACAACGACTCTAACGCCACCAGCCGGTAGCATTACTTCTGTTGGATTATCAGCCTGTGCAAAAGTAGAAAAAAATAATAATCCCAACGATGTCAACGTACTGACCAACACCTCTGATTTCAACATATCCACCTCGTTTAAATGTGACACTAGTAAAGTTGGCTTTCATACTCAAAAAGAAGTTTTCATCCAGATTTTCATATATGTTAATAGACACGGATAAATGTCACCTTATATCACACATTGCTATTGTATAACGCCCTGCTTTAACAATGAAATCAAACAAAACAAATTTTATATTAATAAAGTTCCCGGCTCAAACTCGTTAAATAGCTGGAGAACATCCAAAGATCGAAATTATTAAAACTCGTTATTAAGGATGTTTAAATGAACGCTATCAAATTTGAGAAGTTTAAAACCCCGCTGGTGATCACCGGCATTCTGATTCTTGCCATTGTTACCGCTCACGCTTCTGGTTCAACCCAGGCAGGTTTTGACGATGTATGGCTCAAAATCTCTGATTACATGCAGGGTTCTCTGGGTAAGGTGCTGATCGGTCTTATCGTTCTGGTTGGTCTCGCAGCTGCTGTTGTACGTCAGAGTCTGATGTCACTGGCGGTTGCTGTTGGTGGTGCGATCTCCCTGTACTACTCACCGGACATTATCAATGGCATGATGGCCGCATCCCACGCAGTGCAAACCACTTTACCGGCATTCATGTAACCATCATGGATGTAAAAAAAACCGGCTCTGGCCGGTTTTTTTACATCTTCATATTTTATTTCCCGCCCATAGAAAATTCCATAATCCGATGTAAAGAACTATCCAGACCGCAACGATAACCCGGAACCGACGTTGGTAAGCACTGCGTGTTTTGTGTTTAAACATTCGTTGAGCAATGAAACAACCTGGCCACCCGCCCAGCACAATGAGCGCATCCAGCGTCAGTTCATCCACACGGTACTCGCCAGCAGTCGCGGCCTTTTTATCTTTGTAATAGATGTAAATCGAAATCAGACTCCAGATTGACATCCAGACAAAGGACGATAAATAAAACATAGATTACCTCCTGTTGAGGGCCGCAGTAATAGTTTGATGGTACTATCTTATTGTATTACTCATGAACAGATAAATTTGTATTCTTAAAAATGGGTACAATTTGCCCCCATTTTTAAATCATTCGCGCCGTGTCAAAAGGTACTATGAAACGATATCTAACATAAAGGTAATTCTGATGCCGGTAACTGATGAACAGAACGTGATCATAGGTTTCAAACCTACACCTGGCAGTATTGTTTCAGTACAGGCATACGCGGGGTCTGGTAAGACCTTTACACTAAAAGAATTCGCGGATGCAAACCCCTCACTCAAAATTCTCTATATCGTTTTTAATAAAGCTATTAAAGATGATGCAAAAAAGAAATTCCCAAAAAACGTCGAGTGTAAAACATCTCATGGTTTGGCCGTGACCCGGTACAAACACTTTGCTCATAAATACAGACAGTTTATATCCGTGAGCGAATACCGCGCAATGATGGGTGAAGATGACTGGAGAGTGGTTAAGCTTGCAATAAATGGGCTTACCCATTTCATGAATTCAGATGAACACGAAATTACTACTGAACACGTACTTAAAGACTTAAGTAAAACCGATAAAATATCTCAAAGCAGGTTGGATCAAGCGCTACGTGCAGCAAAACGTACATGGCAAATGCAATCTGACCCACTCAACGATGCCTATTGCTCACCGAATACCATCCTCAAGTTGTTCCAGTTATCGAACCCAGCCCTAGACCAGTTCTACAATGTCATTCTCTTCGACGAATCGCAGGACGCAAATCCGGTAACGATCGATATCGTTCTTAGAAACAACTGCTGCAAAGTTTTTGTCGGCGACCAGCACCAAGTGATAAACCGCTGGCGCGGTGCGGAAAACGCCCTTGAGATTGTTGAAGACCACGGGGCTCAGGTTATGCGCCTGACTAAGTCATTCCGGTTTGGGCCTCTTGTTGCAGCACTGGCCAACGTTGTGCTGTCAATGAAGGGTGAAACGTTCCCCTTGGTAGGCCTGGGTAGTCTTGATGCTATCGTTGAGCCATCGGCGATACAGGATCAAAACTTTTACGCCATCATCAGCCGCACCTACATGGGAGTCATACAATCTGCCTACGAGTCGATTATGTGGGGCAAACGGGTGATGTGGAATGGAGGTATTTCAAAATACCGTCTCGACGAGCTCCTTGATTTACATGCGCTAAAAACAGGTAACATTGCTGCTATTAAAAATAACCGTATCACTACGGAATACGGGAACTGGGCAAATTTTTTAGAGATCGCAGAAACCACCAAGGACGTGGACATGGTGCGGGCGATTAAGTTAATGGAAGTCTATGCTGATATCCCCGGGATGGTTGAGACCATGAGGATGAATGAAGCCAGAACAGAAAAGGAAGCTGATTTAATTGTTACCACAGCCCATACCTCGAAGGGAAAGGAATTTGACCATGTCATCATCAATGACGACTTCCCATCCATTATAGAAGCCGTTGTGATGAAGAAGCCACGGGAAGTAATTATTGACGAACTTAATCTGCTGTACGTAACTATTACCAGAACCAAGAAATCTGTAAACATCAATACTTCGTTAATGGAGCTATTAGAAGAATACCGAAGTCGTATTGAGCGAAATGTTTCAGTAGTGATAATCTGACAAAAAAAGCCCTGGTTAATTCAGGGCTCTTTTTTATTTCTATTTATCTTGTTGAGCTGGTGAGGCTTCGCCTGATGTGTCTCTCTGAGAATCGACAACCATAGACTGGATCACTTCAACGAATTTTGAGAAGGGCTGTGCGCCTACAACAGAGACTTCTTTACCGGTGACATTATCACGCACAATCGTGGTTGGTGTACCATCAACACCGGCAGCTGAACCGGCCTCCATATCCTGCTTAATGCGCTTAATCACTTCAGTACTGCCCATACAGGTATCAAATTTCGCCTGGTCTACCTCAAACAGTGCTGGGATGCTGTCCGCATCCTTAAAACCTTTACCGTTTGTTTCAGTATGGTTAAACCAATAATCAGTAACGGCCCAGAAAGCACTCGGCCCTTTCTGCTCCGCAATACACTCAGCAACAGCTGCGCCCTTCGATGCGACCGGCTCATGGAATGACATAGGGTAATGACGCCATTCCCAGTTAACAGCCCCGGCTGTCGCGGTATCAACGATATACTTCGGCGTTTCTTTGAAGCGTTTGCAGAATGGACACTCCAGATCTTCATAGTTGATCAACGAAAACCGAGCGCCAGGCTCGCCATAGATATAACGGCCATCAGTATTTTTATTTGCTTTGTCCCAGCCTTTATAGAGTGCCTTTCGTTCTTCCGCGAGCTTTTGGTCGGCGATAGACTTAAGAGCACCCTTTACTTCGTCCTGAATATTTCCGTTCACTCCCTGTTGAACTGCGGGGTTCTTGGCCAGCGATGTACTAATTTTATCCAGCAGTTGATTGGTCATCACCTGGGTTTTGTACGAGATAAAACTAATTACCATCAACCAAACCATTCCGATTACAACAACGATTCCCCCGGCCCAGGCAAAAATTGTTTTATTTCCAGAACTGCACTTTTCATTTCTTTGCTTATCCATTGTACCCTCGCATTTTGATGGATTAGGACTTAGGTTGTTGGTTATCGATCTGCATCTGAATTCGATATTTCCGCAGCTCTTCCGGTTCACCACTGGAAAGCACATTTAATTCGTGGGCACTTAACCGATAGCCAGGTGTTGAGCAGTATTTATCTTTGATACGGAGGTATTCAGCCCTACTGGCGTTCTGTGTGTTATTAGGAAGGAGAAAGGTATTTTCCCCGCAAAATGCTGGGGTCTGTGTGAACGTGCCACGCGGCCCATTGGCATACTTTGTGTTTGCCACTGAAGTGAGCAAGACCTGGGTGTAATTGTCATGTGCCACATATCGCTTCCCGGATGGATCATTGATGGCATACGGACTCACGAGCGTATGCTCATACCCAGGGTAACGTATAGCCGCGCCACCGCGTTCTGTACCACGCCAGGATTCGGAGTACTGATACTGGTAGGGGTACTCGGCCCTGGCGGGGAGATTGCGCGTTTCGTCGAGGTAAGTACGTTGTGGCTTACCTGTCCCACTGCAACCGCTGGTGATTACGCCGGTAATAACCACCAGCAGGGGCAAAACAATTTTATTCGCCAATTTCATTGCTTAGTCTCCAATTGGATAGCAACGTCATTATCTTAATTTCTCACCCTTGACGTTATGTTTTATGAAGACAAAACGTCGTCATTTTCCAGCACGATTTTTTTCTCAATCGGTTAACTTACAAGGTACTTAACCGGAGAAATCTTTTAATGCTGAGACACATTAAAAATATTCTGAATACTTTTTTGCCTGATAACAAAAAGGCTACCACTGATCTATTCGGTGACGAAATCGATATGTCAGTAGATGAAGAAATCGGGAAACTCATTTCATCACGAGATAATATGCGCTATCCGGCAAGCGAAATCGGATTCCCGGCTCAAGTACCGGGTGAGTACGTATTACGTCATTACCAGAAACCACTTGTGATGGCGATTAAACGAGAACTGGATATTAGGGACTCTGAGTTTAATCAGCTTATTCTTCCTATGCTGATAAATTTCGCTAACTTTGTTCACCTCTTCCCGGCATCCGAAAACCATCATCACCGTGCTGCAACCGGATTGTTGCGTCATTCATTGGAAGTGTGTTTCCAGTGTATCCGGCGTTCTAAAAACATCGAGTTTGATTCAATGGCGGTTCCCGTACATAAATCAAATCGTGCATTAGCATGGCGACTTGCAGTCGCAGCTGGTGGGCTACTTCATGACCTCGGGAAACCATTTACCGATTTTGAAGTATGGAACGAAGACGGGAAAATTCACTGGCCTCCAGGCCATGAACCAATCCATGTCTGGGCAAAAGAGAACAATGTAAAAAGATACTATCTTGTATGGAAACCAGGCCGTCACCGCCAGCATACCTCCAGCACGAGCAATATGTTGTTGATGATCATGCCAAAAGAAATGCATGTTTACCTTCTTAACGGCGGGAATGATATTTTCAATGAATTGACCCGGGCACTGAATGCCAGTGCGCAGCTCAATGCAGAAAAAATCAGTGGTCAGGACGTTAAAAACAAGATCCTCACTACCATTAAGGCCGCCGACTCAGCATCCGTTAACTATGATATGCGGCAATACGCCGGTGATGCGATTCGTGCAAGCCAGTCAGGTGTACCTGCGGTTCAGCGTGTAGTTGATGCCATGCGCCATAGATTGAAAAAAGGAGATTGGATTCCCAACAAGCCAGGAAGCCCTGTATGGGTGACTACCTATGGCGTATTCATCGTCTGGGGTGTTGCGGTCAAGGATATTATTGAGACCGTTAGGAACTCCGGCGCTGTTATTCCACAAACCCAGAATAGTCTGGCTGACCTGATGCTAAGTTATCATCTCTGTCGACCAAACGTTCACCAGGACGATGACACTGCATACTGGCGTATTGCCCCTCATATCTTGAATGATAAAAGTTCAAGAGAAAGCAAAGACCCTAAAGTTGCGTTGAGCTGCATCCTTCTGATATCTCCAGAAGTACTATTTGTCGATACTGTTGACCCTCTACCATGCAGCAGCCGCATCCGTATTGAAGGTAAATGGGTGGAATACCTGACCGGGAGGCCAAACCAGCCAAAACTCGTCGAAAGCGAACCCTACATTGGTCAGAAGCCGGTTCCGTCAACCGGAATACCGAATGAGGTCGACCGCTCAGTTTTACAGGGCGGAACAATCATTGCTGATGAACAGGAATCTCCACTGGAGAGTATTTTTGGAAACCGACAGGTTACGCCGGAAAACGCCCACGAACTGCTGCATAAGCTCAATCTGCTTTCTGATGAGGACTACAATCGTGTAAAGGAAAGAAATACCAGTACCAAAAATCAAAAAGATTGTCTGGATGACACTAATTCACCAACAACTGAGCTGGCGGGCAGCGGGGAATCAAAAGGGCTCAAAGATAATCAACCAAAGCCAGTGTCGGAGAATAATGAACCCAAGCGCCGTCTTTCCCTCAAAGAAACCCTGGCATCGGCACAAACAGAGATTGAGTTCTCTGTACCCAGTTCACTTATAAAAGAACCAAACCATAAAACTCTGAACGAAACCCTTGAGTTTCATTCAATCATCAACTCGTATAATAGCAACGAACCAACTTCAAGCGATGCATTGGATCAGACCCAGCCCTCACCTACCCGTCAGGCATTAAAGGAAATTCAGCTGCACCAGGATGCTGTCGATACCGGCATTCAGTCTGGTGAGGTAATTGATGATTATTCAATTTACGAAGATTATGATTCCATGTGGCAGGATGACGTGAAAGCTGATAACGATTTTGGTTACTCGGCTCATGCGGATACTTCGGCCAACATACCGGCTAACGTAAAATTTTACGATAAATTTAGTCAGCTATACGTATCTGGTCTTGAAGCGGCCAAAGAATTTCTCGTTAAATATGTTACCGACCACTCAGACGATCTTTTCATTGAATCAGGCCACTTAATCATTGCTATTGATAAAGATTTTGATGAGCGTAATTATGCTCTGCTTCAGGACTCCAACTGGTTATGGCAAAGGTTTATGGAAGCCCCAGCCCAGTATTATTTCCATCGTACTCAGAAGTGCTTATATCTCAGAAAAGAACTTAATAATGATATCGACTTGCTGATGGATGGGAAGTTTAACGATCTGCTTTACTCTGCTTTAACTGATGTTTCTGATAAAGATTACAACATTACAGATTTATGCAATGAAATGATTTCAAAAGGTATGCTGAAGCGAACCTATTCTGGAGAGCCTGTCATTGCCGTAAGCGTTGCCTTAAAGCGACGTATTGCGGATGAACTCGGCATTGATATTACTCAATTGCAGAAGATTATGCTGATGCACTTTGATTTCTATTCAAAGACCGGTGTTGACTACATTCTTCCTAATAGTGAACGAATGCATAATCAAATGGTGGATAAAGATGAGTGAGTGGAAATATAACTTACGTTGGCGCACAAATTTTGAAGGCCTTGAGACTCTTGGTTGGACAGCAGGTATAGCCGCAACTATCGGGGTTAATACACTGTTTAACATGCCATCTCTACCCTGTTACCTCTCAGTTGCAGTCCAGGCTGCTTATGGTATTCGTAGTCTCCCGGCAGCATGGGATATTTATACGCACAAACGCCGCCTGAAGCGAAAACCAAAACCACTCGTAATGGACATGAAATCATTTATCGAACAGATGATTCGTGAGCCTGACAGCTATCTTATTTGCAGAGGCTTTGAGTGGGGCCAGAATGAGGGTCAACTGGCATCTGAGTTGATAAAGCGTGACATAAAGAAATTTGTAGCCAAACCATCCAAAAATTTTATGGGCCTCGGCTGGATTCATGCGCTAGGTAAAAAAAACGAATGGATCGGAATTTCTGAAGAACTTTTATCGTTGCATACGCTTATAACTGGCACAACCGGCTCAGGCAAAACAACATATTTTAAACTACTTATTCTTCAAGCCGCACTAAAAAAACAACCACTAATCCTCATTGACCCCAAAAATGATGAAGAACTGGCTGAATGGATGAAGTTCTGTCTGGAATTGGTGGATCGCTCAACGAAATATAATTACGTTTCATTGGCGCATCCTGAAAAATCAGCTCGAATATCTCCAATTACTAACTACACTCAGGCTGGCGAGGTAGCTAACAGAATTACATCGGTTATTCAACGTGCTGATAGTACGAGCGATCCGTTTGTTTCATTTGGTATTATGTCATTAACTACGGTTGTTGAGCTGATGAAAATCTGTGAAATCAAACCGACTTTACGCAATATTAAATCACAACTGAGTGCTGACATCTCTTCATTAGCATCTCTATTGATTATGGCCATCACTAAATTCGGCCACAAGACTTTAGGAGAGTCCGATTTCGACATTATTTTACAGGCGAAAATTGACCGTTACTCGTCTAAAATTAAAGGCCCAAAAGAAATAGCAGAAATATGTGCAGACATTTACCGAAATGACATTAAAGGTAATAAAGGGAAAGGCGATACTTCAATTGAAGCCGGTATTGATATGTTCGGTCATCAGCGCGAACACTTCCAGAAAATGATTCTGAACGTGATGCCAATTCTTAGTCAACTAACTCAAGGGTTTATGTCAGAGTTGTTATCCCCTGACAGTGCTGATGAAGATGAACTGAATGATACTCGTCCAATTTCGAATATTCAGGATATCATCACTACCGGGGGAATGTTGTATTTGGGGTTAAATTCCCTTGCAGATGCTGAGACTGGATCTGCGGTCGGTTCTATTTTCCTGTCTGATATAACATCTGTTAGCTCGACTGTGTACAATTTTTTAAAACCTGGTGGTCAGGACTTGGCTTCTGTAATGGTGTTAATCGATGAAGCAGCTGAAGTTATTAATGACCAAGTTATTAAAATGTTGAATAAAACCCGTGGTGCTGGGTTCCGCTTATTTATTTCGTCGCAATCGACTTCCGACTTCGAAGCCCGTCTCGGTTCAGAAGCCAAAATGAAGCAGGTTATAACCAATACGAACCACTTTACGGCGCTACGCACACCAGATCCTGATGCCCAGGAAGCAGTCATGAAACGAGTACCACCGACAAAGTTCAAATATATTATGCGTGGTCATGGCTCCAGCGCAGGTGCAGATCCTGAACAAATCACCGGCAGTGTCGGGGAACGATTGATGGAGGAAGAAGGCGAGTTATTTCAATCTCAACTGCTAGGTTGGTTACCCAACCTCGAATGCATGGCCATAAATCAGGCTAATAAAATAGTAAAAGGTAAAGTCCCCGTCATATTAATGCCGAGGAATGAGTCCGAGTTAAGCGATGTCCGAACTATCGCTAAAAAGTACCTTTCAATCTACGAACGTCAACAAAAGGTTCGTGGTGAAAAATCACGTATCAGCGCCGAGGGGTAAATATGATTAAAACCAAAACTCTATTAAAGCGTAAAGATGATCAAGCCTCATATGACGGTTTGACCATGATCTGGCCATGTGTTGATGGCATCACTGGGCAAATGTTAGCTCTACTGAAAACCCTTACTCCTGATGAACGCGTTGGTGCAGCAGTGAGCTCCGCTATCAAAGCTTATCATCAGGACAACGAGCAGGAGCTGAATGACTGGGAGCGGCTTGCGATCTATATCATTGAGCTTGGCTTGTTCGTTTGCCGGGAACTTCAACACACGTTGAATTTCTGTGAAATTACTTCACGGATAAATCTCCCGAGAAAGCTAACCAACGAACTGATTATCCAGGCTGGGAGGAAGGCGAAGATTGGGGATATCGAATGTCTGATAAGTTGAATGAGGAAAAGTGGCCTAAGACGATAAAGACACTGATCATCTGGAGTTCGACGATTCTCCTTTTTATCTCTGTCTTCTTTCCGGTTGAGTATTTTAAGTCTAATGCTCTGAAAGAAATCGCATGGGGTCATAAAATGATAGGCGAAAAAGATTTCGTCATGGTATTGCAAAAGGCTCGCGACAATTATACTGAAGCATTTGTAAATACGGGGATTGATAAGGCGTTAAAGGATTTTTACCAGCTTCCTCCCAGCGACATGGCCAACCACGGCGGGCCACTGAAATACTTTGTTGGGCTTTTCCAGAACATTGCCGAGAACCTGAATTATTGGCTCTACATGATTATGTATCGTTTAACACTTGATATGTATTGGTTACCGTACATGGCCGTGGTCATCATCCCGTCTCTGTTTGCAGGGGTAATGCGGTGGATGGCAAAAAGATATAACTTTGGATATGCCAGTCCGTTTCTTAACCGTCGTAGCATGGTATTGATTGGCTGGGGTGTATATAGCGTTCTCCTGTCGCTTTTTATACCGTTACCTGTGCCTCCAATGATCGGGGCACTCATAATGATAGTAATGATTCCTATTGGTTCATCTCTACTTATTTCAAACCTACCAAAACGTATTTAACCTTAAGAAAAGCACCTCAATTTGCGGTGCTTTTCTTTTTCCTCAATATTTCATGTTTGTTAAATTAGCTGTGCGAGGTGATGCATGACTAATTCGAAACCATTTATTCTTTCTGCCCTGCTCTGCCTGACGTTTACCGTAGGGATGATTAGCTATTTGCTAATTTCTGATGTCCCAGAAAAAATCCGTATCCTCAATCAGAAGATCACGGCATCAACTTACCCTCAGTCACGGGATGTCCTGAACAAAGACATGGCTGAAATCATACTGCCCTATCTTAAAAAGCAAAAAGCTGCTGAGGCGTCTCAGGTCAAAGTCCAAAAGCCAAACGAAATCTATACGCCGGAACAATTGCAGCAATCAAGAGGCTACAAATGAAAAAGAACATTTTGAACTCTCTTATATTTGGAATTCCGCTCATGGTTATGGTAAGCACGGCTGCATTTTTTACTTACCAAATCGATAGACAGTCCCAACTTCTTAATGACCTAGCGATCGTTGCTGAGACTCACAAGCCCGTAGTAAACAACAAAAGCGAACTACTGGACGCATTTGCAAAATACATTAATGCAGCGGGCCTAAAACCTGAATCGCAGAAACAATCCAATGTCGGTTACCGGACTGGAAACAAACCCGATACCGCCTATGCGCCTTCTACGGACAACGAACGTATTTATGGGAACCCGGATGCTCAGTTCTATATCATTGAGTATTCCGATTTTGAATGTCAGTACTGCAAACAACATTTCCCAATCGTTATGGATCTCGTGGATTCATCACAAGGGAATATTGCGATGGTTTTCAAACATGTTCCTGTTCACGGGCAGGCTTCCCGTACTGAAGCTTTAGCAGCGGAGTGTGCTGTTGAGCAGGGAGGAAATCCATCTTTCTTCCAGTTATCTAAAGCGTTATTCCGCTACAGCCAATCTGACGGGCACGGTCTTAGCGCACCGCTAGACCAAATCGCCCGCGAAACTGGTTTAGACCCGAACCGCTTACTTGAATGTATCAATGCGGCCAGGCCGTCCAGCAAGATAGCCGACGACGTTCGTGAAGCAGGTCAGCTTGGTATCCAAAAGACCCCTACAAACATTGTTGTCTACGGTGATAAGTCAGCCATTGTTCAGGGCGCAGTAGATGGAGCAGGCCTTATGCAAATGATGGCTCAGCTTGCAGGCTCTGGTCAGAAATAGGCGCATTTTGTCGTCAATAAATCTGAAAAAATTCATATGAGAGGTCATCATGGAACCTGTTTATATTTCTCACTCGATTGACGAACCACCAAAGTTATTTTTTTGGTCGATTGATGAAGCCATGCCATTTTTCGTTGCTCTCGCGGTTGGGATTATCACTGGACGATTATTACCGATGATAATTCTGGGTGTTGTAGTTTCACGTGTTTATGGCGGTTTTCTGGCGCGAGCTTCTGAGAAATATTTTATGCACCTCTGTTACTGGAAATTCGGAGTCACATTCGGTGGTGGCACTTTTGTACCTGAATCCTTCGACCGGGAGTTTATTGTATGAATATCCATAATTTCAAAAAAGGGTTAGTTGGACTTCAGTTAGAAAACAAAAGTTTCAAGTTAATCTCTGCCTCAATGATTCTGGCAAACCTTGTACTTGGTTATGCTCTGTTAGCCAAAACACAACCCATCACTATTATTCCGCCAAACCTTACAGAAACAGCCTGGCTGGATGAAAAAGCCGCCAGCAGCTCTTATATGAAGGCATGGGCGTTATATATAGCCGACAGTTTTGGAAATGCTAACCCAGCCACTTTAGATCTACTCAAGAATTCTATCGGCCCGTTTCTTGACGCTTCAATTTACACAAAAGTTATGAAAGCAATGGACGACCAGATTGACCAAATTAAGCGCGACCGAATCTCGCTTTCTTTTAATCCGGTCGGGGTTATCACCGACCCGTTAGCAGTTGGTACTTTTTATGTCACCGGTAACCAAACTCTCGAAGGTATCACCGGCAAACCATCGACCACGCCAGTCTATTACGAGATTACTGTTAACGTAAAAGGCTACCGGCCCATTATTACGTTCATTGAGATAAAGAGTGGCAAACCGTTGCTGCCAAGTGAAGAAGATAAACACAAAGGTCAAAGGCAGAAATCTTCGGCAGCTCGAACTTCCTGACAGAATTTCGTTAGTTGATTTAACCGAGATATAAATCTTTAAGCGAGAGATTAATAAATCAGCAATCAGTAAACAAAACGGATGTGCCGAAATGAATTTTCTGATTGGTAATAGCCAATTTAAAAATGAACGTAGTGTTGCCACTTATCGGGGGGCTAAATGTTGAATAGTAAACGCATAATTATCCTGTTGCTTACCGCGTCGTCCACATTAGCGACCCATAGCGTAACGGCGGGCGAAATGTCTGTTGATCAAGGCATGGTATTTGAGCAGCCTGATGCGCAGTCGCAACCCAAAGTCACTGCAAAACTCGCCTCTCGACCAGCATCCTCAACTCAGGCAATGCTCAGCACAGAAACACGCCCATATCCTGACAACTATACACCACCAGCAAGTAACTCTATCAATGGCGGGAGTGAACCAGCTATTGATGGCCGTAATATTCAACCAGTACCTGCTGCAATTGCCAGTCCCGTTCCACTCACAAAAGAAGTCATTCCTTCTCGGCTGGAATATATCGTTGCGCCTGGCGTGAACACCCTCGTACCGATTTCGATTAACCAGATCAACCGGCTTGTTACACCGTTTGAACACCCTGTAGTGCAGAAAGTTAAACAGGAGGGTGTAACTGTAAATGTAAAAGATAACGCTCTCTACGTTTCCACCTCAGACAGTAACCCGGCAAGTCTCTATATCAGTGAGAAAGGTGACGAAAGTGTAGCGATCTCCGTGTCGTTAGTACCTCAGAAAATTGCACCGGTGCAAGCCACTCTCATGCTTTCACGAAAGCTGAACAACACGAGTACTTCTGGTGTTATGCCTGCGGCATATAACAACTATGGTGGAAGCGAAGTCAAAGCCAGGCGATGGGAACAGAAAGATAATTACATCGAGACGATTCGCAACATAATGCGAACCATCGCGCTTGGGGACATTCCACCCGGATACTCTCTGGGAAATCTCTCTTCAGGAGTTGGTATCCCGAACTGTAATTTCCGCACGGGTACTGACCAGGATCAGATTCGCTACTCCTTTGCAAATGGCCAGTATCTTCAGGGTAGTCAATTCAGTGTCATCATCGGCGTTGCACAAAACACTGGTTCATCAACAGTAATGGTTGATGAATCACTCTGCACCCATCCTCAGCTTGCAGCAAGAGCACTATGGAGTCGCAACACTCTCCAGCCTGGCCAGCGAACTGAAGCTTACTTCGTTATCCGCAACATCCAGCCAAACGAACAAGCTAACGATTCCATGCGCCCTAAACTCGCGGAGTAAAATCATGCTTATCCCCTTAAAAGAGAAATGGGCCTCAATTTCAGCAAAGCATAAAAAATGGGTTTTATGGGCTGGCGTATTTACTTTCGCCGTTCTTTTTTTGCTCTTGGTTATACCCGACTCAGCTGGCCCCCGAAATCGAGCGCCACAAGAAAAAGTGATTGCCAGCGTCCTTACCGATGGTGATACCAATGGAGTTAGCCAGAATGCTATTGCGGCGCGAATTCGCGCACTCGACAAGACCATTAAAGAGCAAGGTCAACTGATTAAAACGTTAACCGAGAAATATGGTGCTGATCAGACAGCTCAGCGTCTTAGCAATCTGGAGAACAACCAGAAAAAATCAGGCGCTGAGGTTGCAGCTATTAAGAAACGCGTTGATACCGTCTCTAACCCTGTGCCTTACTCACAACAGTCTCGCGGAGCGACACCACTGGCTGGAAACGGCCAACGTAACGTCCCTACTCTGTATAAACCTGAAGAGATATCTGCCCCTTCAGTTGCGCCAAGAAACTCAGGAAGTTTCAATAACGGGAAAACATTACAGCGCGTATACGAAGATGCGGCCCCCCCTGTCGTACCGGAACCCGCAGCAAACCAGCGTCAGCAGAAAGGGAAGGATGGCAAAGCAGTACCAAGCCAGGCAACTCCTGAAATCATCACTGTACAGGAAGATATTGAAGCCGCACCCGTTGCTGACGAAGATGATAACCCCGAGAACCAGACCTACCTTCCTGCAACGTCGATCATAAGTACTGTTTTGATTGCGGGGATGGATGCACCAACATCTCGTGATGCACGAAAAGACCCTTATCCGGCGCTGGCCAGGGTGAAAAAGGATGCAATTCTCCCAAACCGTTTCCGTGCAGATATACGTGAATGCGGAATGCTTGCAGCTGGGTTCGGTGATTTGTCCTCCGAAAGAGCTTATTTCAGATCGGAAGTCATAACGTGCATTCGGGATGACGGTGCAGTTTTTGAAGCCCCACTCGTAGCCTACGCTGTTGGTGAAGATGGTAAATCAGGTGTTCGTGGTCGACTGGTTACCAAACAAGGGCAATACCTGGCACGAGCCCTGACCGCTGGCTTCCTACAGGCTGCATCTCAGCTCTTTAACGTACAGAGTATTCCGACAATCAGTATTAAACGCGATGGAGATAGTAGTGACGCTACTCCTTACCAGCAGGTTATGAGCTCTGACGCACTCCAGGGCGCAGCAGTTTCTGGCGTAGGTGGCGCATTGAATCGTCTTGCCGATTTCTATATGCAAATGGCCGGTGACCTTTTCCCTGTAATTGAAATTGATCCAGGCCGTAGTGTTGATTTTATTGTGCAAAAAGGGGTCATGCTGAAATTCACACGTGTTACTTCAAAAACTCAAACCGTTGGGGGCAAGAAATGATGACGAAGAAAATTGTATCGGCATTGTTTTTAGTTAGTGCCGGTTTTGCGATGTCGGGTTGCTCACTACTGGGCCAGAACGATGAATATGGATGCAAGGGAATGCCCAATTCGGTCACATGTATGAATGTCCGAGATGTGTATGCCCTGACCGATGGAGATGATTACCAGGAGCAGATTGACACCGCATCTGAAAACCAACTTTCGGGAAAGCCTGTGGAGGTTAAGCGGCTGCGCACTACAGCCGGGAACGGTGGACGGAATACTGCCGATGGTGGTCGATACGTCCCTGTGCCTGCTACTGCTGCTGATCCTCAACCCATCCGAACGCAATCTATCGTCATGCGGGTGCTGGTTGACCCCTATGAGACCGCAGATGGAGACCTTAACGTCCCTGGCTACGTCTATACCGAGATTGAGCCGCGTCGTTGGGAAGTCGGTGCAAGAAATAGTGCCACATCAACTGCTGTTATCAGACCAATGTCTGCACCGGTTGCCGCTGCTCCAGCACAATCCCAGGGTGAGACATCACAACCTCCTCAGAAAGGGAGTTACATTAAATAATTGTCCAGTAGTACCGGTATACCGGTACTACTTTTTTCATGTGCTGTATTCCTTGGTCGTCTTTTTAATACCCATCACTGAAAAGGTAAGCACATGAAACAAAAGTCATTATATATTGCTATTGTTCTGGCACTTCATTGTGCTGTAGCCGTGGCAGATAACTCAATCGATAGCACCCAAATTGACGAAGTTACTGTAAATGGTGATGGCAATAACATTTCAGGGCTAACACCCTGTGCAACCCCATCAAACTGTAAATCACCACTCGGCAACTCAAGTGTTTCAGGGAATAACAACACAATTACTTCGTTAACAAACTATATTATTACCGGAAGCAATAATGACTTATCATTTAGTTACGACCCAAGCCAATTCTGGAATGACTACGCCAATAGTTTCAATGTTTACGGGAATAATAATACTGGCACTGGTCTTTTTGATTTGAATCTGGTTGGGAGTGACAATAAAGTTCTAGGACAAAACCTTGCCGTTATGGGTTATAGCAATAACGTTTCAGGAAGTGCATTGCAAGTAATAGGCTCTTATAACGAACTGGATATGGTAGGTATGGGAGCAATTCTTGGTTCCAGAAACACTGCTACTAATTACGCTGGTTCTATAATGGGTACATTCAATACGGTGAGTGGTGGTTCCTACGCTTTGACTATCGGTTCCTTAAACAATATTACAGCTGCACCGATTAATGACCCCTCTGCTGTTTTTAAATTTGGCAACATCACAATCGGCACAATTAATACCATTGATTCCGACGAATCGATCGTGCTTGGCAACTACAATACTGTATCCGATGATAACGCAATTGTTATTGGTAATTATGCTTCTGCTTCAAATGGAGGTATTTCCATTGGGAACGGTTCATTCTCCAATAGTGCTGATACCGTATCGTTTGGTTCAGCTACGGTACAAAGAACACTGACTAATGTTGCTGATGGTTCCAGCCGGTATGATGCGGTGAACTATGGTCAGCTCATGAATTCCGTTAGTTCACTTCAGGCGTACACTGATAGTGCCATCAGTTCGTACCTTTCATCCATTGGCTCTGGCTCTAACACAACGCCACCTACTACAGGCGGAAATAACAATAACGGTACGGACGGCAGCGGGACAGGAAGTGGTACAGGGTCTGGTAGCAGTAACGACAATAGCCAGACTGCCACGGATACTAATACTTATACCGACGAGCGTGAAGTGTCGATCAACGCTCGTACCGACAGTCTAATTGCAACTGAAAGCGCATCCCGAGTTGCTGGCGATGCTCAAACTCTTGTAAGTGCAAACAGTCATACGGATGCCCGTGAATCTGTCATCAACTCAAGGACTGATTTCCTTGTCGATACTGAGCGCCAGTCACGGATTGATGGTGACCGACAGACCTTGGCTTCAGCTAATAGCTACACAAACCAGAAGTTCTCTGACCTTAAAAAGACGGTTGACCGTAATGATAAAAGAGCAAAAGCAGGCTCAGCAAGCGCAATTGCTATCGCTTCAATTCCCTTCCTCAATAACGTGTCGGGTTTTGGCATGGCGATGGGCGCGTACCGAGACCAGGGGGCAATTTCGGGAGGAGCGAATTACGCTATCAATGAAAAAGTAAACGTCCGCTTTAGCATGTCGGCTGATACAGCCGGTGGTGTTGGAGCTGGTGCAGGATTTGCGGTTGGCTTCCAGTAATAATAAAGCATAAATAAAAAGCCACTTTTTTGTGGCTTTTTATTTGGACTAATTGAGTAATTAAAACCGATATTAACATTTCATCACTTCCTTTTTTTGGGGACAGTTTGCAGCCCTTTTCCCTGCGGCAAAATAAATCAATATGTGAAAATGAAACCTCTCTCATTTGGAGCGGTTACTATGAACTTTATCAAACATGTCGCGACTGCGGCACTTTTGGTGGCACTTTCTGCATCAGCTTCTGTATTCGCCGATACAGTAAAAACAAACACCGGGAATATCGATACGATTTTCAATGAAAAAGCGTTCAAGAACATTCCTCAGAATTCGCAGGAAGTAAAACGTTTTGTCGTCCCTACTAACGGCATCATCGCACTAGAGATTGATGGGAAAGTTAATTTGCTGTCTTCTAATGGCCGCTTCGTTATACAGGGAACGCTCTATGACACATGGGCTAAAAAGCCTCTGACCACCATGAGCGAAATAACCAAGAACGCCAGCATCATTCCGATGAAAGAGCTGAACCTAAATATCGCGGACTTGCGCCCAGCCGTATGGGGCGATGGGCCTAAAAAGGTCATGATATTTACCGCACCTGGTTGTGAAGCCTGTGCAGCCCCACTTTCAGCACTTGCTGACCTCGACCCGAAAGAATTCACCGTTAGCGTTCTGTCGCTCGGAGCTCTGGGCCCGGCAAGCCAGCAGCGAAATATTGAATTGTATTGTGCATCCGACCGCTACCGCGCAGACCGCGCAATTATCAGCGGAAATTCCACTCAGAAATTCGACCAGGTAAAGAACTGCGATATGCAGGCTCTGGCTCGACGTGAAGTTACGGCTCAGATACTAGGTGTCAGCATGATCCCTTTCATTGTGCGTGATGACGGCTCCTACGTACTCGGCTCACCAAAACAAGGCCTCAAAAACTTTATCGAGAACAAGTAACACTTTCTTGGGAATCCTGGAGGCATTATGAGTGAATCTTTAATTTTTCAGCGACTCAAAAACCTGAAGCGTTTTTCTGACTTGTGTCCTGTACGTGCATATGACGAATCCAATCATTTGTTTATGTGCGACAACAAATATGTTGGTTTCGGATTTGTTTGTCGTCCCTTAAGCGGGACAACCGGCAAGGAGATGACTAACCTTCAAACGTTGCTGTCTTCCAACTTCCCCGCCAAAACTATCGTTCAGTTTGACCTGGTTGCAAGCCCAAACATCGTACAGAAAATTAACCGGATGGACGTATTGCGTATGGATTGCCGGGACGCAATCCTGCGTAACGCAATTTATAACCGCTCTAAATTCCTTTTGAAAAGCACCGAAACGCCGATGAAGCGAACCGGGACTCGCGTCCGAAATTGTGTGCTTCTCATTACAGTAAAAATTCCGATCAAATATAACTATGAAATGCGTGAAGAAGAATTCAATCACGTTAACGAGCTGCGGAATGTGTTCGAAACGACGCTGAGCATCACTGGTTTGTGTCCCGGTGCATTGACGCGTGAAAGTTACATCGATGTTCTGAGCTCCATTTGCAACCAGGGTGAAAGCGCCTCCTGGAGAGACCGGACGCCGGTACAGCCACAAGAAGACAAGTACATTTCAGAACAGTTAGTCGACCACGATCGCATGTTTTTCATTAAGAAAGACTATTGCGGTTTTGGTGATCCGACAGATTCCGAGCTTCGTGGAGAAGCACCTACACCGACAACGTTTGTGAAAACATTGAGTGCGCGAAAATTCCCGAAAAGATTCTTTCCCGGGCAAGCGCAATACTTTCTCGGCGATATGATGAGTGGTGTTACTGGAATTAAATCATCCTGCATCATCTCAATGAGCCTGATTTTCTTTGATCAGCAAAGTGAAAAAACTAAATTCACCTCGAAACGTAACTGGGTTGTTCAGCAAACCAGTGGCCCATTAATTAAGTGGGTTCCATCACTCATAAACTTGCGTGAGGGCTTCGATCTTCTTAGCGAAAAAGTTGATAACAACGACCCAATTTGCAAAGCCAAATTTACGGTATCAATCTTCTCTAACTCAAAAGATGGCGTGTTACGCGCTGCTCAGGAAGCTGCAAGTTATCTGAACACCTATCAGTTTAAGATGATCCCAGATACCTACTATGTTGCGCCAATTTTCCTGTCAGCTCTGCCAATGTTTAACGAAGCATCAGCAGAAAAGTCCATTGGCCGATATCGAACAATGGCACTCAGTGAAGCGATGGTACTTTCACCTCTCTATGCAGATTGGCAAGGTACAGACAAACCCGCCTTAATGCTGACATCGCGCTCTGGCCAGATCCAATCACTGGACTTGTTTGATTCTGATACTAACTATAACGCCTGTATCGCAGCTGAGTCGGGGTCGGGTAAGTCATTCCTGACAAACTACATTATCACCGCCTACAGAAGCCTCGGGGCTAAAGTCTGGTGTATTGATGTAGGTGACTCGTACAAAAATATCTGTGAGACCTACCAGGGCGATTATCTCGACTTCAATCCCAAAACCAGGCCATGTCTTAACTTCTTCGAACTGATCGAAGACTATTTCGGTGAGTCTGAAGATGATGACTCCAGTGGCGGTGAAGAAGATCTGATCATCGGATTGTTATCGGTGATGGCAGCTCCTAAAGAAGGTCTGAATTCATTCGAAGAGTCTCGACTTAAACAACATGTAGCTGATCTTGTCCGTGTACACAAGAAGCTGACCACCGTTGATATGGTTGCTGATTCACTGCTGAAAGATGAAGATAAAGACATTAAACGTATTGGCCATCAGCTCTATCCGTTCACGAGTGCGGGCCAGTACGGGAAGTACTTTGTTGGTAAGAACAATATCGACTTCAAAAATCCGTTCACTGTACTTGAACTTTCCCGACTGGAAAGTTCAGAACACCTTAAACAGGTTGTCCTCCTTCAGCTGATTTATCAAATCCAGCAGGACATGTTCATGGGCGACCGTAGCCAGATGAAGCTGGTCATTATCGATGAGGCCTGGGCATTGTTATCAGGAAATATCGGGGCGTTCATCGAGAAAGGTTATCGCCGGTTCCGTAAATATAACGGAGCTGCAATTACCATCACCCAGTCTATCAACGATATTTACAAAGATAGTATCGGGAAATCGATCGCAGATAACTCAGCCTTTATGCTCTTGCTGGGGCAAAGTGAATCCGCAGTGAACGAAGCTGAAGCAAATAAACGTCTGGCGCTGGACGAGGCTGGTTACCGGTTCCTTAAAACCGTTCGTTCCACGAAAGGTGTCTACTCAGAAATCTTTGTCATTTCTAAAGCGGGCCAGGGTATTTGCAGACTTGTGGTTGACCCATTCAGCTTACTTCTCTATTCGACTGACCCGAAAGACGTTGCCGCGATCAAAGACAGAAAGTCCCGGGGGATCAATACCGAAGAGGCTATCAACGAAATTCTGGTTGAGCGGGGGTTAGCCGCATGATTAAAACCGCTGCAATTGCGCTGCTTTTTGGTTTCATCGGAGCCGCCCTTTTTGGGCGGTTATTCCCACCAGCCTCGCCCTATGACTATGTTGCAGTCATCAACTTTATGGACGATAAAGGTCAACCGTTAGGTGAAGCCCAGTCAAGGCTGGTATTAGCCCGCGCTGAGAAACTGTCAGAGGCGGGGTATCTTGTGCTCAATGCCTCAGCCCTTTATAGCTACCCTACGGGGCTCAAGATCCCCCAGACCATCAACACTCAGCAATAGCGGTGGGCGAATGAATACACCCAAATCAGTATGGAGCTTAATATTTCGTAAAAAGCGAAGCTGGAGGCAACATATTGTTTTCAGCATCGTTGTTATTTTCTTAACCGCACCGCTGACGCTATACGTGCTTAACCGGTATGAGATTGGTATCGATCCACAAAATAACCAATGTCTTCCTCCGTACCGAATATATCTCGTCGATAAAATGGACAAATCAATCGTCAAAGGGAAAATTTACGCCTTTCATTCTGAGCTAATGCAACCATATGGCAAAGGGCTGAAAATTGTTGATGGCATTGCGGGAGACACAGTCTCCGTTGATCCCGAAGAGACTGCAATTAACGGCTCTATGGTCGGTGAGGGACTGGCATTAGCAGCAGAATCTGGCCATACCGAACAGGAGCTAACGCGTAGTGGTGTCGTACCGAATGGTCGCCTGTGGATGATGGGGCGCACCAGATACAGTTTTGATTCCAGGTACTGGGGATCATTAGACGAGTCACAAATTATAGGCCGAGCGTATCCATTATGGTAAAAAAAACACCTTTTCGACTTTCGATATTGGCATTTGTAACCGCTGTTGTTTTCACTCCAGTCTGGGCCGAAAACACTGGTATCTATTTAAGTGATCTGCCGTCAAGACCGGTATCCAACTTAGATAATATTCCGACAAGACCGGCTAATAACTACTCAGTCACTGACATTCAAAAAGCTAAGCGTCAATTATCTGCAACTGAAATGAAAGATATTGACAGTCTCATAAAAGCGGCTCGTGATAATCAAAATGCCACTGCCGACCGCGCTACTGACACGGTTAAAGATAATCGAAAAATGATGGGTGAAATGCCCGAGTATAAAAATACAGATGAACTAGTCGATGATGCGGTAAGAGGAGCGTTAGCAAAGTCTGATATGACTAACGAGAAACAAAATAAGCCAGCCGGTGATTTTATTTATATTCTCGTCTCCGCGTCTCTCAGCGATGCTGAAATCACCGACATTCTCAAGTTATACGATGGACGCACGGATATCGCTCTGGTTGTCCAGGGGGCAAAAGATAAAAAGAACCTGCTTGATGAACTTACCCACTGGCAGAAACTTTCCTTCGACTCCAAGTCTTCTCTGGCCGTAAACCTCGATCCAACTGTATTCAAAAACTACAACGTTAGTTCTGTACCGACCATTATCCATGAAAAAGATGGTGAGCTGGTGGCCAGGGTGACAGGCATCTATGACATCGCGTACCTGAAAGACAAGACCGGCGACCTTGGTGTGGCCGGGCCCGCTGTTGGGGTCGTAGAGAAGAACCTTATTGATGAACTACAGGAGAGTGTCGCTAAACTCGATTTTGATGGCATGAAGAAAAAGGCCATTGATAACTACTGGCCCCGCCAGGTTTTCCAGGAATTCCCGGAAGCGACAAAGCGAGCTACCAGAACCATCGATCCGACGGTCATTATCCCTCAAAACATTACTTCACCTAACGGCGATATCGTTGCAAAACGGGGGCGATTTAACCCGCTAACTGTGATGCCATTTACCATCAAGCTAATCTTTTTCGATGCACGTGAAGAATGGCAACGCCAGTTCGCCAGGTATCAGTTTGAACATACACCAGCCTCCCTCACGCCAATACTGGTCACGACAAACGTGTATGGTGATGGCTGGCAGACCTTCCGTGACACCAAGAAAGAATACGGTGACTTCGCAAGGCTATACATGATTCAGCCAGGCATGGCCGAACATTATGGTTTGATAAACGTGCCCAGCGTTGTGACAGCCGACAGTAAGCGATTCATTAATGATGAATATTCACGCAAAGATTTTGAGGAGCTGAAATGAAAAAAATTCTCTCAGTTCTGAAATCACCCAAGACCCTGGTGCTCGCATGTCTGGCTTTTACTATGCCGGTTTTTGCGGCTGACGTTTCATCACCCGTACAGAACAAGGTCTGTCATGATAACCAAGTCTTATCAGCGAAACTCATTACGGATGTTTGCTGGAACTGTATTTTCCCGATAAAGCTTGCCGGTATTAATCTGTCGATGACAGGTACTGCACCTGACAATGCAGCATCAGGGACAGTATGTGCCTGTAAGGATGGATTGAACGTCTATCACCCGGGTGTATTGACCGCGATGTGGGAACCGAGAAAGCTCATCGAGTTAACGAGAACACCCGGGTGCATGTCATCCCTAGGAGGGGTAACACTCGACCTTGGTAATGATTTGCAGTTTGGCCCGCAGACCGATGGAGCAGCCGAGGAACAGCGGGAGCGTTTCTCAATAAGTTTCTACAACGCACATATGTATGCTATGCCGTTATTAAGAATGTTGGATATGTATCTACCCGGTCAATGTAATGCCGACCCATACAGCGATTTTGATATCATTAATTTCACGGAGATTGACCCGACCTGGAATAATACGATGCTGGCATTCTTCCAGAACCCGGAATCAGCAGCTGTGGCTAACGTGATAGCAATGCAGGCTTGCGCCGGTGAAGCAGCGGCACAATTTGCAGGTAAACAGCCAATAGACTCACTTTGGTGGTGTGCCGGTTCCTGGGGTGGGCAGTATCCTTTAACTGGATCGGTACGGAGTATGGATGCCCCCAGAACAACCAGCCTGGTCGGGATCCGTATGCTGGCCGCAGAACATCGTCGTGGACTGGCCTACCGTTCGATGGGAAACGATACTGTTTGTCGCTCCAAGATTTACCCAACGTTGCCAAAGCAACAGTACAAATTGAATATGTTCTACCCTACCCCGGAGACAAAAAACAGTCATGAGGTCGGTGAGTCCCCATACCAATGGCAAGGTGGGCCTTTCCGTTATCCAACCGGTAAAGGCCAGGACAGCACCTACATGATTTTCCAGTGGGTAGATTGTTGCCGCACAATGTAATAAAAAAACCCTGCAATGCAGGGTTTTTAATTTCTGTTTTTCGTTGAATTAAGCCTGCCGTTTAATGGCCTCATTCTGATCATCATTCGCTTCATTACTGGCATCCTGCAACACCTTTGTTTCCTGGTCTACCTGGGTAGGTTCTGTCTCAGTGCTTCCAGCCAATTCTTTTTCAGCGGCCCGGCCATTGGCCTGATTAAGCTCATCAGCAGATGCCTGCGCGTGACGTTTGAGTGATGCTGCCAGATCACGAATGAGATTATGAAGACGAGACTTAAACTCCTCGACCTCATCCTGATTAAAACAGTTATTTAACCAGAGGGTATCGATGATCTGGTGCAATTTATCAAAGTTCTGAATAATGCGGATAACCCGCAGCGCTTGCGGCGTTCTGATGCGAACCTCATGTTCTTTTGGATGGGTATACCCGACTTCATTGAGGCTGCTGCGTTCTTCTTCTTCTTTTACCGCACGGTTCAGAATAGCAATGTTATTTTCCAGTTCTTTCTCAGGCATGTCGATTACTTCGTTAACCGCCTTCAGTGTACGTTCAATCGCACCACTGTATTTAGTGCCAAGCCGTTCAAGGGCTCGGCTGTTATTGGTCAGATTGAAGAGAGCCTGGGAGATAATGTTAAAATTACGGGACTGTACCCGAATACCTTCCTGGGTGTGAAGAGTAAATTTCACGACAGCTTCAGGATTGGAATATTCGACACGAGAGTTAGGGGTTCGGTTATCCTGAGCCCCACTCTTTTTAGCTTGTTTTACGGTTTGTACCGGTGCTTTAGCCATAACAGAACCTCGGAGTTAATTTGTATGCCAATTGATTAGGCCAAAACTCAGGATAGTTGTCATTGAAAAATGGCTGCAATATGACCATGAAAAACCGACTTGAAAAATTAAACCAATATGCTTAAATGAATAAGAACCGAGCTGACGGACATCAGCACAACTTCCTAGTTAATTTCGCGCTCAACCAGCGCCCACCGGATGACCTCCTCCCGGGTTAACTACGCCTTCTACAGGCCCGAGCATCTCTGATGTGTTTAGGTTAAACCTGACATGTCTCTTTGCTTACCCAAACGGGTATTTTGGTTCTCAATCCCAAACAAAAAAAATTGTTAATCCTTTTAACTCCAGCGAATCAACAGATGTGCAGTTTTGTGTACATCCGTTTAGTTTACCTTTTAGGTAGCTAAATTTTCGCATTCTAAATTTATAGGTGATCTATGTCTGACCCAATCTCATTAATGGCAGGTATCGTATTTTTTGGTGCTGTGTATTACCGTGCCGAATATATCAGATTCCTTGGCCCAATCTGGCTGGCAATTTTTATAACGGAACGCGGTTTACTGTTCACTGGTCTCGGTTTTGTTACCGCGACTGTATGTGTAGTTGTTGCTTTACTCGTTATTTATAATTCATTCTTTACCAAGTCTGGGAAAAAATCTAATGAAGCAACTAATGGAAACATGGTTGAAGGTGTTTCTCGGGCTGGGTCAAATAATGACAAAGCCAAATATGCAAACCATCGTTTTGAAGGAAAGCTTGTTTACCACGGTCTCGAAAACTGGAAACACGATCCTAATAACGATAAATCGTATTTAGTCACAATACGTAGTGGTGGGAAAGACCATGAAATTTGGGCTGTTGGGCTCAAAAATGCTGTTGAGACTTGTGGAGCACAAGTTGGTGATATTGTTTCAGTCTGGAAAGAGTCTGAAGTAAGAACCGACAAAGCACAAGTGTTTGACGAAAGCGGTAAGGTTACAGGGTATCGTACTCTCCTTAACGAAAAACGTCGCGGCATTTGGGTTATGCAAGTACTCGCCGAAAGCTAAAATATTCTTAATTCAGGCTATAAGCCTTAACTTTTTAATCTTTTAAATATATGAGGTATATTATGACAATTGTCTATGGTAGTAGCATTGAGCCGGGTGGTATGGAACTGGATGATTACACAATGATTGCAGAGTGTGAAAATTGTGGGAAAGACTGCCGACATCGGATTTATGAAGACTGTGTTGCAGGGGCAATAAACCAGAGATTCTCTTATACGTGTAATCACTGCGGTTATCATTCCTGTAACGCTGAAGTATGTGACGTATGCGATAGCATCGAATGCGAAGAACATGCTGGTCGTTATCAGTCTAATATTTTCTTCGAAATGCATGAGCTCATTGAGCTCATGAAAATAGAGGGAGATATACTGGCAATCAGAGCAAAAATCAATGTAGGCGCTCACGACTTTGGAGATCTTTCAAAGTTAGATGATTGCCTGCATAGGCTCACCTTTCCAGGTTACTATGAACGGCGAAATACTGATCTCTATAAAGAGATATCAGATGCTTCAACCGACATGGCAATCCAAACATGGAAGCGTCTGGAACGCTTGTTATGCTAAACCTCCCTATAAAAACCCAGCGAAAGCTGGTTTTTTTTCTTTTCTGGATTGACCAACCAAACGTCGTATCATAATCTTATATCGCGGGCATCCCGCTTAACTTCTTTTAACACTCTTTATTTCGGCAACGCGCCATCCCTGAATGAATAAGTTCATTCGCACGGCTTCCCTACGCCCATAGAATTCGACACACGGTGCATCATGCATCGTGTTTTCTGCGCCGTCGAAAAAGGTGTTTTTCCTCTTGTTGAGGATACAGTGAGTCCAGCACTCTAACTGGATGCTTCACAAATCTTTCTAATTTTTGTGCCTATAGCACTAAATCATTTTAACTTTTTTAATTTAAAAATTTATGAGGTATAAACTATGCAATCCAGAGCAAAGGGTATTGTTGCGATAGAACCTAAATATGTGCCTGCATCTAACAATGCAGATTCATATATTTATTTCCGTTTGCGCTGTGACATGTCCATTAGCGGCAAGTCTCAGACCGAGTTCTATTCGATAAAAGCATTTGGTAAAGTCGCGGATTTTCTACGCGATAATATTCAAATGAATACCGAACTGTATATCGAAGCATTAGCTCGATCATTCCGTTATACAAAACATGGTATTGACCAAATGAGGACTGAGTTTCATGTTTTCATGGCTCGAATCATTCAGACTGGTCAATCAATAGATACCCGTGCAAATGAAACTGTAAAGCCACCATCTACATCAACCGTCACTTCGCTATCCCCTCAAGTAGCGCAAAAACTTAAGGACGATATGAAGTGGCAGAAAATGTCTGATGAAGAGGTAAGAACTGCTTCTGAAAAATGGAGAACAGTATATGCCGAGCAAAAGCAGCTGCACCCTGGAAAAGAGTCTGTATCACCAGACAACAATAAAAATTCAGTAGAGAAGATACCAGAAGCTTCGCCGAAGCTGGATGCTAAGAATAGAGCCGTGCAGACATCACGTCCGCAAGCCGCAACCTCTAAGCACCCTGTCAACATGCAAGCCTGGACAAATCTGCCAGCCGATAATTCGACAGCAGCCGTTATTGTAGCTCGTATGAAACTTAATGAAAAATTAAGCTCCTCCGGGCAAGTAACTTTAACTAACGCATATTCATCAGTTCGCGGTTGATATGACTGGTTGCTGATTCCTCAGCAACCTTCTTCTTTTTTAATCTTATAATTTATTTAATTTAATGAGGTATATATGTACTCAAATAAATCACGTAGTTCTGGTTCATTCTCAAACAACAATAAAGGGAACACCGATATTGTCGTTAAGATAGACAGCATTGCTCGACATATGTTGTCGCTCGAAAAGATGTTTGCATCCGCAGGTTCCAGTTCACCTCACATCTCATTCGAACGTGAATGCGTTTTTGCAAAACATATTGTCAACAATAATAACTACTTGGCTGACATAGCAGTTAATAATCCAAAGTCCTTCGAAACAGCATTCCTTCAGCTTGCAAGTAGCGGCCTTACTCTTGACCCGGCGCAGAAGCAGGCTTACCTGGTTCCACGCGATGGTCGTGTCATTCTTGACGTGTCCTATATTGGGCTCAGCAGGATGGCCACCGATGAAGGTTTATGCGAAGACATTGTGGCTGAATTAGTTTTTGAAAAGGACTCATTTAAAACCAATGGTCGTCGTTCCAGCCCAGACCACGAATTTGACCCCTTTGCTTATAAAGGGGGACTCGTTCTCACAAACACCGATCAGGGTGCTTTAGGAGATCGAGGCATGTTCAGGGGGGCTTATGTCGACTATTTAATGAAGGATGGACGTCATCTGGTATTTTTCATTGACCTTCAGGATTTAGCTCAATCTCGGGCGAAATCCGAATCTTGGGCAAAAGTGGAGAAACGGCAGTATTCACCGTGGACTCAGTTCCCTTGGAAGATGGTGCTCAAGTCAGCTATTAAGCAGACCATACACTTAATTCCTGGTAACCGTACTCGCCTGAGTTCAATGATTGAATATCTGAACACTGCTGGTGGTGAAGGTTTCCGTACAGCAACAATACCCGTCGCAGCTGCTGAAGCTGAAATGGAGGTTAGACAAGAAGCCAGGACGGCTGGTAATACGGATACTACAATCCGAACTGCAAAGTCTGATGATAAAGTTATTGAAGGTGAGTTTAATAAGCTCCCTGAAGAACCTGATTCAACCGAGCAGCAGGACATCAAGAGCAATACACCAACCGATGTTTACGATACGGCTGAGGGAAATACACCTCCAGCTGACGTAAATGGTTCGGCTGATGATATTCTCCCTCCACCCGGAGAAACCAATGGGCAGTCCAATGAAGAAATGTCTGAGCATCCCGGGGTCAGAAAATGGGCTGAACGCAGAATTAAAAAGTTAGTAAGCCGGGCAGAAAAGACGCTTGGATACGAAACTATTTTAAACGATGCAAAAAGCAGTTTCGATCTGAATGAAAGTGAGCTGGCATTCGCTCGCTTATCTTTAGAAAAATCCCGTCGGTCACTTCTCAAAAATCATTTAACTAACGCAGTAGGTAGCTTCGATTTTACTCAAGTACTTAACTTCATCGAAAAAATGGGTAAGGGTGAGTTTAAAACCGACGCGGCCAAATGGGTCGGTGAAGTCCAAGCCGAATCAATGGAAATACACAAGTTATATCTTGAGGCTGTTAATACATCTGATTTTGTGAGGCTCAATGCCGCTCTCAACAATGTGACATTTCCCCCTCTAAAAGAAATGGTAGAAGGTCTTATTGAAGATCTTCTGGCCGCTTAACTTATCCGGCAGGAAACTGCCGGTTTAACTTTCTAAATTTATCTTAAGGTGATCATTATGTCTGACATTTATGAAGTCGTTGATGTTGTGCAGGGCTCAAAGGAATGGCTCGAATGGCGTAAAACTGGTGTGACAGCAACATGCTCCCCTATTCTGTTAGAGGAGGCTGGTGCAACTAAAACGCCCTACGAACTCTATTTGCAATACGCTGGCCTGATTAAGGCAGAAGACCTTTCTGTCATTAAACAGGTTGATGCTGGTAAAAAGCTTGAAGCACTTGCCAGAAGTTACTGCGAAAAAGAGATTGGACAAATCGCCCTGCCTTTCTGTGTAAGGAACAAAAAGTATCCTTACATGATTGCTTCGCTGGATGGGCAGTTCGACGATGGTTCAATCCTTGAGATAAAGAATCTTTGCGAGAGCAAACATCTTTCTATTCTTCAGCTTGAAACCAAATCGCCAGAATTCCGTTATTACTACTGGCAAGTTCAGCACCAGCTGCTGACAACAGGCGCACCCCAGGCGTATCTTGTGTTTTGGTCGGCCACTGACCAGACCAAGGTCTTTAAAATTATGCCTTCGAAGAAAGCGTTTTATCGAGTCCAGGTTGCCTGCGAATACTTCTGGAATAAGGTTCAGACAAAAACAGCTCTACCGTTTGATAAGGAAAAAGATATTTTGCTTATCTCTGACCCTGAAATCATGTCTCAGACACAAGGCTTTAAGCTTCCAGACGACCTCGAAGCTCGTGTGGTAGACATAGCCAGACAAGTTGGAACATTGCAGCAGATGGAGAAAGAGTTGGCTTTAAAGAAAAAGCAGTTCGAAGAATACCAGAACGCGGTCAATTTATTGATCCAGGGTCTAGGTGCTTCTATTGGCTTTTCCTATAACGAGCTGGTTAGAATCGATGGCTTTGGCTTTCGTTTTCTTCAGTCTCGCGTACCGGAAAAACCGAGCTACAAACGAATCTGCGATAAATTATCTATTGACCCCAAACATCATCCAGAATGTTACGGTCAGTCATCGGTACGAAATTCGTTAAGTACCTATGAATATAAATCAACTCTGACTGATACTGTCTACATTCCTTTGGATGACACTTCCGTACTGGTATCTCCTGGTGCAGAAGAGACAGACTCAGCCCAACAATACGTTGTTTTTTAATTATTGAGCCCAGTTTAAAACTGGGCTTTTTTTTTGCTTGACCAATTACACATCCTTTATTATCTTTAAATAGCGGCTTAGTCCGCTTAACTTCAGGCAACTGCCTTTAAACACCTTCTAAATTCGGCGCTCAAGCCACTCCTGAATACCTCCTGGTATTCACAAGGATTTCTTTCGCCTAAACAAATTCGATAGCCTGCGGCTCTCATAAGCGGCAGGCTTTTTTGTCCGTCGAAAAAGGTGTTTTGTTGTCACGTAGACAACAACAAGTGCCTCAGTCACTCCCAAACTGAAACTAGTACCTAACTTCAGCCTTCATGCAAGGCCTAATTCATCTAATTCACTAATCTTTTTAAATGAGGAGTCTGATCATGTTTCTTGTAAATATGACTGCATATCTTGCATCCCCAGAACAACGGGAAATGGGCGTTATTGATGTCGATCAGCAAGTATCACACGCATTACGTGAACTGTTGACCTTTAATACCTGTCCTTCAGAAGATGTTATGACCGATAAAGCTAAAGAATTTGCTGAAATCGCTACATCACTCTGTAATAAATATAAGGCTGATGGTGTACTTGTTTATGCCAAAACCTATTTTATGCCTGTTCTGGTCTCTGCATTGAGAGCCAGAGGCATCGTTTCTTATGTAACGTATGCACCAAAGGTTACCAGTGTTGATAACAGTGGCAGTGTTAGCCGCAATTATAAGCATGTCGATTTAGTACGTGCTGATATTGCTGCATAACATCATTCTTCTTAATTAATTTTTAATTTTTAAATCTATCTAATTTAATGAGGTATATCATGACTACTAATTTCGCAAACCTGTCTGTTGAAATCATGGCGCGCTCTACACCTGTCCACCCTTCTGTATTTGGTATTGTTGTTCCAGATCATCAGATGGATAAAGTTAAACCGTTCCAGGGATTTGACTCAGCCAATCCATTTAGTGCATTCGTGCCTAAACAGAATGACGACTATGTTTTTGAAGCGTATTTGCGTTCATCTGTACTGATGTGGATTAACTATCCACAAAATCAGTCTCTGTGGATCTCTGGCCCAACAGGTTGTGGCAAAACCAGTGTTGTCGAACAAGTAGCAGCAAGACTTAACTGGCCTGTCATGAAAACTACAGCTTCACAAGACCTGGATATTAACAATCTCATTGGCGGTCTCCGGCTTCAGTGTAATGAACTGACCGGTGATACCAAGACTGTTTTTGTTCATGGCCCACTGACGCTGGCGTACAAGTATGGACTGATTTTCCTACTCGATGAGTACGATCAATTAGACCCATCCTGTGCCAATGCCTTTAACGCCATCCTCGAAGGAGGGAATTTAGTTATTCCTGAAACCAACGAGGTAATTAAACAGCACCCGAACTTCAGATTTGTTGCAACGGCTAACTCAATTGGTCAGGGCGATTTTACTGGCGTTTATGGCGGTGTGAAAACATTAAATGTGGCCAACCTTGACCGCTATATGTTTATCACTGCTGACTATATGCCAAAAGAAACCGAGACTAAATTGATTACCAAATATATCCCCGACACCAAAGTCGCGGAGAAATTTGTTGACGTTGCGAATATGATTCGCGGTCTTTTTGTAGGCAAGAATATCACCGGTGAAATTGACACTAGTGTCAATACTAACAGTGCAAAACTCCCGGACGGTGTTCTTCCCGACACTCGTTTATCAGTAACGTGTTCAACTCGTTCGCTGGTGGCCTGGCTTGACCGCTACTCAATGATGAAAGCTGCAAAGATGCCACGTGCATTATTAACAGCTTTCGATTATCAGATTGGTAATCGTGCATCAGCAGATGATAAAAAATCTTTGCATCTCATCGTTGAAGCTGTATTCGGTTCTGAAGCACTTAAATAAAACCCCGCTTGGGGTTTTTTAATTCTTTTTAAATCAATTTTAAATTAATGAGGTATGTCATGACTATCAAATCCAATGCCACTCAGGTTCTGGAACAACTTATTCTCGTTTCTCTTTCTGATATCACCAGTATTAGTGGTCGTCGTAAGCTGAAAAGAGAAGATCTTGGTAACAGTGCTGATTTGCCACCTGATGTACTTGTTTCATTAGGTAGCAAGAAAATCATTGACCCACAACTCATCAATCCATTTACCCGCAAGAAGAATTCAGCTCACGCTTTATGTCTTGAAGCGGGTATTAAATTTATGGGAGGCTATGCAATTCCAGCCGACAAGGTTAATGATTTAATTGGTAAACTGAATGTACTTAAGGGCGAGTTTTACGATTACAAAAAGGAATTTATGAAAGCTGATTTTAATAGCTGGATTAATTCTTTTGAAGAAAAGTATCGCTCTATACTTTTGCGTGATGCTGCGATCGATTTGTCTTATATGGATAGCCAGATACAATTTGGCTTTACTGCGATTCATATCACACCTTATGGTAACAGTGTCATTCAGGATGGTTTAACTGGGCAAGTTAAAAGTTTAGCGGATGAAGTTTATGAGGATGTGGCTGATGTTGTTGAAGGTTTCCTTAAAAACAGGAACCCCGATGCGTTTTCTCAGCACACACTAAATCCTTTACGCCGCTGCGGCGATAAACTCGCTTCCCTAGCTTTCATCGCACCAAGCGTCCAGTCTCTTAGCGACTATGTTAATCAGGTAATGAAAGACATTCCGCTAACCGGCAAAGTGACGGGCAAACCTTATAACGACATTCTCTCTCTCCTCAATAACCTACGCGACCCAATTCATGCAAAACAGTTTGTAGAACTGCTGTCATCAGCCAGTACTACAGATGGTAACGATGCGATTGACCCATCACTTTCAATGAACCTTATTGGAGATGATGATGCCATGACTTTAGCGGCCATTTCGGCAACTCAGGTTCAGGTAGAAACGCTTCCTCCTCCGCATACAGATGCGTTTGCATCTGCTGTGGTAGTAGAAGATCCGATCGGATTGCAAAGCGTTGATTCACTCGCTGAAGCCCCATCTGTTCTGGTAGAAATCAATGGTTCAGCTGATACGTCTTTGGCAATCGAACCGGTTAATACGTCGGCTGATACTGACGTTAACGACTTGTCCGATACCCAGGAGCATGGAATTGTTAATGACGCTGTAATACCGGCGTTTAGTGCGGTTATGGTCGATGATGATTCATTTTTGGGCGGTGATTCGATTGTACCCCGCTCTCTGCCAGACTCAGCTCTTATTTCGGGTTTGGATTCTGAAAAAGTCATTGATGGAAAAGAGCCTGAAATTGTAATTTCGTCTTCACTCGATGATGACGAAACAATAATGGTGTTTTAAAAATAAAAGGCCCACTCCGGGCCTTTTTTCTAATTAATCTATTTAAATTTATTGTGAGGTATATATGGGTATTTATAATTCCCTTCCTATTGTCGCACGTGCATTAAGCTCTCAGATTGGTCTTAATGTTTCTGTTGGCGGCAATGAAGCATATGCTACGGAGACTGGTGCTGGTTTTCTTATTAACCTTCCATTCTTCAAGGACGCTGAAATGTTGGCAAATCCGTTATTAGGGTATGCCGTACATGAAGCAGCACATATCCGTTTCACTGATTTTGGTGATCTTAAGATATTCATTCAAGAGCATATGGAGTCGGATAAATACAACGTTGAGGTACTTAGACACCTGGTCAATCTTTGCGAAGATTTGCGCATTGAACGTGCGATGAGTTGTCGCTATCCAGGTACATTGAAGTATCTCAATTCACTGAATCATTTTTTGTTCAGTGAAGAAGCGGAATCCTGTGATAAAGCTTCATCGGTATTTCTGGATACCCTGCTTACTTGTGGTTTGAACCGCTTCAACGGTTTAACTATCCCAACAAAGCAAGTGCGTGAAGACTTTGAACGCATCTTCGGGCTGGAGCTGTACGACAAAGCTATGACGGTTATGGCTGAAGCAGTACAAGCAACCTCGATTAAAAAGGTGTTTGAAGTTGCATGTCGGTTATATGACCTCGCAGTAGATGCATTTAACGAAACTAATGAGCAAGAAGAACCTCCGCAGGATGATAATCAGGGCGCTGATTATGGTGACAGCAAAGGCGATGACAGTTCGTCAGAGCCGGGCCAGTCATCCGACAGTTCTGACAAAAATGGGGATGGCCAGACTGTAAGTTCAGGCGGTAATGGCGGCTCGCCGTCATCGTCAGCCGGTCAGAATGGGCCTTCTTCAGATCCTGATGGTAATACCGGTGGCGCACCAGATAAAGAACATGGGCAAAACGATAGCGATGATGAAAACGATAACTCATCGTCAACGTCAGCTAATCGTAATACTCCTGCTTCCGACTCTGGTGACAACAAAGCCGGAGCTTCCCAACCGGGCTCAAATGCTTCGGGTGAAGCTTCTGTCGTTAACATGTCCCAGGGCGGTAAAGACCCTTTCGAAGGAACCACATCGAATGACCTTGGCCGTACTGGACAGAACACTTCAGATAAGCTCAATCAGTTAATCAAAGACAAAGTACCCCCGCATCAACGTATCGTTTCACCTACTCCATATTCAGTAGCACCTGCGAAGCGGCACGATACCGGTAATGCATCCGTAAGTTTAGGGGTGCAGATGGCTACCGGGTTACGCCAATCACTTCATGGGTTGTTACAGGGTGTAAGAGCGGTGAGAAGAACACATCGTGAAACTGGTCGTAAGCTTGATTCTCGACTGGTTACCAGTGCCATGCTGGGCAATACGCGTCTTTTTAAACATAAGTCCAAGGCAGTAGATGTCAGTTCTGCTTTTACTATCCTGCTGGACTCTAGCGGGTCAATGAGCCGGTCGGTTAAAGAGGCTGAAGCCGCTGTTGTATCAATGTTGTATGCGCTCGATGGTATTCAGGGGGTAACTACCTCGGCATACCATTTCCCACACGCCGCACATAATAGCGTAGGTCTGTTAAAAGGACGGGAGCAAACTTTACGGACAGCTATAGGAACTCATCAGTTTGGTATTGGTACGCAAGGCTGTACTCCTCTTTGCGAATCGTTATGGCCTGCACTTGCAGACCTGACGTCAGCTAAAGCGGATCGCCATGTATTGGTTATAGCAACTGATGGCCAGCCTGATGATATGGCTTCTGCGCGAGCGATGATACAAAGCGCTAAAGATGATGACATCATCGTTATTGGCATCGGTTTCGGTGATGCCAGTGACCGCATGATGAAAAGTCTTTTTGGTGATACCGGTGTTTCTGTCGGTTCTGTTTCTGCCTTACGTAGCAAACTCTTTGAAGTAACCCGTAAAGCTCTCATGTCTTAATCTGTATTTTAATTTCCGTTTTAGCTTTCTAAATTAATTTAATTTATTTTAAAGGTGATCATTATGTCTGCAACCGCAAAATCTAAAGTGGTTCACGAAAATCAACTCTCATTCATGAGTATTTTCGATGCCACTGAAAGTGAATATGATCTGATATCAGCCGATTCAGAACATAATTATGAACTTCGTTTTTCATCAAAGATGGCTTACGAAATAATTCGGGATAGTATATATATCATGACTGCATACCGTAGTACTGGTGAGCAGCGTGTGGATGAAATCCTCTGGATTTGTTCGGAAGAAAATCAGGAAGACTTATGTTCATTTACGAGTTGCTGCAAAATAGCGGGTCTTGATCCATTCGAAACCCGGATGGAAATCCTGCACGAGTGGTCAAGTGAATTGGCAAAACAAGCAAGACTGATTGCGTGTCATCACTTTACTGCTCCCACTAATATGGAACATGTTGCATCCCAACGTATTGGATACGAAAAATACAGAAAAGCGTTTTATCACACTTATCCTAAAGAGGCTGCGAAGCCGCTTAAGAATAAACCTCTGTAATAATACAAACGCTGACTTCGGTCAGCGTTTTTTTCGTGCCACGCTGGAGACTAACATGAATATTTTAAAACATGACTTCGATAGTTCCTCTGAACTGCTACAAGCGGGTTTATTGCTTAATCAATTGGAGGATCTAATAGGGTTTATTTCCACGAATGAGTTCAGGAAAACCTCAATCAATCAGTTCATTGAGGTTGAGGCATCTGAACTTATGGTTTTTAACCTATGGCATCCGATGTGTCCCGATATCACTGAGGTTCATTTCTTCCGTGATATGGATTCAAATTGGTGGCCATACAAGATTTATGAACTCATGTCTGATATAACCACCCAAACCCAATTCATTCCTCGGGTAAATCAATAAAGGTGACATCATGATTCATTATTGGGTTAAAGTGAGACCCGGTGAAACAGATATCCTCGCACCTCTTCGTCATGGGGTTCTCGCCATAAAATATTTGGATGGAGCGCCATTGCTTTTCCAATGGCCTCCTGAAGAAGGATGGACGTTCGAAACCCTGGATAAAGTACAGCCTTGTGGTGTTGAGTTTGGGGCCGATGCATATATTAATGATGTATGGATTGGTACTACAGAATTTTAATCTTTAAAGACTGAATGTCTGGAGTCTCATTTAATGGATATCCCATGCATTTTGTTTATATCAAATAGTCGGCATTATGTAATTACTGAAGACTCTGTTATCGCTTCATGGCCATCACGTTCTGATAAAGAAAGTGAGATCATTCAGCTTAATGACGGTCGGATTATTACTGCAAACAATGTACGACGATTTAACTTCATCGACATTTCAAAGATCGAAAGCCTGACGGCGATTGATGATGGAATTGTCTTTTAACTATATAGATTAATAACTGGAGTCTGTATGAGTGGCTGCGCGTTGATAGAGTATAACAACCGCACCGCCAGAATACGCGGTGAAGTTGCACAAGGCGATAAGCATTATATTCAGTATGCTCTCGCTCACTGGGCTGTCATTGCAATCAGGATTCGCAATACAGACCATCATTTTACCCGATTGCCGGTTGATGAGTGGATTGAAGGAATTGCAAAACAAGTAAATCCTTCTGAGGCTCGTGAGCAGATATTTAATGCTCTATTGCGGTGTAAGCCGGGTATCTTCTAATTCATTTAATTTATCGAGGTATATATGTTTCATTCTGAAACCGAGGATATCTATGGTTTTGTGTCTGGCGATATGTCATTGCGACCTCATTCAATCGATAGAGATTTGCAGGACTTAAGGTTACTACTCGCCGATATGGATACCATTAATATTCTGAACGAACGAGGGATAGGAACTCAGAAAACCATCTTTCATGTAACACAAAATGAGTCGAAGGCATTAATGCTGGTTACTCGTTTAACTTACTGCCAAGGTGGTGGACGATTTACTCACCCTGAATGTGCTCTTCTTGTTGAACAGATAACTGATCTAGGACGTAAGTTGGGTAATAAACATTTCGATGCGGCGATGAATGAAGCAAAACGCTTTATAGCGAATGAGGCTGACTTCATGAAAGAACAAACTGTCTGGTAGAAAATTTCTAAGGAGTCACTCATGTATACTTCAACTACTGCTAAATCAGATCATATTGATAGCTTTAATAACGCACAAAACCGTATGTTGATGAATTACGAACGTGATGAGTTTGAACAAGCTCCCGCTGCCGTACTTTATGATGCTGTCGGTGCTGTCGTAAACGATGAATCTGATATTGATATAATTTTTCGCCTTATGGATATGGAAGGAGAAATGTTGTTTCTCCGCGCAATGAAAAACCTCGGTTGCCAAGAGAATGTTTTTTATTACGCATCTGAATCTGGTGCGGTGCTGACTGCTAACGATGCAACGTTGCTTGAATTTGCTTATAACCTGGGCAAACATATCAGCAATGAGTTCTTTACGCGTTTCTTGCGTAATTCTCAGTTAGCCCGTGAACTCATCGGTAACATCATTCGTATAGGCAACGATGCCCTTAAATTTCCAGATGACGGCCTGAATACAGTATTTGAATGCTGTGTGATGGAGAATTCATCCTGGAAGAACCAAGGCCATTTTAAAGATAACTTTGGTCTTTAAAGCATCTAATTCTTTTAATTAGCTAACACAGAAAAACCCAGTCTTCGGACTGGGTTTTTTTGTATTTGCTGATTTCAAATCATGTAAACAAAACGGATGCACATGAAAATTACTTTTGATTTTTACAGTCAAAACGTTGCCATTTTTGAACTTGTTATTTTAACCCATATGGCAAACTAATCGTAATGCCGTCCGTATTTCTGATAAGGGAGTTTTATGAAGACACTTAAATGTTCTCATAACAGGGCAATGCTTATGCCAGCACACAAAATCCCTGCGGTATTAGTTAACGACGACCCTAAGAACATAGTTACTGATGAGCTGTTGCGTAAATATGGAACACGCATGACTCTCGATGAGGCTTGCTCCGAAATTGGTGTTAAGTCGGATAGTGTAGCCAAACGTATAGGACAGGTCAGATATAGGCATTATGCATTAACTCGCCAACTTGAAAGTGCAAGGGTCTTTAGTGGAAAAAATAGCTTTTTCTGGACGGAGTCTATCGCAAGAATAATTTCCGAGGGTAATTCCGATGAAATATCAATTTTTAACTAAAATCATTATTCCCCTGCTAGTGGGATTTGCTTTTTCTACCTCAGTTCTTGCGGATGAGGGTAACACCCCAACGTCTCAATCCCCTCAGACCACCAGTGACGACCTCGCTGGTGGTCAGGCATTTCTGAATGGAAAAGAGGAAGGTTGGTTCTGGCGTAAATCGCCACCTGAGCCAGTGAAGAAAAAGCCAGTGAAGTTACCTCCTCCGCCGACTTTACCGCCTCAAGAAACGCCTAAACAGGTTGCTCAAACACCTATGGAGTCGACTCCAGAACCTGCCGCAACTGAAAAGCCCGGCCCGGCTCCGTTCACCGTAGCCTGGTTTAATGAAAACATTCAGAAACTACGCAACCAGGCCATCGACAATCCTACCCAAGAAAACGTTAGGGCATATTTTCTGGCCCAACGCATTATGCTGGATAAAGCCAGCCGCTTTACTGATATGGCTAGGTTGGTTACTTCTACCGACCCCCTCATAGATGAGAATAGCCGCCGCTCAACCTCAACATTTGGGGCAATGGATCAATCGAATGAAGCTGAAAACAATTCGAGAACGGTCATAAAAGACGTAGCGACAAAAGCAGGATTGTTTTTCTTCTTCCGTGGGGAAAACTGCTCCATATGCGTAAAGCAAGCTTCTGTTATGAATACGTTTAGTTTCATGACAGACATGAAGGTCATCCCAATTTCACTTGATGGTAAACCTCTTCCAGGGAATATTTACCCGGACTGGAGGCCTGATTCTGGCCAGGCATCAAAGCTCCAAATATCAAACGCACCTGCGATAGCTCTGGCAATCCCGCCATCTACAACACGCATTGTCTCATTTGGGCCTATCAGTGCAGACCAGTTAATTTCAAGAACAGTCCTTATTGCCCACGATGCAGGGATCATTTCTGACCAGCAATATAAGAGCACCTTGCCATATAACGATACCGGCTATATCGACTCAAACATTCTGAATGACATGCCTAAAGACCTAACTCAACAACCTGATGAGTTTATCAAATATATACAAGCTAAAGCTGGCTACGGTTCGACACCTAACCCAAATGCTAATAACCCGGGGGAAAAATGAAGATTTCGCGCAACTATAATATAAAGAATGTATTCCGTAGAAACATTCTTGCAATTTCTATCTGCCTCTCCGGGTTGACAGCTTTTCAATGCGAGGCCACCAGCATTAGTACTCAGCTAGACAGTATGTTCGGCTCTATGTCGAATGTTACAGCTCCCGGTGATTATCAGAGCGTTACACGTGATGGATATACCGGTGGCGGATTTGTTCTACGTAATAAGCTCCGTACATTGACACCTATTAGTATTAGTCTCCCTTCTGCGTCGGGAGGATGTGGAGGGATAGACCTTTTCGGCGGGTCATTCTCGTTCATCAACGCTGATCAGTTCGTCCAGATGCTACGTAATATTGCTTCTAATGCTGCCGGTCTAGCTTTCCAGTTGGCCCTGAACGCTATGGATGCCGTTCTGGATAATGCTATTTCGAAAATGCAGGCAATCATCCAGCAGATGAACGATCTGACCGCAAATTCGTGTCAGTTAGCGAAGGGGTTGTTAGTCGACACTGCCTCTGCATTTGGTGACAGTGCAAAGGCTGCTGTATCTTCTCAGCTGTCCTCTGATGGCCTCTCAGACCAATTTAAAGCCATGTGGGGCAATATGGGTGGTGGTAAAGCACCCGACGTACAAAAACAAGAGGCAGGGAAAAGAAAGGCATGTGACGATTACGGTAACATTGTGTGGTGTTTGCTCCAGAATGGTAGCTTTAGTAATCAATTCATCGGCTCCGAAGATGAGCAAAAAGAACTTATTATGTCTATGACCGGCACCATCATCGTCGGTAGCCAGTTGGGTACAGATAAAGATGGGTCAGCTAAAAAGAGTGTGGTTAGGATTGCTCCACTCGCAACTTCAAATGTCCTGGATTCTTTTATAAATGGTGATGATAGTTTCGATTTCTGGTCTTGTTCAGGTCAGACTAGTACTTGTGAGAATCCCAAAAAACAGACCAAAATAATTAAAGGTCTCGCTGCCAATATCACACTCTTCTTTATCGATAACGGATATTTGAGCTCGGCCAGAACTGGTTCAAACCCTGGGGATGCTAAATTACGGCAAGCAAACTACTACAACGTAGCTGGTGCTACCAGTAAAGCGACTCAAATTGCACGTCATGATTTAGCCGCATCTTATTCCTATATACGTGAACTATCTCCTGTCATAGCCTATTCAGCTGCTTATAACTACCTCAGCGAAATGCTTACGGCTGCTGCGACCGGCGCACGGCTCCAGCAGGAAAATGATAAATCGGCGTCAGTTTATTATAAGGATGCTGGAGAGCTAATCGAAAAGGCAAGGCAAAATCTGTATGTCTCCTATAACGCCATGATATCCCGTTATGGTGGCGAGGCCCGTATACCTGAATCATTCAGCAACTATATGACAACGCTTCCGCAGGTTCATTATGAATCTGAAGGTTCTCTTGATGGCTCGCTCTAACAAGGTAACTTAATATGAGTGAATGGAACGTATATACTGTTGGCAACATTGAATTTATTTATAATATATTCAATTCCGTTGCCATGTTATTGAATGATGGCACTTACGGATCCTTGTTTAGGATTTCAGCACTCATTGGTGTAATTTGTGTCGTGCTTGCTGCTGCTATATCAGCCGGGAAATCATTATCCCTTTCTCATATGTGTGTGGCCGTCGTGATGTATTACCTGTTTTTCAGTGTATCGATGCGCACCAACATTGAAGATGTTACAACGGGTAAGTTTCGTGCTGTTGATAATGTACCAGCGGGATTAGCCGTTGCCGCATCTGTACTGTCTACTGTTGGGTATGCAACTACCGAGAAGATGGAGCAGGCATTTTCTGTCCCAAGCATGACTGAGTATGGGTCTCTGGATCCCCTTTTCACTCTGGCCACTTTATACGACACATTGAAAACGCCAATGCGCTGGACGGGTCAAACTGGTGCTTACGGTGATCTGGACGCAAGCGTTTCAAACTATGTGAAGAACTGCGTAGGCAACGATATTATTCGTGGGTCTAAAACCTTTGCTTCAATGTATCGCTCTAATCAAGGTGTATCAGGGCTAGCCTCGAACGATTCCTTCCAGCGGGTTGTTATTTACGACAATGTACGTAGCGGCTGGTCTACCAGTACTGAAGAATCTTCAAATGGGGGCTCACTTTATACCTGTTCTGACGCGTACACGAAACTTAAAGGACTCGCTACCCAGAACGCTTCTAGCCTGGACTCAGCTTTTGCCAGCTCTTATACCGCATCCGGGCGCACTTGCGGTGGTGCGCCATGCTCAGGTTCAGGAAAAGCCCAGGAAGTACTGAATTTCTTCAACATAAGTGGCACTGATATTCGTGATTTCCAATTGATGTTGGTCATGTACCCTCATTTCAGGGAACTGCCAATGTACGGACTCGAAAGCTCATTTCGTGGTACTGCTGCTGTAACTCGCGCCCAAACCATGACTCAACAGGCATTCCAATGGTCTTCTTCTGGTTCATCATTCTTGAGCTGGATGGGTTCATTTATGCCGATTTTCCAGGGAATAATATACGCACTCGCACCATTTATGGCCTTCCTTTTCGGTCTGGGTATTATGGGTTTGCGACTGGTGATGAAGTACTTCCTCGTTATCATCTGGACATGGACTTGGCTTCCCCTCGCAGCGGTCGTCAACATGTATGTGTTAAACAGTATCCGTGATACGTCAAGCCAAATTCTTGTCAGTTCGGGTTCTGGCGGACTTAGCTTTGCTCAGCTTTATCAGCTCCTGTTTGAGACTCAAAAAAGTATAGGTCTTGCTGGTAATTTATACGCGATGATCCCGGCCCTGGGTGGATTCATTGTCTGGGGCAGTTCTGTTGCCTTTAACTCTCTTGCAAGCTCAGCAGCAGCACCTTCAGCTGCCGATACTAAAACTCTCGCACCTGATGTCACCAACGCTCCTGCGATAAACAGTCGTGGTTCCGATGTTGAATTTAACCCAACACAAGGAACTATCATGGGTGGGTCTTCTGGCACTCTCCCTGCCATTGACATGAAAAAGGTCGCTACTCACAACCTGTCCAGCGCTAAGCAAGAACTAGATTCAGCATCCAGTTCCTTGACTGCCCAATCTGGAGCAATGATTAGCCAGGTGGCCAGTAACATGAATTCTGGTGGACATTCGCAAGTTTATAGTGACGCTTCCAATGCAGCATTTGCCAGCCTGAGCAGCTCAGATCGTGCCCTTGTCAGTTCTGTGGCTAAAGAACAAGGTATTTCTGATATGCAGGCGCTTGTCTCTATCGCCAAAGGTGATGTGAGTGTCGGTGGCGGTGCGGGAAGTTCAAGTGCTGGTGTTGGTGTTAAAGGTGGAATGTCACGTTCAGAGGCAGAAAGCAGTGGCCTGAGTAATGACAACAGTGCTAAGTACGGTTCTACAGACAGCGCCTCGTCGCACAAAATAGACAGTGCGACCCAGTCACGCATCGTCAATACCGCAGCAAGTGCGATGTACCAGTCCTTATCGCAAGAAGGTGAGAGTTCTCAATCGACTCGTTCTTTTGCTGAGGCAAATCAAAGAATGCAGTCCGCACAAAAGAACTTCCAGGAAGCAAACTCCTTCGTTTCAAGTACCTCAATGGGCCAGACAATGAATGCTGCGCAACTTGCTACAGCCATTGGTCGTAATCATGATGCACAAGCAACATTGACTCAAACCCTCGCGGCGCACCCGGAACTGTCCAGCAAAATCGCCGGTGATGCAGCGAGCCTGACCTCTTTAGGTATGACTCACGAAGACGCGCATACCTTTGCTCAATTCAAAGCAGCCAGTGAACTTGGTGTTGCCGGTGCAGTAGCTGCCAAAGCCGGGTTCATTAACGCTGATTCCAGCCCAGTACTGACGACAACTGCATCTGAGCAATACCGTGGCGTGAGTGGTGGAGCTGAAAGCGCTGGTGGCCGCGCAGTTGCTGGTGCAGCGGACGTTGGCAACTCCGTTAATGCAGTAACAGGCCGATCTTACGGAGCGCTTGGTGAAGCACATGCGTCATCGTCTGATGGTTATGGGCAAGGCCAGGTTAATACTGTCGGGGGACAGAATAGCGGTGCAGTTGAGCAAATTCACAAGGGAAATGAGGGTGAAGTCATGACGAAAGCGGGTAACACCGCCGCAAATGATTTCGAAAACAACCACTATAATCTTGGCGGTATTACTGGCGATTTTAATAAACTCGTTTCTCATGTCAGTAATGCGTTCAAAGAAAGCCCGGTATATGAACAGGTACATGATCAGGCCAGAACCATCGCTGGGGAAATTCCGCTTGGTGGAGATGCAAACCGCGAAGCGGCGCGAGATTCTATTGTGAACTACTACGCCATGACTAAAGCTGGAGCGTCTGAGCAACAACTTTCCCAGGCCCGCAGTGACATGATGGCACGTATTCAACTCGCGACGGGTGGTGAAAATGACAATGGAACGGTTATGGGCGGAAATACTGCTCTTGCCCGTGGTATTGCAGCCCGTATTGATAATGCCGGTTTAGACCGTTCAGCCAATGATGGCTCCATTATTCAACAGGCTACTACTGCACTGAATACCGATCGCCAAACCCACGAATACAACACCGGTGGCATGGCCAACAACCTTGGAGGGATGCATCAGGCATCAAATGGAGGTTCTGCTGTGGGTGATGGCGTCCCTTACGCGATGGGAACCCACAACCAGGGATACGGCGAGGCTGAGACAATGACCGTTAATGCCCAAGGTGCTGAAGGTCATAATGGTTTAAACCAGAACTCAAACTATGGTGGGTCTGAGACAACAAACATTAATACCCAAGGCGCTGGTGGTCATAGTGATTCAAATAACGGAGGTACAATGTTCAGTGATCCGCCACCTGCACGTGCAACCCAGTCGCATCAGGAGTATGTACCTGTGCATCCACGTAATAAAGAGAACAATGGAGGTCATAGTGGTGGAAATGACGACATGATAATTTCATCGAGTAAGTGATTCGCAATAAAGCCCTGCAATCTTGCAGGGCTCTTATGTGGTCACGAACATGTATACGACAGGAAGGCTCAGTAAAGAATAGAGCAGAATATAAAACTCCCACATACGCTCACATTTGCTCTTGAACGTTCTGCCATTTTTTCCACGTCCCCTCTTACCATTTCCACCACCATAATCTGAATCGCTTGGCCCCGATAATGGGATAAGGCCAGTAATACCAAACATGTCCATAAGTACCTCCAGTCGGTAATATTCAAGACGCTGAAAACACCCTCGTTTTGCCGTCCTTCTTTATTGTCTGAAACCAGTCTGTTTAATACGCTGCCTGCTTAATCCTTCATTTTAGTAGCTTCGCATAGAAATGCTGGCTGACGAAATTTAGTTACCGAGATCTCTGATTTCATAATCAGTAACCACGACAAAGGTGATCATAGAATGAAAAACCTTTTCCGCAAAAAATGGTTTTACAGACCACTCTGCACAATAACGATGTTATGTCACCTTGGTGTTGTATCCTACGTGCCGTATGCCTTTTCAGCAACGACCCAGGAAAACGTTACATCTGCCACTAATTTCTATAAAACACTGCCGCAAGTTTCAGCTACGTCAAATGGTACGGTTCAGTATGGAAAAGGCCAGGCCGTTGATTTGAACTCTGCTTATCCAAATCAAGGTTCATCAACTTCACTGGATAGCCTGAAAGGAACCTACGGAGATGACAGCAACACGCTAAAACTGGGCAATACAACCAACGCCAATCTGAAAACCGAAAATTCACTGCGCGGCGAAGCTTACCGAACGCTGGTGGGCTCAACGAAAACTACAGCAAACATTAAACCTGATGATTCCATCTTTGATGGCCATAAAGACTTCCTGGAGAATCAGGATAAGTACATGCAAGATCTTGGTGATTGTTCTATGACCAAGACCATGACGAATAAGGACACCGTCAACCATATCCCTGATTATCGCGAATGTACCCGTACCACAAGTGTCAGCGGCACATTCACCCTCTACCATCCTTACGTTGCCGGTATGCTCTCGCATTATAGTGGCGCGGCGAACATCGGTTCTTGCGGCACTAACTGCATCGAACTCTGGCTCGGGACTGTCGGTGATAACTACTGGGACGGCAACTGCACAATATTTGAACAGGCAATGGCCGTCACTGTCTACAATCCCCAGGCAGTTACCAGCGCCAAGATCATCAGGGCTAAATGGGATGATTACATGCAGATTTATGTCGGTGGTACAGATAGGGGTAGTTTGGTTTGGGCAGGGCCAAAAGGTTTAAACGTCTTCCCGCCAGAGACATCAGGAGCCTGTGAATTAAAAACAAGCTGGGATCAGTCGATTAATGTAGATGTAACAGCACAAATCCGAAATACCCCCCAAAATGGCGTTCTTAATTTCAAAAACCGTGTGTCAGTGACTGGCAGCGGCGAAGGTTATGCTCTCATTTATATTTACTTTGACCCAAACAAAATTATCTCGGATAACGCCTGGACTGTTGATAAACCTGAACAATTCGATACGTTGCTGAAGGCCATCAACGCCGGGTATTGCCAGAATTACACGGTAACCTGCCGCGAGACAGTCATTCCTGATGCAAATGGGTGCGCAACCATAAATGGCGCACGTATCTGCGAAAACCAGCTTGCTAAGCCGCCGATCGGAGGTCTCTCACCTTTCTGTAAGTCTGCAACGGTAGTTTCCAACTGCGGAACCGACGGTGGCGTTAACAATACTTGCAAGCAGTACGATGCAAACACTGCATGTAAATTCATTAAGTCCACTTGCATAACAGGTGCGGAGGGTGACAAAAATGGGTGCTGGCAGGCAACCGAGGTATGGGATTGCGGAACGGATGTCGTTGTACCCAATACCTCCTCCACCGATACCTATACTTGTCCTGGCGCTGTGCAATGCCTTAATGGGTCTTGCCTACAGCCTTCTGCTGAACCAAGCGGCGATTTCAACAAAGCAGTTGCAACTCTTCAGGCCGCAACTTACGCATTGAATGAAATGAAGTGTGGCGATGATACTGACGAAACCAACCGTTCCTGCACTCTTTTTAAAGGTGAGTCTGCACAATGTAAATCGGCGATGGGGGGATGGGTGGATTGTTGTGATCAGCCCGTAGATGTCAGCTGGATTCAGTATTTGCAGTTGTCCTACTACACTCTAAAAATTGCTGATGCTGTCTCTGTAAAAGCCGGTATGTTCGAACAGGGAAAAGGTATTTTTGACATGGGTTCCGAACTTATGACTAATGCCATCGATACAATAACTCGACCAGCTATTTCCGCTTTCAACAGTCTGGTTGGGTCGGCAGGTACTGAAGCGGCTCAGCAAGCTACAGAAGCAGGTTTGTCCGGTTTGATGAATCAGGCTATAGGAGCGCTGACGAAACAAGTTGCTCAATGGACTCTTGATACCTTCGGCCCTGCTGCGACGAATCTGATATTTGAAAGTGCGGCCTCTGGCGGTGGCGCAGCCGTAACATCGTCTGGCCTGGCTACATCTGTTCAATTGTCGTCAACTATTGTTTCGGCAATATCCGTGGTTGGATATGCTTACATGGCGTACCAGATTGCTAATATACTGGTCAACATCATCTGGGCTTGTACTCCTGATGAATTTAAGCTTGCCGTTAAGAAAGAAACAAAATTGGCCGTGCATATATCCAGCTGGTGTGAAACAAAGTTTCTGGGTGTCTGTATCGAGAAACGGTCAAGTTATTGCACGTTTGATTCTCAGATTGGTCGCATCATTCAGGAACAAGGGAGACCAATGTTAGGTATCGGCTGGGGGGATAAAAAGAACCCGGATTGTCGACCACTGACGTTAGAAGAATTTGGACGGATTGATTTTAACAAACTCGATTTGTCAGAGTGGATTGGTTCACTTTACGAGGCGAAACTTTTACCTAAAGCGTCGGAAATAAATCTGGATAAGATAACCGGTAAAGGAAACGTATTGAATATAGATGGATCTCGCCAGAACTCCCTGGAGCGATTCCAGAGCGGTGTTGACAGTATCGATGTTGATGCGGCGAAATCTAGCACAGAGGCTGTTTTGAAAACTCAATAGCTTTGCAGGATAAGAAGCCCCGACTTTATGTCGGGGCTTTTTTTTTACTTTCTGAACAGGTATTGCTTACCGTCACTGAATACCATTGGTTCATGTTCAGGAGAGCCTGGTAAGAACAGAGCCCGCTGAGCACCCAGTTCTTTACTCATTTCTTTAACCAGACCTACGTTAGAGGCTCGTGTTGCATAGAGGTTGAAGCAGTCATTACCGATAATGAATGTCACCTGACCGCTGGTGCTGATAGGTGGTTTCGGCAACGTTGGAGCTATATCAGCATACGATACCCAATCACCGTTCGTCGCTTTCCGACGAACTGCATTTTCAACAGCACCGCCTTTCCCCTCACACATCCCACCAACTTTGTATCCATCCATCCGGGTTAGTGTTTTCCAGAAAATCGCATTGACCTCACGCTCATTATCTTCCTGAGATTTACCGTTCCATGACGCGACACGCACCACGCCATCAACAATAGCAGTAGGCTGTTGGGCCGTTAAAACAGACAGCACAGGGATGAAAGATGTGTGTGTCGCGAAGCCCGCAGCCACATCGGCCACTCCATTACCTCCCAGGTTGGTTACACCTTTTTCACCAGCCTTAACCGGGGTTTTGAGAGGGACAAGCTGCCCATTGGACGCGAAACCGTTATAGATAAGGTATTGATCGCCAGCATCGGTGATCTGACGTAAATCCATCGCTCGGGCAAATTTCAAAGCATCAGATGGATTGCTGTCAACCGGCATAGCTGGTGGTTGAGAAGCCGCGCAACCAACTAACATCAGCGATACCAAAGCAAGACCAGAGATTTTCTTCATTTTATTTTCCTTGGGACACCAGTAGGTTTGTTATTCAATACTAACCCGACTCATTCACGTGACGAAGTATCCAGGCAATAAAAAAGCCCGTTAAAACGGGCTTTTTTATGAAATTTAACTTAGTCACTTACGAGCTTTCATTTTCAGCTTCTGTATCAGAGCAGAACGGACAAATATGTTTTTTCCGTGGACGGTCACAACTCTGCGGTGAAATAAATGAAAGATCGCAACGGTAACACCTTACCATACGTATTTCTTCAGCTCGAAAATCACGAGCAAGAGTCCAGGCCTCGTTGGCATCAATCATCATTTTCGAGGCTTCTTCCGGGCGGAATTTAAGGTTTAGTTCCCGGTAGATTTCGAACGCACTCACCACATCAACGATGTTGTCACTGTTGTTTGGGTCTTTCGAACGACGCAGATAGATGCTCATAAAATTGGTTGCCTCAACCTTTTTATGTGTCGTATTGAGCAGCGTCTCTGAATGTTTAAGTCGTCCGATTGATACATCACTCAGATGGAACTCTTTTCGCAAAAAATCAATAACACGGTCACTTGCATTAAGCGAATGCACAATGATCTTTCTACGAAATCCTAATTTTACCATTTTCTGTGTTAAAGCAAATTTATCTTCATCCCGGACAAGAGCAGCCTTCATAATCAATTACTCCAATGAGAATAGCGCGACTGTAAGTAACCTGTTAATTCTAAGGTTGGGTTGGGGGCTCCAATAACTGTACTGAAGTCACAATCTACTAAATCGGCAAATGGACGAATAGGTTTAAAATATATTTTGCCGGTTATGATTGCATCGATTGTTTGTGCATCATCCATACGTTCGACAAGCTGTACGGTTTTTTCATTATCAAACCAGTAGAACGTTTGGGCAACAGTCCCCGTATTAATGAAAACACGAACACTGAATACCAGCAGGGCAAGCCGTAGGATGTATGAGTCATGACGAACGAATTTTTCTACCTCAGTAGATATCTTGCGCTCGGGATCATGACAGATATTAAAGATGGGCAAGTCATACTTCTCCATCGATAAAGCGAGCTTGGCCTGATTAGATTTCTCTATCAAAAATTCCCGGTCTCCTTCTGCTAACTCAAAAGGGCTTTTATACAACGATTGCGCACGGGTAATAATTGAGATGGCAGTCTGTAGAAAATACAAATTTTGATTAATCATTTTCGATAAGCCTCTTCCATACGCGTAATACGCGCTGACCATATTCACGAGCCTTGCCTTCCAACTTAGGGTTTTGAGTGTTGTATCCACCTATCGCCAGTTCTATATCGCCAGGGTTAGCTTTGATGGCTGCACACAAAGTCTTTGCCCCGATTCGGATGTTTGTATCGACATCCAGGAGTTCTTCAGGATGGTTAACATACTGTCCGTTCCAACGAAAATTAATTTGAACGATTCCAATATCTGTTACCGGAGTGGCTGAGAGATAGCGGGCTAGCGCTCTCTTTGCATCTTCATAACTTGTCGGGTAATACGACCCATAAACATAGTTGTTCAATGCCCAGGGGCTGGGAACAACATACCCCTTGGTTCCTGCATTATTTTTACTCTCGGTGAGTGCCACCGCGTAGAGAAGGTACGGATCGAGGCCACACTCTTTCTGGGAATGCTTTTCCCAAGAAGTGCCACGAAGATCTACAAGCCTGGCGTTCGTACTCGTGCAGTAAGCAGCACATAGTAAAGCGAGCACCAAACTCTTCGTTGCTATCTGCATTTCCCCTCCCCACAAACCCTACAACGGCATCAACTTATGCGAACACGCCTTGGTGTAACCTTTTCATTAACGCCGCTATCTTGATTGTCGCCTGTCTCCCCAACGCCCGATTTATCTCCAGGATTGGGATCCGGTATTTTTCCAGCAATCTCAGGCTTACTGGTAAGGTTCGCCGTCGATAACTGGTCATCTTTAACTTCGAACTCTTGAATATCACTGCCCACACAAAATGGCGGGCCTGTATTGACTATATCGTTGCTAACCACGTGACGAAATTTTGGTTCAGTGTCCTCATTTACTTTGGGTAAGTGGCCGTCTCTCTGACTAGTCATCAGACCAGTCTCATTTTCTGTATTCGGCCCACGGACTGATTTCTTCTGTTCTGATTTACGTTTTTTTGAAGTCTCACGGACGATACCGGGTATAAAACTGTCACCTGCTAGCAATGCTCGGTTTGCCAGCGCCAATAGTGAACTGCTGCGCTGGCCAGACTGTTTTGATTCCAGATAATTAATCAGCTCTGGAAACAGTATTGGATTAATCGTCACTCGAACTTGCATGAAACCCCCTTTGCTCAATCATCGCCGTAAAGCATCAAGTCAACGCCATAGTTCCAGAAACCAATGGCATTACTGGCAACAGGCAACGGGCTCGATACGATCCTGGCTCGGGGGAATTCTTCTCGTATGGTCTGTTCGTAGAACCTTGTCCCACCACCGGCAGCTGCAATGATATGGACTGGCCCGAGAACCCTTGTCGATTTTCGCAACTCTTTGACTACATCACTGGCGATGGAGGGAATAGCTTCTTCAAGCAGAGGACGTAGGGAAATGTGGCGGAACCCATTAAAGAAAGACTGCTCATTGTTACGGAGAGCGATTTCAATAATTTCTGGTAGATCATCAATTCGCTCTTCCGGGTTATCGGCATTAAGGCGGTTCACAATGCTTTCGATAATTGCACTGGTTGCTTTTAATGATGAACCTGAAGAGCCTGATACCCTGCTTCCGCTCTTAAAGGCGATGTAGTCCATCGAGAAGAAGCCAGGGTCAACCACGAGAATGGTCGACTTCTCTAATTCTTCCTGACTGATAAGGCCCGGTCTGTTAACGATGTCATTGATGACACCAACGCCCTGCTGAAGAACGAGGCATTTTTTAACAGTCACTGTTTTTCCTGGCGCAATAGTAAACGTACCGGTGAGCCTCGCAGTCAGTTTCGCGCGTTCACTTTCATTAGCAAGACGGACAGGTAAACCAGTTACTACCAGGTCGATTTCATTGCCTGCTTTAGCAGTGATTTTATCCAGTGAGGCCAGATATAGTGCCAGGTACATTTCTGTCATGTGGTAACGGTCATGCAGCTCACGCGCATCGGGGCGTTCGGTAAAAGCCCGCCATTCTTTACCTCCTGGGTACACCAACACTTCATGTTCGCAGCTACGCTTTACCAGCCGCACATCATCTACTGGCTCATTCGTAGCGTAGGCCGGATAAATACTGACTGTGGGTTTGTCATCCGCTGAATCCCCTACAGCAATTTTTACATTGCTGTATCCAATATCAATTCCGCAGACAACCAATTTGTCATTGCTCATTCGTTAACCCTGCAAGTTAAAAATGAATTACTGCCACTCCGATAACATTTGAGCGCCAAAAAGGGGTTCGCACTAACGTAAAGAAAGGTGGCCTCCCTCTGTCAACGTCGGGAATTAACCGTTAACAAGTTGTAACATGGTATTCAAACGATCATCGATTACCATTTTTTTTATCGGCAAAACGTCCCCATTTTTGACATTAATAATGGCTAGATACGGACGTTTAAAATGTCAGATATGTACATAAATGCTGCATGAAACTGGACGTCATATATGGCTAAATCCGGCCCTAAAAACCTTAACCCCTAACCTAAATCAGACTGAGGAAATTAGGTGGTAATGTATGAGGGCAACACATTTAGATTGGCTTTCCGCCTGGGGATTTCGCGGAGTATATATACTAAAAACACATGCTTCGGTGAGGTGAATTAAGGTATGTTGTGGCGATTACTCAAGGGTACACTTCGTGAAAATTTTACTTAAGCACAAGTTATAATTTCACTTAAATATGCATATCTCCCCTTCACTTCCCCCCCAAAAAAACTCTCTCAAACTAGTATATATACCTACAAAATGTGACATAAATCACTATGAAGTTACTGTGATTTAGGATTGATCCTGAAGACGGAGGGAGGTGATGGAAGTTTCAGCTGCGTTTGCCATTGTATTCTCCAGAAAGGTAACAAAAAGTGGAAAAGCCAGAAACATAAGTTTCTGCCATATCATATAGCGACTCTACATAATCGTTTACTAAGAGGTTTGTGCAGCGGTGGGCGTCATCCCGTTAATCGCCTCTACATTAGGGGAAGTAAGTTTCCATTATATTCCCCAGAAACCTATTAAAAATCAGAAATGCCCAGAAACGTAGTTTTCTGCCATATCATATAGAGATTGGCAAACTGCTTGATTAAAATAAAATGGCTTGATAAAAGTACCCGTACAGATAGATATTAATAGCTCAATCACCAGATTGCCATTGTATTCTCCAGAAACATGCAAAAAATGAGAACACCCAGAAAGATACTTAACTGGAGAATCAATCTTTCCTGTTTTGGAACTGAAAACTAAAAATCGAACCTGAAAAGGAGTTTTCTCTTTCTCCAGAAACATAGAGTTCTGGCGTAATAATAGAGATTCTCTTTTTTGGGGTTAAGTCCTAATCAAAAAACATCGAGGTGGTTTTATGCAACTCGTCGGGTACATCAATGATCTGGAAAAGGCTCGTGATGCGGTTGATTCAGCCGCAGAACTTCTGTTTAACGAGGCCAATAGTCTTCGGGAGGAATACTGGGACAAAGCTATTGCTGATGACGAGAAGGCACGGTACAGCTTTAACGTAACCAGGCAAGGAACAACTATCAGGATCCGCTGGGCCAGATTGACACCTTTGCGCAAAGCTGGTGGAGGCATTGATCGTGTCGTTCCCAAATACCTACCTCTCAACAAAGGCGAATCATATCCACCAGCGAAATTTAAGGATGCAAGCCAGCGAGAACTTGCGCTTATCGAACTGTATGAAGGTCAGCTTATTTGGTTGCGTGATGAGTTACGAAAAAACCGTGCAATTCGGCAGGCACTTTCACTTCGAATAACTCACCTAAGAAAACAGCTTTAGAAATACAAACCGCTCTGGAGTAAACATAACGGATATACATGAATACCAGGCGATGACCTGGTATTTTTGTTAGTGAGCCTTCAGGCGATCTGTTAGTGAGCCTTCAGGCGATAGCGGACTTATCGCGGCGGAAATGAATCAGGATGATCGCAATATGATCGCGAGTGTTTTCGCCCGGGTATGATCGGGTGGGAATGCAGCGGACTATTTCGCGGGCGCGAATATGGAAGGTAAACAAAGCGGAAGCGATAGCGTCGGTTTTCTCTATTTTTACATCGGGAGGTTGAGCATGGTAATAATCAAACCGCACGATGTCGGAGGAAAGATGAATTTCCTCCGGGGGTTTTTATGGGCAACCGGAGGTTGCCCTGGTTTTAATCGCCGGGGAAAACCAAAAGTGAATAACCAACATGGTTTTCCTCCGGGGGTTTTTGTCGCGGCGAGTACCGCTTAGAAATTGTGATCGGCTATCGAAACGGACAATATGAAGTCGATACCCTCGTTCGGAATAACTTCCCTCCCGATACACGCGTAAACAAAACGAAACCATTAACAAATTATCGCTCAGATTATCAAAGTGGATCATCTCCGTCTCATACCAGCCAAATTCCCTTGTAAACCGATCTGTATTCGCAAAAGGATCCGTTATTGGGATAAAACCACGCCAGAATCGCCTCAGAACGATTCTGAGCTTATCCCCCTGGTATTTTCACGATCGGATTGATTAAAACGCGCCTGAGCGTTTTGAGCGCGTTTTGTAGATCGACATATCTGTAAATTTCCTGAGTATGGTTTGGCTATGCCCTGATTTTGTTCCGAACGGGGAAGCCGTTATGATTAGGTCTGAATGTAAAGCACTTGTAGAGGTGATGCGGTATGAGTCACGAGCGCATTGAGGTTTTTGGTGATGGAGGCAGCTGGATAGCCGAAAGGCTTAAGTCATTCAGGTTAACGATCTTGGGTCAAAGTGAGTCGTTGTCTATCGTCAGGAACCCGACTGACAATTCTGCCTGGGTGACTCACGATGATACCGGCCTTGTTTTATGTCCCCTCCATGTTGATGGTTCGTTGGCCCCGGATATCGCTGAAGCTACTGAGACGGTGGAGAAATACATCTCCCGAGTGAGCCCTGCGGGAATATCAGCACGGATAAAGCAAGCCCGTAACCACCTGGATAGAATTGCCGCACCGGTAGACTCACGTTCTGCGGCAGCACTGTTAAGACGTGGCGGAATCCCGATTCTCTCACTGCGAACCACGGAATATCTGAAGTGGTACGAGTTGTTAGCGAGACTGGCGAAAGGTCAGGCTCTGTCACCATCCATCTGGGTGGATAACTACCTTGCCGGTGATACACCAGAAAGTGCATGGGCTAATGGACGCGGACTCTATGAGTTAATCAACAATGGGAATATGACATCAGCCAATACGATTTTCCCGGTCTGGTATTCTGTAGCTCTCGCACTGGGAAGATTCACAACAGAAGAACTACCTGTGATGAACGCCTGGCCGAGCTATTGTGATGGAACCCGTGTGGAGAGTTTTATCCAGTTGTATCGTGATTAATTCTTATTCATATGTCATATGATTAACGCTAAAGAAGATCTGCGGTAAGTCTGGCCGTTACCCGGAACCCCGGGACAGACCGAAACTTGCTTTCGGGTTGTCTCGGGGTTGGCCGAGCGAAGCGCTGGCAAGCACCACACCTATTTTGAGGAGAAGCCAATGTTAATTTCGTATAAGAGCAAATTGAAATTAGGATCTATCGCACTATGTTCATTTGGTGTAGGTATGGGCGTTATGCTATCAAAAACCGTTCCACTATCTTTAAGCGCTGTAGTAGTACTCGCCTTTTTCTGGTTACTCTCAATCATTTGTTTAGGGGTTGCTGCTTTCTTTTGTTCCGATTGAAATTGTGTAGTTCATACAGTACCCCGAATAATCCCCGCCTTTGTCAGTAGATAACCGTGAGGCAGACCGAAACTTGTTTTCGGGCTGTCGAGGGGTTGGCCGAGCGAAGCGCTGGCAAGTACAGACCATATTGTTCCCCCTGCATTTCTCATCGCTAAATTCTTTCTTGAAATATCGTCAGATTCCCTGTTTGTCACCCACCAGCCTCATGTTGTTATTGACCTAACTGCCATTCAATGGGAAGCAACAATGTTTAATTTAATCGCGAAGGCTAAAGAAGCAGGTTATCAATTCTGGATCAGTGCCTCCAAGGTACTGACAGTTACTACCGGAACCGAGATGGGGCTGACGATTATTAAAACTGTAACTGATATTAACCCTTGCTTGCTGGTGGCGGAGTTAATGAACCTTGGGATCACGTTATCCCCAGATAATAATTATTTCTGCTGGTTGGATAGCGAAGGTGTCCTTTGGGCCGTTGACCGCCACCATCTCTATCGAGGAAATACAGGGGAGCATGGGGTAAACTGGGATGTCGTCTATCATCACGGCATGGTAATTAATACCCCTGAGCAGGCATCCATCCTTTTCAAAATTCCCCACATTGGGCGCTTTACTGCCACTGTAATGTATAGCGCTGGCTATACACCCGACTGGGCTCTTCCAGCCTTTGTTGATTTTTCTGGTGAACCGGATCATGAAACAATACTGTCGTGGTTATCCGAGGTAGGCATTCGTAATGCAGGAATGCATCTCGAAGATATTGAGTTTCTTTCTGTTGAAGAAAATCCCGACGCTTATATCTCTCTTTAATGAGGTCTCTGTATGTCAAACGTTAAACCTTATTCCTGGGTAGTTCGCTTCGATGTTGCTCCTCAGTGGGTAGCTGACGGCTTTATCATGACAGATACCACAGCTCTCGAAATGCTATCTGATGTTATCAACTATGCAAACGATCACGAACTTGCCGCATTGGTTATTTCAGCACCCGATGCAGAAAGAATTTCCGAGGAGCAAGGCTATTTGGCTTCTAACAATGCGGAGCTAATGCGTCAGGTGCTAATCGGCTCACCGCAGGCATATGCTAAAGCATCTGTGGCAAATACCCTGCTAAAGGCTATAACCGCACTTGAGCAAACGCAGGATAATAAGCAGGTCGTTAAAGAACTGCATTCCAGCCTCGCTTTACTGACGGGCAATAAGCCTATTTCGGACATTATCTGGTTTCCAACCCCAGAATAATTCTTTCATAAAGAGCTTAAATCTTTAGCTCATTTATTTATGGATTTTCTATTCGTCAGCCACCCAGCGTGTGTTTAACTGAAGTTAGTAAACAAAACGAAAAACATACGCGGGGTGATTTATGAATACTGCAATTCATCAAGTACGAAATAACGTTCGTCGCACTACATCTGCACGTCCTGTTTGTTATCCAGTTCGCCCGCAGACAGAGAAAGAACTTTTTTCTGTAGGCCGCAGCCTCTGGTATCGCTACACCACTTCATTTGGCCCGTGCCGTGAAGTTCACCATCATCATGTGCAGCAGCTTGCACACCTGGTGGGTAAATCTGTTGGCTATGTTGAACATGCCATTAATCATTACCTCACGCATTGAACGAGGCGGCTTAATATGTCTACTCAAATCTATTGTGCGGTGCTTCGCCATTTCATGATGATGGCTGCATCCTCCCAGCACTCATTGATTGTGCTGAAGCAATTATATAACGCAGAGATTTCATCGAAAGCTCACCTGGCCGGTCTCTCCGTGTCCGAAGCTGAAGCGCTCCTGGCTCTACCATCCACCAGCTGGCGCAAACGCGATGATGTAATTCATGAGCTGAACATTCGCCTTAAGCAACTCACTAGCGTAGCCACACCGCCAGCTCAACAAGTCGCAAACTGAAGGAGTCTATAACATGCTGCCATTTCTCATTTTGCTGTTCTGCTCATCGCCTGAGACGGCGCGAATGATCCTAATCTACGCTACCGATGAATCTGCGGCCCGCCTCCAGGCGCTTGAAGATTTCGCACGTCTGAATGATTCGGGTTTTGCTGCTTCCGCCCAAACCCCATATGAGTGGGAGAATCCTCACGGTGACCAGCTCTTTATTGAGTCGGTATACCCGGTTCCATCCGGCGATTTATCTGCTATCCGCCGTATGCTCGGGGATGACGATGCCCCATATACCGACAAGCACCTTATTGCCGGTTTACTGGAGGACAGCCGACGTATCCAGATGATTGAACCGAATGCCGGTACTCTTTCTCGTATTGCTCAGGCAGAGCAGTACCTTCAGTAGACTTGTGTTCCGACCGCCCACCAGCAGGTGGGCTTCGGGCTAATTTCCTGTACGAGGTATGTATGCAAGGTACACCACGCTGGTGGCAGAACGGTCGTCGGGTGCAGGCCGTTCTCGCAGAGAATCAGACCGCAGATGTAAGGCTCAATATCGGCCCAGAAAATGACTTCTGGTTTACTGATGATGGTAATAATCCTGTTGCTGTGCTTAGGGTTATCGGCCCGGTCTGTCCACTGGATCCGCTAAAATTCACCTCCAGTATCACTGATGTCCTTCCTGAAGATGTCCATAGCTATAAAAAAGCCCTTCAGGAACACCAGATGATAAACCGGCCTGTCTCGTTCTATCTTGCACTTGCCGATGCCTGGTTGCTTGTTAACGAACAGCAGCCGGTTTACCAGTTCCGCATCCGAAACCAGTACAACGGCATGACTACTGAATGGAATTCCGTTGCCCGGGACAAAGTCATTGAAGTGATTAAGATGCAGCCGGAAACCGCTGAATTCCGGGTTCTCGTCCCATCGGCTCCTGAGCCTGCTGCGAATGCCCGGCAGTTGATCTCAGAAATTGAAGGTCTGCGTGAAGCTATTGGGAAACTCTACCCGGCAAATACTGATGTACGTCGTATTGCCAGAAACAGCGGCTGGATGCATGTATACGACGACACCAATGCCAAAATGAACTTTGCAGACAATGCCAGAAATACCCCTTATCTCGATGCCTTTGTGACTCAACTGCATCTCTTCCTCACAGATGATCGAGAGTAGATGTAAAACCTCCCTGAATCTTTCTGCTCTAACCAGCGCTGTCATATAGCATTTTTTTGACGGCGCTGCCGGTTGCGCTTTTATCAAACATGGTAAATACATTGTTTCATGCTGTCTGGCTCCCGGGCGCGGAGTTATCGTTGATGGAACCAAGTTGAGATATTCGAAATGAAAAGACCAACGGCACATAAAAATGACCGTCTGCCGGTGCGAAGATCTAACCCTACAACGCCTCAAGCAAGAGAGCGCGTTATTGCCGGGCTGGTGGCCTCAGCTACATCTGACTTCGTCTACCTCGTTCAGTGGCTGAAATCAGGAAAGCAGAACGGTGACCCTCTACAGCTATCCAGATGGGATAGCCTGAGAAATGCAATAAGCCACCTTGAGACGCTTGATGCTGGTGTACAACCTGACTGGCGCAAAGTCCTCACCCTGGTGTCGCGGGAAATTCATACCAGCCATAATGTCCAGGCGGTTGTTACTCCTCCGTCTAAAATCGCCGGTGGTATACTCAGCAACCTTAACGACATCAGCCAGAAGATAGCGACCGGGCTTGCTTCCCCTGACATGCTCGGCAGGCTCGATTATATGCTTCAGTTGACCGCAGGCCTGGCAGGTGGTGATGATCTGGCGCAAAGCATCCGTAAGGTTTCAGACAGTGCAGAAAAAGCCCTACGTGGTTATGACAAGCCGCAGGCAAAGGCCAAAACGCCTAAACCGGCCCCACCAGCTCCTGCATTCCGGGATGATCAGACGTTCAGGCAAGAGTGTGCGCCACTGATTGGGGTTGATGACCTCTTTGTTCTGGCTAATTGCCTTATTGCGATGTCCGCCCGCCTGGGCCGTTCTCCTGTCAGCCTAGCGAAACGCGCAGCGGGTTTAAAAGGTGTGATTAAACCCGATATGCTGGCTGACCTGCTGGAGCTCTTACAGCAGGACGTGGATCTGACCGCCCTGGCCCCGCCACCCAGGGTTAAAGACGATAATAGCCGCAGTGATGGAGGTAAGCTCGTCGGTTTAACCGGGGTCGTCGAAGGTGGCGCGTCAATCGGTGCTGAAGCGCAGCGTATCATCACCGCAGAACTGAAGAAGCACTCGCCGCTCACTTCGGCGCAGCGCGTATCTTTCGATACCGCCCGTGCGGGTCTGGCGCTGGAGAGCGATACATTCCGGGTTATTGAAGAGATCAGACGTATTGCAGCATCACTCAACTGGAGACCGCTGGCTGTCGCGGCCCATGCCGCGCATAAATCGCCTGGTATCCGCCCGGAGATTGCCGGGGATGTGATCACGTTGCTGGCGCAGGATGAGGCCTTAACCACCAGCAAGCCTAGCCGTTAAGTACCTGCCGCGCTGACTACAGCTTACCTCGCGATATTGCACCAGCAGCTCAGAAATAATACCGGTATAAACGTCCGCGTTTTGCCGGTATTTTAATTCGCCCTATTTTTAGAATTAGCGATAATAGCGTTGCTTATTACGTATTTTTACACTCAGAAACCTTCGTCACATGAATAGGGTATGGTTCACTGAATAGACAAAGACGTTAAATCTGGTCAGCTACAGAAAGGAGGATTTATGTAAATGCTCTCGTTACGTTCAAACTCTTAAAAAACTGCCGCGCCTGCCTATATAAGCCAGGCTGTAGACCTGAAGTCTACAAATTTAGCGTTACTGACAATTCACAATCCAGTGAACCGGCCCACACTAAGGAGGTTATATGCGAACGCGTAACTTTAAATCTGAGTCTATGTAATCTGATCAGCTGGCGCTGCCGAGAATGGCGGACTCCGCTACCCCGGTGATAGACCGGGGTAGCAGGAAGAAAGAGTAACGATTTACCGGTTTTAAAACCAAATTTTCGTCAAATGGGATACAAGCGCCCAAGGCCGGTTCCCGTCTGACAGACCGAAGTTGTGATGTGTGCATCGCCCCCCTGGAAGTTGTTTTATTGAATTGCTGTGTGTAGTTTTGCGGGGATAATACCCCGCTTTTTTTTTGCTTATTCTTCTTCGTCACCCCACCTTCCTGTGCCATCATACGTATAGAAAATAACTTTTCACTTCTGACCCTTTTTCAGTTGAAGTCTTATGATTTGATATTCCGCTAATACACACACATTAAGGAATGAAAATGAGCAACGATATTCATAACAAAATTGCTGATGCTTTAGCTTCTGTTGGTTTAAAACTTTCCGATGGATATACCCGGGCCGCACTCTTACTGAAGATGAAAGGTTCAGTTAGTCTCAATTTTGCTGTTGATGGCAAACCTGTCACTGTCACTCTCCATATGACTGAATCGGGTGATGTTACTGCTACCACTGATTATGACGATTCAACCGCTACTGCCGCAGCAGCAGCCGCAGCCACTACAACGCCAACACAAGAGTCGGTGGAAAAACCAGCAGAAGAGTCGGTGGAAGAGCCAGAAAAAAGTAATACACGAAAAGGCCCAAGGCCTAAGTAATAACTGCGCTGGAACTACATGTTGGCATAATTATAAATATCAAAACTGGCGGGGTTAAATCCCCGCTTTTTTATGCCCGATTTCCTTCGTCACCTGAATACCCCGTGAGACTATAAGTAAACAAAACGAACAACACGGGGCAACGCCATGACCACCAGCAAAGAGAAAAATGTATTCTACGTTCACTACTATGAATCCGACTCCAGTGGTGGCGAACTGCCACTGATGCGCATTGAAGCGGAGAACGAAGATGAAGCCAACCTGATCTGTCTTCGCAACCTCGCGGATGTTTATGACGTTGATCATGACGACATCAGTCTTGAAGACGGCTTCGAAGTGAACGGCAATAGCGTTTATCTGCAAGGTATCTACCCGGCGACCTCAGAGCAGGCACTGGTAGTTGATGCGGTATTTAATATGACTTCTGTAGAACCAGTCGCTGAGGCTGTGACCGGCACGGCGGAATCCGCCTGCGGTATCAGCCTGGTCTCTGATAAGGTCTGGCTGGAAAGCTGGTTCGACCTCGAAGACAAATTTGCTGATCAGATGGCCCACGTCGCTGAAGATGACAAGTCTGATACACGCTTCTTGCTCTACCGTGACCAGGTCATCGATGTGCGTGAATGCGAGACATCTTCTGTCCCAGGCTGGGATCTCCAGTTCGGCTTGAGCGGCGGTACGCAGATGCTATTCATTCGCCTTTCTGATGATGGCGATCACGTTGCACTGGGTCTCGAATAACTGCTGCCTGCGCCCGGGCTTGTTTGCCCGGGTTGCTCCCCTCCCCTGAATCAAACCGAGTATCATGACATCATTCTGAGGAGTACCAGACGATGAGCGAAGTAAAGCACTTCAGCATCACGAAAACCGTTGATTTTTACATCAATGAAGCATCCCCGGAAATTATTGCGGGCCGCAGGATCTATCTGGAAACCGTATTGATTCCTCGCCTTCGTACCGGCCTTGCCGTGCTCAATAAGATGGGCCTGACCGAGCGTGAAGATATGGAGCTGCGCGATGTGTACCAGCGTGGCGTGGAATTTTTTGACAAATTGTTCGATGGCCCTGTCCCGCAGGCCAATACCACCACCAGCCACTAATCCGCAAATTTTGTCCTTTTTTTACCCGGCTCTGACTTCGTCACCCGGGTAACCAGTGATTTAATAAGTAAACAAAACGAACATACCAATAATCACTGGGGATGCACCATGTTTAAAAGTCTGTCTGAATTGATGACCAGCGTTGGCAAGACTGATGCGCATAAAGTCTCGATAGTCCAGGTTAAAACCGGTGTCACCTCGTGGGGCCGCAAAAACCAGTCATCCCGGCCTACGGCTGAATACCAGATCTGGATGGATACTCCTGACAACGACAGTCGTATCGTCCTGAAGCTGAATTTCGTGCTGAGTTCCCGCCGTAACCAGCCTGAGAAGAATGCGCCCCTGAATATTGAAATCAGCCAGTACGCTAACTGGGATACGGTGAAACGCGCCTGGGCGGAATGCGCTCCTGAACGCTATATGCGGCTGGAGAATGAAACGACAGATGAGTTTATGTCCACCAGCGGGGTCTGGGAAGAAGCATCCGTCATCACCAATGACATGCAGCCGGATTACCGCTACTTCTATCCAGGCACGTCCTATTACGTGGCAAACGACAGCTACTGAAGCCAGAAAACACACCATATAACCGAGGATCTACCATGACCGACGCTATCCAGACTGCCCCTGAAAGCTTCAGCCTTTCTTCCCTGACCGACCTGTATCGCACAGTGCAGGCAACCGAGTCCCACGCTCTTTCAATGATGCGTGTCCAGAGGGGGATCACCTCCTGGGGGAGCCGTCGTATAACTGACCGCCGAACTGAGGGGTTCACCGTCTTTCTGGATGCGCCGGATAACGCCAGCCGTATTACTGTTAAAACGGAGTTCGTGCTGAATGCAGCAAAGACCGGCCCTGATACGTCTAATGATCTGGTGGTGGAAGCGCGTGAACATTCAGGCTGGGATGAGAGCCGGAATTGTTTCACTGTTACCCGCGAGATCGGCGAACTGCGGGTTAATGCTGGTGGTGAAAATCATGCTGCTACACTTCGTCAGCTGTGGAAGCTGCTTCACGCGCAGGCAAAAGCCTACCAGTCCAGAAATACTGCCGGTAACGCCACCTGGCTTATGTTCTGATAAGCCCCGGGCATGGTAATGTGCGTCACGACATTACGCCGTGGCGCACTACGTTCGTTTAGAAGGAAATGAAGATGAAAATAAGCCAGCTGGAAGTCGGGATGAGTGTCTGGTCGGTTAGCCGGGTAAATATGGGCAACACCACACTTAAAACAGTTGTCGTCCACCCGGTCGTGATTGTCGAAGTCCATGATAACCACGTCATAGCCACCTGGAATGGTAACGCCCCGCGTCGTTTCGGTGAGTCCGTCGTTAAGGGCTGGAAGAAAGAAAAGCCGTTGCTGATCCGTGAAGGTTTCGGGCAAATGCGCCTGGCTACCAGGGAAGAGAAAGCGCTGGCTGGTAAGTAACCCCCTTCGTGACCTGTATGACCCGTGGTGTAATGGCTCCGACAACCTGGCAGTTTTCGCAACGCAACACTCTGCCGCAAATCACCCTCCACGGGGCCAGACAGGGAATACACGATGACCGATGCCATTCTCTCTGAAGAGCTGTACTTCAAATACCTCAACACCTACGAACGCGAAAGCAGGTTTCGCATTGACTCTTTTCGCTTTGATGGCGAGCCTCAGTGGACAACCAAATTCGGTCAAGCTCGCATCCGCCCTTCTCAGGTACGTGTACTGCTCTGCCGCTGCGGGGCAAACAACTGGAAAGACGATGGCAGGTTCGCCAATGAGTACTGCTGCGACAGCTGCGGACAGTTCGTGGAGGTGCTACAGCATAACGACCGTTGATTCGCGTCCCGGGGCCGGAGCTGATGGCTCACTGATAAACCATTTCAGACCGACATATTCATTCTGATAATACCCGACGTATCGCCTTCGTCACCTGCCGGGCCCGTGTTGTACTGGTATCAGTACAACATAAAACGAGATCACGGGGCGCATCATGCAGACACTGACCGACGTATTCAGCGATAAGGCGAATAAAGCCTTTCATTCGATTTTCGCCGATTTCCTGCCCACCAGCGCGGATGGGGTAATCACCTTTACGGTTCGCGGCTATGGCGGAAAAACTGCCTGCATGACCGTCCCCTCTGGAACCCCGGTTTTCGTCTTTGGCACTGAAGAGCTCGCCGACTTCCATCGCTCCGCCGTGGCGGGTGAATTCTACATCGTTGATCACGGTGGTTTCCGCACCCTGAATCAACAGGTAGAACGTGGCCGCGTCCCAGTCATCTACGACATCCTCTGAAGGGATCCGATTATGGCAATCGACACAGTTTACCGCCTGCGGCTCGATTTCGACGTGTATAACGGCGATGTCATCGACACCAAAGAGCAGGAAGACAAAGACCAGATCTCCATTGCGAAAATCACCCAATTTATCTTCGATGCCTCCGTTCGGCTCAAGCTTGATGCCTGCGAAACCAGCGATGGCGGGCCAGCACATGGGCCTTACTGTGTTCTTGAGCACTGCAACCGAGCTGTACTGGAACAGGCCGAAACTGAAATTAAACGCTATGTGAGACGCTTTAAAGGCCATTCACTGGAAGACTGATGAACCCGGTACATCCACCAGCATGAGGATGTACCTGACTTCGATAGCCGCTGCCGGGCTGTGCCTCCTGAGCAGCAGAGGACAAGGTACGGATATGCCAGACAATAAACCCCGGATGACTGCCGCTGAAATGACTGAGCGAGCCTATCACTTCTTCCTGGACGCAAAGGGTCTGTCCCCTCGTGCCGGGCAGGTAGACATGATGGCGTTTTGCAGCGCAGTCGTTAACGCTACCCCCGCTGAGGAGCAGTATCGCGTCGGGGTTATTGAGGCCGGTACGGGGACAGGGAAAACACTCGGGTATTGTCTGCCGCTGATCCCCCTGGCGATGGAAAAGCATAAGACGCTGATCATCTCCACGGCAACCGTTGCGCTTCAGGAACAAATCATCTCCAAGGATCTGCCAGAAATACAGGCGAGAGCGGGCCTGAGCTTCTCCTATGCGATGGCGAAGGGCCGTAGCCGTTACTTCTGCCAGATGCGCTGTGACGTTCATATGGAAAGCGAGATGAATGCCTATGGCTACATCCGCGATGATGTGGAGGATATCAGCAAGGCCTTTGCTGGTGGTCACTGGACAGGAGAGCGTGATTCCTATCCTGATGAGATCAATGAGGCGGTATGGGGTCGGGTCAATGCTATTGGCAGTCAGTGCCCTAAAAAGCGTTGCCCACATTATCACCGTTGTCCGTTCTTCCTCGCCCGCGCCCTGCTGGAGTCGGTGGATGTGGTTATCGCCAACCATGACATCGTATTGTCTGACCTGTCACTGGGAGGCGGTATTATCCTTCCCCCGCAGGAAGAGTCCATTTATGTGTTCGACGAAGGTCACCACGTTCCGCAGAAAGCAATTAACCACTTTGCGACCTCCGCCTCTCTCGATGCCAGCAGGCATTTCATGAGCGAAATCTTCGACATGGTAATGACCATGCCAGAGTCCTACGGCGGGACTATGGAAAAGCACGTGCAGCAGCTGGTGGAGCTTGCGGGCCATGCCGGTGATGAGCTCGGTGAGCTGCGGGGGACACTTTTACGCTCCCTGAACTGGCGAAACGATCACGAAATGCCAAATGGCACGGAATCGGACATCTATCGCTTCCCGGAAGGTTTCGTTCCTGAAGATATTGCGGCCCTGTTTAAGCCTGGGTTAAAGACAGTAAACGAGATGCAGAATATCGTTGTGAAAATGACGGCGATTGTAGATGAGGCCGGGCGGGATATCAGCGAGGAAGAACTGGCCCTTCAAAAGATGGCTGTCGGCGAGCTGGCAAATCGCCTGGCGGGTATGCATCAGGCTCTGGCCTCATACTGCGGGAATAAAACCGTCTCTGGTATGCCTATGGCCCGGTGGATTAACGTCCGTCGTACTAAACGCAGCACCGAAGTGGTGATTAATTGCAGTCCGGTCTATGCGGGCGAACACCTGAAATCCGAGCTCTGGTCGAAGGCTTATGCCACCATTGTGACCTCGGCAACAATCCGCTCCCTTAGCAAGTTTGACGCATTCCTGGAGCAGGCCGGTCTTCCAGTCGATACACCTACCCTGCTGGCCCGCAGCCCGTTTGATTACCAGAACAACGGCGTGTTGTTCATCCCCCGTATGCGCTCGGTTCCGACCAATCATGAAGAACATACGGCGGAGATCATCGAACTCCTTCCCAAACTGGTGCTTCGGCTTCAGGGTTGCCTCGTGCTGTTCGCCTCCCGCAGGCAGATGGAAGAAGTCAGCAAGGCGATGCCTCAACACATTTCACCGCTTCTGCTGATACAGGGGGCACTTCCAAAACGGGAAATACTGCTGCGCCATAAGCTCAGAATCGACCGTGGTGAGCCGAGCATTATCTTTGGTATGGCTTCTTTCAGTGAAGGGGTGGATCTGCCTGGCGTGTACTGCAACAACGTCATCATTGCCAAGCTGCCTTTTAGCGTTCCGACCGACCCGGTGGGCCAGACCCTGACGGAGTGGCTGGAGAAAAACGGGCGTGATGCTTTCCGGGAAATCTCGATACCGGAGGCCTGCCTCAAACTGACCCAGTCCGTTGGTCGGCTTATCCGCACAGAGAGCGATACCGGCGCGGTGACTATCCTGGATAAACGCCTGAAGACAAAAGCCTACGGGAAAGACATCCTCGCATCCCTGCCCCCTTTCAGGCGCGAAATTCGTTAATCAACAGTCGAGAGGTTGCTATGCATAAAATTGAATGCCCACGCTGTCTGGGTGGTAAGGGTGAGATCCGAGCGTTCCGGCACGTTCAAGGCGGTGTGTGTTTTCGCTGCAAGGGCCGGGGGTATGTCGAGGTGAAAACCATCCCGAAGCCTTCTATCCGGTTTGTTGCTATGCAGAAATGGGCAAATCCAGAGGACGTTAACTACAACAATGGGGATTTTATCAGGACGTTCTATTTCAAGGCCCGAAGTCAGGCTGAAGCAACAAAGAAGCTTCAGAAAAAACTCGGCGCGTCAGGTCGTGAGTTTTATGCCACTCCTGCGGATGATGTCCAGCAATAAATGGGGGCGTTTTGTAGTGGTTTATTCACTCTGAAATCTATCACTCTGGTTATGATTGGTTTCGAAACAAATGACAGGTGGTAACACATGAAAAACCAGGCTAAAACACAACATTCTGTTTTTAAGTTCATTCGAGCTGCGATTCCGGTAACAGTTCTATCGGCTATACAGTACGCTGTCATTTCTACATTGCTGGTGGTTGGAAAAATTGACCTTCAATGGTCGGAACTCGCTACATCACTTCCGTTATGTATTATTGCAATATTCTCAACAGCATTTGTATTTTACGACCCAAATGAATATGAGTACTTTCTTTCAGTGCTGGGAATGCTTACCGTTTGGGTTTTAGTGTTTATTGCATCAATACTCCTACTTGTAATCGCGCGAGGTTTTTCCTTCATCACAAGCAATTATGTAACATATGCTGAATTGGCTTCCTATTCCATACAGATAGGAATGATGATTGTATTTTACTTCAAGAGGGATAGTCTTAATCAACAGACCCTATAGATACAGTATTTCGCGATTAATATTATCATTGAACATTAACGCACAAAATTTACCCCCACGTCATACAAGGTTACCGATGCAATGAAAAATAAAATTATCGATGCAAAACTTGCATTTTTTAAAGTAGAGGGAACTCCAAGTACTGGTCACGTTGTGGTTATCGGGAAACCATCATCTGGGAAAAGTTTCTGCCTTACTGATGAAATAACGCGTTTGTTAAAAGCAGGTAAAAACCACGAAAATTAATTTGAATATTGCAAGCGGGGTTTGCTATGACATCAATTATTACCACTTTATATGAAAAACTTTCATTTCGTGTGCTCGCAGTTCCGCTGATTATTTTCAGCATTGAATTTTTGATATGGGCAGTGCTTATTCGAGAAAATGTTATATCCGGGGACTGGCCTTTGTATAGAACTTGTTTGTTCGCTTGTTTTTCCTCGCTGATTATAACTGGATTCACATTCCAGAATCCTGAAGGCAGTGATTTCCTAAAGGCAGCAGCAGGTCTCCTTGGATGTCTGGCCTTGGGGGGATTGATAATTATTATTTATTATATTGGCACTCTCGAATTTCCGATTATCACTGCCAAGATGGTTTGGATTTTCATGATGGCAAGCTTTACGTCTCAGCTTTTCACTTGCCTGATGAAATCGATGACTGATTAATTTGAAGTTCAGCAAAAACAATTGCAGAGCAAAGTTATTTATTCACTCATTTTGCGATCTAAGTATGCTTACGCTGAAGTAACCGAAAAGTACCTTTCTTGAAAAGTTTTTTCGGGATTTTAGGAGAAATGGATAATGGCATTCTCACTTACTTTCCATCAATACATTCTGGAGTAATAACATGTTTACTTTAGTTCTCGTGATTGGGCTTTATTCAAGTGGTCTTAATCCAAGTGGTGTCACCTCTCAGAAAATACCTGACTACAAAACCTATGATGAATGCCAGAGTGCCGCGCCTAAAGCAAAGCGTGGGGAAACTATCACCATCTTAAGTTATTGCATTCCCCAGCCTGCGGATAAGACAAAGGCGTAAAGGCTTCGCTATATGTGAATTATCGAAGGGGTGTCCATTTCATACCCGATTACTTCGTCAATTGTCGACCGGTGGGATAATAGGATTAAAACAGTTTTTAGCTTCACGATATTATGGAGAAACCGCCGTCATGCACCCATTCGATTCGGTCAGAGTAAAACTGAGTTTTGCCGGAAAGCCACCAGCGGCTTTACTGCAAAGCGCCCTATTTCTTGAAAATCAGCGTCCCGAATCCTCCAGTTGGAGCGACCCGGGCACGGCGGGTAATACACTGCTTCGCGACATCCTCCGGTCACAACCGGTTGAACTGAGCACTCTACAAGGCGTGGTTAATCTGACTACTGGCAACCTCGGTAAAGCCGAATGTAGTGAGTTGCTTGCACTGATGGGCCTTCGTAGCTTCGGTGAAGAAGCTGCTGAGTTAATGGTTCGCAATGCGTCAATGGTTTTTGCGAGTGGACAGGCTAATGCAAAGAACCTGATTCGCATGGAAGTCACTAAATCACACCTTACTTCTGATAAGCAGGTCATTGTCAGTACTGAAACCCTTGAGCGGCGTATGTACGTCATGAACAGCAACGGTATCTGCTTCGTCGTTGAGCCTGAGATCTGCCTTGATGCCGAGAAACTGCCGGGCGCGGATTTCTTTATCACTGAAGACGAAATGGATGCTGCGGGCGTGAGCCGCTGGGGTGAAAACGGCAGTCAGCACTGGCGATGCATGGTTACCTGGTTCAATGGCAGTAGCACCATCATGAACGAAATGGGACACATGTACGAGCTCGGTGATGAACCTGAAATTCGGCTCAATAGCTTCGGTGGATAAAGCCCACCAGCGAGGAAATACGATGAGACACGATAACGTCAAGCCCTGCCCTTTCTGCGGTTGTTCATCTATCCGGGTTCGGGAGATTTCGAATAATTTTCGCGCCTGCTGCAATTCCTGTGAGGCCACGGTGGCGTTTCAGGACTCCGAACAAGCCGCTGTGACGCGCTGGAATACCCGCGCTGAAGAGAAACAATCTGGCGGACTCCAGTCAGCATAAATTAAGCCCCGGGCTGCTCTGGGCCTGAATACCGATAAGAGGAAACACCGACATGAAATTTTACATCAGCGACGTTTTATGGAAATCCGGGCAGGCATTCATTTTCTCGTTTGTCACTGCTCCGGCAGTTGCGTTACTGCTCATTCTGTTCTGCACAGTTCTTACCAGTTCACCATCCAAGGTCTTCCTCGATCAGGCCCGTAGTCTGGTTGGAAATGCCACCAGCACCTCGGTCATGGTTTGCCCTGAAGAGAAAGCAGTGTTTGCCGCGTTCCGCTCCTCAGAATGCCAGCGACACGTGGTGAATGCCGATGATGCCATTAAACAATGGGACTCGCTGTTGCTCAAAGGCTACCTGATAGTGGCGGGTATCGCTCTTATCTGCTGGATGGTAAGCGAGGCAGTTAACTACCGCAGAAAGCCGTGGCGCTATGGGATCCGTCCCTCTGATATGACATTTAGCTATACAAAACTCGTGCCGAAAGAATCCGATGATGACGCGGATAAATAACCACTCATTTAGCACGGCAGACAGCCGGTCAATGCCAGCAGCACAGGGGGCAGTATGGGTAGACCTACAGGCAATATCGTCAGACTCACAAAATCAACAGGCCGCAGCAGCGACTTTTTCGGGCCATGTGAGTTGTGTGGAAAACATATGTCAGAAGCATTCCGTACCCGAAAAGCGCGTGAGTGGCAGCGTGAAAATGGCGAACTCTATTACGGCCATGATTCCGCCGTCATGTATGCACATGAAAAATGCATTCTGAATCTGGAAAGCAAATTTACCTCAAATTAACGACTGGTGAGATTTATGAAAATACCTCTGGGTAAGACGTTCCCAATTTTTTTTATCTTATTGGTGGTGGTGCTGGGGGGCGCTATCGCCGAGAAACTGCTATGGGAGGGACACCTCTATCCCGATTTTCTTATCAGTGATGCCTATGTGGCGAAAGATACTCAATTGCAGGCCAGTAACGACACAACACTGTTGAAGCAGTGCTACGCTCAGCACTTAACTGGATGTGAAAAGTATTATAGAAGCTTCAGCCAACTGGAGGTCAGGGGTAACGATCTCAAGTCGCTGTGTAAAGTCCTGACAAATAACACTGATCTGGACGTCTTTCAGAGTGATGCTCAATTGCTGGTTCGTTGCTCACGATGGAATGTTTTCCGTGTAATTCCATTTAAACCTACAGATAACGCAACTGATAAATTTAAGCCAATGGTCGATATGGTTGGGAGCTGGATGGCCTACAACCGGCTCTCAAAAGAGCTACTTCATGAAGATCCGGTCGATATCTTTTTTGTTGGACTGGATGAGGGAAAAAAGCAACTATCCCTGAAATATTGCTTTACCGGGGTTGATCAAATTCCTCCTCAAGTAGCTTTCCAGCGATGTGACACCGAGTCGGATACGACTAAAACCCAGAGTGACAAATCATGATGACATTTCTCGCTAATTTGCATCGCCATACTACGGCCTGCCGCAGCTTCGCATTCTTCACTCTGGTCTCCGGCCCGGCGATTGCTTTATTTATCACGTTCATCTGCATGAACTATTCAGGTTCACCTTCAGCGCATCTGGTTAGTGCAGCCAGGGCTGTCATTGATGGTGCTCCGGTCGGCAAACTAATGGTATGTACCGAAGAGCCACAATCCACGACTCCCCCGACACTTATCGAATCTCCCTGCGTTCGCGAGGCGGTCGATGAATCAATAGTAACCGCGAAGTGGGATTCAAACTTCCGAATGGTTTACGCAATGCTTGCTCTGCTTTCTTCTGTTATCTGGTGTCTAGTGAGCGCCACACGAGCGAACATATTCAAGGACGCTAAACCCCCTACTCGATAAGCCTGTCAATTCTCAAATAAAATGATGAAAAGTTGTGAAATTAAGGAGTGATGATGAACATAAATTACAGTATTAATAACAGTGTGCTCATGATGATGAGTGAGTTTATGATTACAGCTTTTGTAATCGTAATACTTTTTGTGATTGTATTAGTATATAACAAAGCGTTTAAGTCTGAATTAAGCATAAAAATATTTTGTTTTAGTCAGTTAACAGCCATTTTCATTTCCGTATTAGAAATAACAACAAAAAGAACAAATGCTGGAAGTATCAGTATTACATGGAGTGACGGCATCCATCAGTTTTATACTCACGTTTTTCTGGGGTTTGCTTTTTCTTTCTTACTTTTTTTGCTTGGTCTTTATGACTACAAAATGAAAGGCAACAAAGATGGTTTAAAGGATTGCAAAAAACATGTTTTACCGTGTTTCATAGGGAGTTGGTTCGTATTAATAATATTCTTTTTCTCCGCTTCGCCTTTGCGCTATGAGGAGAATTTGATTACGGATGCTCGCGTCGTAGCTTCGGATCCCAATCGAACCACAATTATCTATGCTGATGGGTTCTACTGGCTATTTGATATGGATAGAAATGAATTTGATAAGTCTATATCCAGAGAGATAGTCAGAGGCAACTACAAGATGTTATGTACTTCAGATACACCAGCTACCTGCTGGGCGGGCAGAAAATTCCCCAAAAACACATCACTGGATAAAGTTTTATGAAAGATTGTAACGCTGAGAAATATAGCTATTCATGTCTTTTCGCAGCGGTATTTAGACCAGGTGAAATGCCTGTCATTTCCGCGTTCCGGGCGCGGTATTGGGCTCTAATCATTCGATGGGCATTGCGTTTCGGTTACACCGTTTGCCTGATTGGCAGCACTGGAACCGGAAAAAGTTACCTCATCGAAAGAACGCTACCAGGACGGATCATTGATGCCCGACTGTTACTGGTAAAGAATGATTGGCATGGCCCTGTGCCATTCAGTTTGCGCGGTGCAAAGCCCGGCCCAGTTGGCATTGATGAGTCGTCCAGCTTTTCAGAGGAAACGCTGCGTCAGAACGCGGAGAACCTGAAAGAAAGAGGGGTAGTGTATACAGCACAAAGCATTGATAAAGCAGCTAAAGTTGCAGCCAACCTGCCAAACAGGCGTGTGTTGCTTATCATGATTGGAAAAACGTAGCCTCTGCGGTCTAGGCCATCTGACCTGCTGAACTGACGCAGTAGACTCTCTCGGAGGCAAACAAATTTGCTGGTGGGATAAAATGGGCGCATACTTAAAGCACGTGTAATCGACACGTGCTTTTTTATTGGAGGACACATGCAGGCTACAGCTGCTCGCCAGAAAAAAACCGTCAGTGTCACCCTTGAGCCAATGCTCGTACAGCAGGCAAAAGACGCTGGGATTAACTTGTCCGCCACGCTGGCAGAAGCGCTTCAGAGCAAACTGAAGGCCAGTGCAGCGGAAGAATGGAAACGACAGAATCGTGCTGGTATTCAGGAGTTGAACCGCATCACTGAAGAGCATGGGTTACTGTCTGACGAATACAGGACGTTCTGATAATGCAATATACCGTTTACCGCAATCCCGGCAACAGCCAGGCATACCCTTACCTGCTGGATATACAGAGCGACATCATTGGCGAGTTAAATACCCGCCTGGTGATCCCCCTTCATCGGCTTAAAAAAGGAGCCTCGGCCCCGGTTGCGCGATTAACTCCGGTCATACAGGTGGAAGGGAATGACGTTATCCTGATGACGCATGAAATGGCTTCAGTCCGCGTGAAGCAGCTCGGTCAGGCGGTCATGGACGCATCTCCGTTCCGGCACACTATCAAAAGTGCGGTGGACTTCCTGCTGGATGGTTTCTGACAGAGATAATGAGCGAGAAAATGATGAAGCAAAATGAACTGCTGGAAGTGGCAAAAGCCATGCGCGATTATATTGATGCCCTCCCTACCGATGTCGTTGCAGCATTACCGGTGATGCCGGGATTTGATCGAGACTGGGCCGACGAAGTCATTTACGAAGCCGAATCCGCCAGCAAATAACCCCCCGTCTGCGCCCGTTTCATCTGAATTCGGGCCGTCACAATCTTTCTGATTTTATTGAGAAAACAGCCTCTTTTTGTCCCCTTTTTTCCTTCGTCAGCAGACTCAGTCGTTCGATAATAAAAACAGACCAACACAACCACTGAGGTGTTTCATGTTAGCGATTATCCCGGCAGCAGGCACTGACAAGGTTTTTAAAACCTCCCTCAAACACGTGCTCGATGAGGACTTCCTGTTTGCAATGGCTTCAAAAGCAAGCGCGACGTACATTTCATCCCATATCAGCGATGACGGTGAGGGCACAGTGTTTTTCAGTCTGAGCGACTGGGATAACCTCAAGCCTTCCTTATCGGCTGATGGCTGGGATGGCGATACGATGCCCGGCTTCATTGATTTGCTGGATGCAATCGCAGCGCAGGGCTATAACACCGTCGAATTCCACATTTCTCACCCACTGGTGGTTGGCGCGGTCTGGTTCACCGATGAGTATTACTTCACGGTTACCCCGCTGGCGTATGACCTTGCCACGCTGGATGGTCAGTTTGTTCTGCCGGATGGCTCTTCCTACCGGCTGGATGACCTTGATGAAGTCAGCTATGACGAAATGACCGACTACTTTGACGGCATTATCGAAGTCGATGGCGATACCATGCTGGGTGTAAAGCGTAACGACGATGACACCGTAAACGTCAGCAAAATCGAAAGCTAACCCCTCCTCCCCGGTGTCGGTATCCGCCGCGCCGGGCTATTTTCCTGCCATCATCCTCTGGAGTGTTTCATGAAAGACCGTTTTTATCTGGTCAGCTTGCGTGACACCGTTGGTAGCAATACCGCTTTTCATAGCCATCACGGCAGAGGTTACAGCACCGATCAGCGTAATGCCCGGGTTTACACCCGCGAGGAAGCACAACGCGCATGGAATACGGGACGGGAGTTTGACCTGCCGGTTGATGCCGATGCAGTCGACCGCCATCTCGTGTTTCATGTTGATCATCAGTTTGTACCGGGAAAAACCATTCTCTCCGAAAGCGCCACCAAATATGTCGGCTTCGTTAATGGCCAATGGGACGGAAACGATCTGTTCTGGCTGGCTGATGCGGGTACTACCACGGATTTTTCCCTTGCCAGAGTTTTTGACTCACCACAGGCAGATAGACCTGATGTCGTCTGGTTACCCCATCACATCCCTGACGCTGCAAAGCGCCCTACCTTCAGTGTTGAGCGGATAGACCGCCGTAAAATGACGCAGGGGGCCGGTCTGCTGATGCCTGCCTGGCTGAAACGCCAAAATCGCCGACAGTCAAAGGGGCTGACTCGCTGGAATTGCCCCGGGTGTGGCCGTATTTCATGGCAACAGAATCCGTATGATTTTGATGGTTGCCGGTTCTGCATATAGTCAACTACCGCGAGAGGCCTCTATGTTCCGATTATTACAGAAGTGGTTAGTCAGGTTTACCTGTCAGGACGATATAGATTGTATGTCGACCCGGCGCTCTGCGGGCGAGTTCTGGCTGGAAATAGATGCCCGTCGTCACTGGATTTTCCTGGACATCGACGGTGTACTCCACCGGGCGGAAAACGGGTCACTGGAGTTTATGCCTGTGCTGGATCACGTGCTGACGCAATGCCCGCAGACGGGAATTATCCTTTCCACAAACTGGCGTACCGGCGTACCCCGGGAGATGGTGCTGAGTCATTTCCCTGCGGGTATACGCGATCGGATTGCTGGACTCAATCCCGATCTGGATGGGCTGGTGAATAACCACGTGCGTTATCACGAATGCATGGCGGTCGTTAAACGGTTCGGCCTACAGCATTACACCTTCGTGGACGATACCGCTCGACTCTTTCCAACTGACTGCCCTGCCCTGTTCCTGACTCACCGGCACGAGGGGCTGAATGCAACGCAGGGTAGCGCTTTGATAGACCGGATTCGGTTAATGAAATGACCGGTTTAAGGCTGAATACAAATTATTAATGAGGATGCGTTATGAATGAAATCCCACAATACGTCTATGACCTGATCGGTATTTGCCTCTTTGTTGGAATGTGGGTCGGAGGCGTTCTGCTTATTTGGTTTATTTTCTCTAATGGAGAGAGCGACGAATAGCCAGGCAACTGGCGCAACTGATGTTGCAGGATGGCCCCAACAATATCTTACCTGCTTACGCTCTGATTACCCGCGCAACGCTTCGTCAGAAGCGGAAAGCTGGGATAATGAATATATCCCGTATACACCAGGCTATCCCAATGAAAATTACTGTGTTTACTGCCCCTGATTGTCCGAAATGTCGCATGACGCTTACCCGCTTTTCTCTGGCTGGGGTGGACGTGAATGAGATCCCGCTGGTGGACAACGCAGATCTCGTTCGCCTGACACAAAATACCGGTGCGCCGCTGGTGGTGGTGGTCAACGATTCGGGCCGTGTGACGGGTTGGGGTGGGTTCCGGCCAGATCTTATTGCGACAACTGCCAATGGCTGGAGTGTCGGGTCACTCGATATCCCCCCGTCGCTGGTTAATCACGTCCTTCACTGAGGTAAACGCCATGCACAATATCTCTGTCGAAATCCCTGCGGCCCTCGGCGTACATCCTCCTTCAGGAGCGGATGTCGTGCTTATAGACGATCTGAATAACGCCCTCGCCGGTGCTGGCTTACCGCAACTGAAGATAGAGCCGATAACGTGGACACCGCCATCAGGCCGACCGGTGATCTACCGGTCTGAGGTTCCCGATATCCTGCGCATTGCAGGTATAAACCCTGACACCTCTGACATGGTGAAAACCTTCTGTTCCGGGCCACTGCCGATTGACGATAACGAGCTGGATGCCCTTCTGGAGATGCGCGAACGGGACGGTCATAGCGAAAGCTTCAGGATCGCGCTCTGTGGGGCGCTGGACGCGATTCTCATTCGACTCTACTCAGCAGAGCGTCAGCTTCGTTGAAACGCCAGTAAAGACGCTGGTGGCCTCATATGAGGTATCAATCGGCTCGGTTCCGTCTCAATAATTTAAAGAGAGCACGGTATATGAGTCCTGAAGAAGAAAAAGTGCTGCATCAGCGGCTGATACAGCTTGGCGATATGATGGGGGATGGCCTGCACTATGAGCGCGACGGTCAATGGATCACCCGGGAGTACAAAGCCACGTTGCGGGCGCTGGGGCTTTTGAAGGCTCCCAAGCGTAAGCATAACCCGACCAAAACACTCGCTGTGGATGAGCGAATGGCACAACGTGTGAAGGACGTAGCCTGTACCCAGTGCGCCGGGAAACTGAAACAGGTGCGCTCCGGGTCTCTGAAAGCGCAATGCACCCGGTGCAAAACCAAGTTCACCCTCCTGAAAACCATTAAGTAACTATACCCGCAGCTGGTGGTCACCCCACCAGCATAAAATATACCCGAAACTGTGACACCTGCGCTTGCCTGCCTCAATGTCGTGATAGCTGACAACCCCCACGAAGAAAACAAACCTCACACCTGCGATCGTCGTGATGCAACGATTTTGTCGAGCCAATTATATGAAGAGACTGTTATGAAAGACTTCCATTTCCTGTATGTCGAACTCCTGGTCGAATTGCTTCGACTGGTCAATTTTCTTCTGCCGTTGTGGTTTGGTAGTTGAAAATAGCAGGTAATACCCGGGCAAGACCTTCCCGTTTTTTTAAAATAAAAGGGCGCACATAGCGCCCTGTCAGAAAGGTATTTTGAAGCAGCAGACTACTTACGAAACTCCCATTGTTTAATCAGCTTTTTGACAAACGTCTCGCCATAGATCTCATGTGACTCCATGTATGCACAAAGCTGTATCAGGGTCATCATGCCATCGCGAAGGGTATCGCATGACTCGTTACGGCAATAGGCCGTGAGTTTGTACATATTCGCCCCGCAAACGTCCGGGTTGTAGAGATTAACAATCAGGCTTGCCGCGAATTTCTTTCTCTCTGCGATAGCGCCCAGATAAGCCAGCTCCCTTTTCAGGTCTTCCGGGATAGGTGTGACAGCACACGCTCGCGGGTTCAGGTTTATCTGGATATGGTCAAAGTCGAGTTCCTGCATTGTCCTGGTTCCTTCTGCTGATATTCGGTATCCGTCTGCCGGGCCACACGATTCTGCATGTAATGCCCTTCATATCACCATTGTACCGGATACCTGCAATTTGCCCCGTAACTACCGGTGCTGATGATAAAAAATATCTTTATTTTGCGAACGATATACACCAGTCCGTCCTGATTTCGTCAGCTGAATTGTGCCGGGTAAGCTGGTTGCCATGTGAGTGACCTAATGGAGAACACCATGCAGCACACTGCAACCACACACCCGCAACCGGCTAACACCGTGAGTATCGTCAGTACGACCTACGGTCAGACGCTGGTGGTACTGAACGGGAAATGTCTCTACTGCGCACCACCAGAGCGAGGAGACGAAGCCCGGCAGCTGGCATCAACCACTGCCGGGGCACTCAACGTGCCGGTCGATGTCGTCCACCTCGATACATTTGCTACCGATACAACCGAAAGCCAGCTGATGGCCCGCTTTGAAAACCAGAATGCCGGGCCGTGGTATAGCCATGCGTTTACCATCGCGTTCAGTGTTGAATACCCGGCGAAGAGTAGCGATGACATTCCACCAGCGGAATTACACCGTGCATTGATGAAGCGGGCCAGAGAGTTTACCGGTGATCTGGATGCGCTGGTGGAAGCCTGCGGGGCATCTTATGACAGTTATCAGATGGGGTAACTCCTGCTGGAAATGACCGCATTCTGCTGGCGTTTTCAATGAGATATCGCCAGCCGCTTTGGTAGAGTTTTCCAGATAGCAAGCGAACATCATAGCCAGTGGCAAGAGGTAAACCTATATGAATTCTGTCTGTCTTGATTACGAGAAAGTGGATTTTCTGGCGAATCTCCTGATCCCCACCCTCGCCAGACACCCCATCAGTAACAGTTTCCCGGAGCGCGGCCTCGCACTTAAGGAAAAGCACCCTGAGCTGGTGGGCTGGCCCGAGCGCAAACTGGGTGAAGTGGAAAATTACCAGAATGCACTGTCCAGACAGCTACCGAGCCTGAACAGCATGTCCTTGCCGGAGTTTATCGACTTCATTCTCACCCCGCATGTCGCGGAGTATGTTCTTGAGCAGGTTGGCACTCCGCTTGCTGAAGAAACCATGCAGCTGTTTATGGCGAAAGTGAAGGCATAACGCGGTTTTCAGCCCCATATACTCCAGATCATAACCGGCCTTAATGGTCGGTTTTTTTTGTGAATTTTCTGCCCCGAAAGCCTTCGTCACCTGCGGGGAGCGTGGTTAACTGGTTATGTAAACAAAACGAACAACACACATAACTACAGGGGTCTACCATGTTAAATCCAGCTATCTGCGCCATGTTCATGTTTCAGGGCTTCCAGCATGAAGTCTCCCGTCTGACCGCATTATCAGTGGCTAATCCTATCCCCCTCACCTTCAACTGTGACAGCGTACAGACAATGATCTGTGAAACGCTGGCTGGTGGCGAAATTGAATGTGCTCACTGGATGTTGGATGCCGCAGAGCAGATCTGTAAAGCCTGCGAACCTGCGTATCAGGCATCTGAAGAACCGGGAGTCTGGTACTACGACATTGCTGAACGTCTGGGCGCTGAAGTGGCCTGCCGTTGCGTAAAAGGTGATATCAGCACTGACCAATTGGTCGCTGTTGCAGTTAACCTCACTGAGTCATGGAACACGCTGAGCGAAGACAGCAATCAGGAGCCTGATTGCGGATCATATGAAAATACCGTCAGGACGTTGGTAGAACGTGCTGATACAGCAGAAGCGGCTTGCGTAGAAGCAGTCAGAATCCTTGATGGTGGTGAGCGGCAGGCGTTATCAAAGGCGATAGCAATTCTTCGCCCTGTGGCCGCAACGTTGCAGTAGATAGTGGCAGAACACCAATACACACAACACTCACTACAGGAAAATGACCATGAAACTCACCGTATCGACTCGCCCGGTAAGAATTGAAGGGAATTATGTCTCTGTCGTCTTTAATCGTTCCCATAACTCCATGCCGGAAACAGCAGAGGTTAAAAATGCCGATCAGGCGCGGGCATTCATCAACGATTACATCGCCCGTAATATCAACGAAACGCCGATGCATCTGGTGCTGACAAAAGAGGGCCGGGCATTTGGCGGGTTCGACGCGCTGAATAGTAGCCTTCCGCCCGCGATTGAATCATCAACCCGTTTGTAATGACTGACTGGTGGCGCTCAGTGAGGAGCGTCACCCGGCATCACGGAGGGAGTTGCAAGAGTTCTGATTAGCCTTTCCTGACCCACGCCCAAAGCATCGCACCCGCCAACACCGTCAGCATCAGAGCAAACACGGAACCAACCAGACTCGCATCGCCATTCTTGCCGGAGTAACCGCAGGTTTGAGATGCGTCACCAACTGCCTGACAAATTGAATCGGGATCAAGTCCCCAGTAGACAAAGGCGAACAAGGCAATTACAGAGATAAACGCTTTAGCGACTTTCGCTTTCTGAATCATCAGAGACACCTCAGTTCGTCAATGCCGGGGAGTTGCCTGTGTGTTATTTCAGGCGGGAATCAAACCGGAACGGAATTTTCTTAACCGTAGCCATCAGGTCAAAGAGTTCAGGGTGTGCCGGATTCAGCAAGTAGTTAAATTCAACCGGAGACAACGCACTTGGAATACGCAGCGCGATAGAAGAACCGCTTTCAGCCCAGTTATCACCGTAGAGCGCCAGCTCAGCAGGAGCATCCTCACTCGCCCAGTTATCAGGGAGACGGCTCATGTCGAAGGTCTGGATCTGATCATCCGGTACATCAAGACTCAGCAGTGTAAAGTCGTCCAGTAACTGCGGCGCGTGAATGTGTACCAGCGTTTCAAGCATGGTAAGGCTGGCCGTTTCAGACAGGTAGACCATTGCAGTGCCTACGCTGTTCCAGCGGCCCCCCGCTTCTTTCGCACCCAGACCAGACCACGCAGTCATCAGATAACGGGTCTTGGTCAGTCGGTAAAGGATCACGAGTATACCCCGTGCTCAATACGCGTAATCAGGCGCATCACTTCAAGCGCACCTGTCTCAGAAGAAACAAGCTCTGCCGGTGATTTCCAGCTCAGACCACGGTTCGCTTCGTTCAGCCATTTGTGCGCCGCTTCTTTGTCACCTTCAAACAGCTCTACAGCGCGTTCAATTACGCGGATAATGCGCACCAGACGTTCGCTCTGATCGGCAGTGAAACGGTCTTTGATGCTACGATTAAACGTCGTATTAGGTATACCCGACATTTTGCGCAGCTCAGACGGCGTGATGTTAGCCCATTCAGAAATGTGCTTAGCTACTGTGCCATCGAGACCGTGATTGATTTTATCCATCAGCGCGATACCGTCATTATCCAGCCCAGCAACCTGCCATAAGCAGTGCTGATTCGTTTTGGTAACGTCTGGAGAAAAAACTTTCATCGTCATAACTAGCCCTCCCATTTGGTAATTCAATTATACCATATGGAACACTAACGGCAATCTTTTAACCATCAGACAACCTCAGCGCCCTTCGTCACCAGCCCCACCTGCCAGATAATAGGTCAATAACGACAAAACTATGACAGGGGGCATCATGCCGAATCTCTTACGTTATGACCAACTGGACTCCTCACGTCAGCCAGCAGCGCGGGCATCAGCCGCTAGTGGCGAATTATGGTGTGCCCGCAACAACGTAAAAAAGCAGGCGGCAGCGTCAAAGGCCGCAATTCACCAGGCAATCAATGATCAGCACCGCATTACCCGGCTGCGAAACACCTTTTCGCTCGCGAAGGATATGCGTGAAAAGCCGGTCGTCTGGATTGAAAAGCGCATCCTCGAAAATCTGTGCATGTTCAATGAGCAGGGCGATATGTACCTGTTCACGCAGCAGAACTTTGTCAGCAAACTCTGAACCTCCGGCCCGGCTCGTCGGGCCATTAAAAGGAAACCGATATGACAGACTTCATTGATAAACTGGCAGCGAATGGTGTGGCCTTTACCCTTCAGGACGGACGAATCATCGTTGAAGGCGATCTTCGTGTCGGGTTTACGCTTGAGCCAGAAGATCCGGCAATTCCCTGCGACTATATTCCCGCGAATCTGACCGTGACGAACACCCTGACCATTCTGTCGGGCATTCATAGCATCCCTGCCGGGCTGGTGGCCCGCAATCTGTTTATCAGCTACTCTGAGCTGGAATCTCTCCCTGACAACCTGACCATTACCGGTACGCTCATGGCGAATTCTTCACGTCTTAAGTATCTGCCGGAAAATCTGACGGTGGGCCGCGTTCTGGACATCATGTGTACTGATATCGCCTATCTGCCGGATACGCTGAAAGTAGCTGGCAGTATGATGCTGTCAAACACCCGTATTACCACTTTGCCGGATAACCTGCATCTTGAAGAAAATCTGGCCCTCGAAGCCATGCCGTTGCAAGCGTTGCCAAAAAACCTGAAAGTGGGCCACAGCCTGTATCTGGATGCTGTGGCTCTGAAGCGGATCCCTGAGTGTATATCGTGCCCCGTGATTAACCTGGTTAACCCTGGTAATTTTGAAAATGTCGCGTCAGTCACCGGTATCGGCGGAAAGCCTAACCGCCATGTCTATGCGCTACGTACAGCGCTTGGCGTTCGCGTATGCATGTACGATTTGTCTGTAGACCCGGAAATATTTGGTCTGCTGGTACGTGGCATCTATGATGAACCCACGGCTGAACTACTTGATAAGGCCGCACAACAATGTATTCAGCGTCTGGAGGATATGTATGCTTCTGAAAACGCAGTTCGGCACTGACTCGGGTATGATTTATACCCGGAAGGTGTATCTGCATTACACCGACACTGACGGGCATTCACGCAGCAAGCTGATAAAAGGTTACTACTACCCGGGCGAAGTCCCGGTTGAGTCGTTTTCAGAGCGGGCACTTGCTCCTGGTATGCGCCAGCTGTTGAGTTGCCGCTGCGGCGCAATAAACTGGGTCGCAACTGGTGGTATCAACGAATACCAATGCGACTGCTGCGCAAAGGAAATAACCGTTTACTGACGGTCTGCACGGGGATACCGTTCGACCGGCATACCCATGACAATAAGAGCAGGTGCTAAATGACAAAAGAAGAATCACAATTTTATGCTGGTGCAATCTGGGCCGCATCGACCATTTACCGGATGCATTCTGACTCGGTGGTAGCGAAAGATTTTCTCCGTGAAATTAACGATCTGGATGTGGCAGCAAAATGTGGTGCTGAGTACGACGTTCTCCCATTACGCCTGTTTGTTTTGCGCGATTTACCATTGGGCCACGATGCGGATTATGAAGCCATCAGCTTCGGGCCGGTAGACCGTCACGGCAATATCATCTGCGATCACTCTCAGACTTCGGTCACCGATATCTCCGGCCAGCGAGCGTATGGGGTTTATGCCCGCCGTGCGGGTGAGTCGAATCTGACGCTCATCGACAATCTTGATGATGAAGAAGAAGCCGAACCACTGGCGAAGGTGCTGGCTGAACAGCTCCAGCAAATCAAAGAAGGTCGCTACGATATTTAAGCGTTAGACCACGTACTGCTGGTGGCAATACACTGGCGATTAAGGGGGTTAAGTGACTTAAATGATCCACTGACCTGTCTGTGTAAAGCCTGTTTATCCCAAAGCCGTCTGGTTCACCAGGCGGTTTTTTTATGCCCGGAATAGCAAGCACAACACAAAACGAAACCGATATTATCTTTCTGAAAATACAGGGCTTTTTATGCCCTGGTTTTCTTCGTCACCTGAGTCACTCACCAGATACTGGATACAGAAGCCACAACATGTAACCCGTTATCAGGAGCGACCCATGAAAGCACAAGCTGTTCGTAATCACTCTTTTGGCTCACTGAAGCTCAGCGCAAGCAATGCGGCAGCAGCCGCGCTGGCGCACCCGGTAACCCATTTCTTCATGCTGTTCGCCATCGTGATGTACCTGGTCTATGGCGGTGTAGTACTCGGCATTAAGCCGTAGCATTCCCTGTGGCCGGTCGCCCAACCGGCTTTGCCTCCAACCCTTCTGGAGGTAGTTGTTAACTTCCCCGGTAAACCGGGGATTTTTTTACCCGTAGTTCCAGCGTTCGCCACTGGAGCTAAAACCCACCAGAGCGAATTCCGTAACATAAGCGCTTCTTCTACGTCCGATCAGTACCTTACCCTATGAGCAACCCGTCACACTCTGCTAGCCTTCCTCCCGGAATGAACGACACTCTGATGTCCCTATATATCGAACCGGATATGCCTGGTATCGATGATCTCGTTATAACAATTATTCGGCTTCGGCGTGAGGGCTGGACAGCATCTGAACTGACTTTCCGTATACTTTCGTCAGTTGCATATCAGGTGATTCCTCCAGAGGCGTTTACCGACCCTAAGCATCACCTCCTGAAAGAGTATGTCAGTTTGTCCCGTGAGTTCGGCCTAGTAAGCGGGGCAAGACATAATGCTCACCTCCGTGGTGTCATTCGCAGAGGGATAATGTCGGGAATAGATAGAGCAGAGGTAATACGCCGCGTTCTTTTCTCCCCGCACTATTCAGAACATGAGGAAGATAACCAATCTGATTCGTTCCCTCGTTCGTCGTAACAACCGGGTGGCATTAACGCTTTTTCCCCGAATGTTCCGGTACAAAGCCTTTGGCGTGGTTGAAACAGGATCTGGTTATCCGCGACGGCCTGAACATCAGGAATCCAAAGTTTGTCTACTGGCAGGATATCTCAGAGTCCAGGAAGAAATTCGTGCTTCTCAGGCCCGTCTGGCTTTACTAAATACTGAAATCGAAAAGGAGAATGCTCAGGAGTACGCACGTAACAAAATTCCGGCATCACGGTTGGCTCACTTCAGGCTCTGGTTCACTCGCCGATTTGGTAATGACACATCCCGTTTGATTGAGTCCGTGGACACCTACTGCGAGGAGCAGAATCCAGTAATGGATGAGCAACCGGCTGTATTGCCATTACCACGCGGTCACCTCCCCCATGCAGATATCCGTATGCGCTCCCCGAGCTTCCGCCGAGAGGTTAGCGTTCGCGATGTGCATGTCCAGTCTCAGTTCCGTGAGTTGGTGGATAAGAATTTCGGAAGCCTGTGCGCGGTATCGGGCAAACACCTCAACGGTGTGCTGGAGGCAGCACATATTGAACCAACATCCGTAGCAGGCTGCTATAACGCCAGTAACGGCATTTTGCTATCACCAACATTCCACAGGCTGTTTGACACAAACATGATGGGTATTGATCCTGATACACTACAGATTCACTTCGCCAGCGGTATAGAGTTCCCTGAGTATGAAGGGGTCTGTATAAAACCGTTGTTCTACAATCTGGATAAAAACAGGCTCGGGGCAAGATGGCTTGAATTTAAAGTGAAATCACCTGCGGAGTAAGCCCTCTCCCCTCTTCCATCTCCCTGCCCTATCCAATCTATTTATTGGAAAGGCATAGCAGCATGGAGATAAGTAGCACACAAGTAACTCACCGATAATTCACATAAAAACCATATCAAAACAAATCAATCAGTTTATCGCATTTCCTAGCGCACTTTTAATTCACATTTTATGGACTTTTAATCCAATCCTCTCCTGTTCACTTTGAATTTAAGTGATATCAGTGAATGATAAGGTACGAATAATTCACTAAATAACAACTATGTAAATTCAACAGCATAAAAACCAGAGCGCTATCTTCGGACTGGTTCCAGTAATTGATGGTTTGAGTCCGGCCCGCATGTCATACTGATTTATATCTTTCGTGTAGCCCTGCGGTAGGCACGATTTCATCCCAATACATCCAGTGGCATGTGACTATATGATCGACCAAGCAGAGTTAATGAAGAGTGTTTTAGCGGTTCTGCAAGCCAGAAACGTGTCATTATCAGAGAGCCCTACGCGAATTCTGATGATGCTTCCAACACGGTTACGCGTGAATGTCACTGTAATCGATGCTCAAAATGAACCGTTAACCGCGACACTGATGCTGGATCAGGAAGGTCAAGTGACCTGTAAGCTGGCAACAGACCCCGCTGATACCGTCGTTGATATCAGTCGATATAGAGTATGATTTAAATCTTCGCGTTCCAGCCAGCCGTTCCCAGCTTCGTTGTAGAATATTGCAATAAGCCAATCCCCAGCCAGCCCTGTAATGTAACCGAAGAAAATCGTGCGCAATGCGCACGTAAAAATGTCTGCCCGCCACGCGGGCAATCGCCGTCCAAAAGCTTCGCTCTCAAGCGAAGCAGGCACGACATGTAAATTCGAATAGAGCCCTCACGGGGCGATTAGGCGAATTCGCGGCCCGCTAGGGCAAAGTCTCAAAGCGTATGGGGGTTAACACCCCCAAAACGCTGTGGAGACTGTTGTGGCTTTTCGGAACTACGATCCCGAAGTACTGACTAAGGGTTGCGGCTGCCACCAGCCCGGCTATCAGGCGACCCAACAATTATTTCTCCGTATCACTTCGTCACCTGCTCAAGGTGATTGAAAATAGAATCACAATTAGAAAGCGGGGAACACACAATGAACACTCAGACAAGAATCAAATTGAAAGGCCTCAAAATCTATACTGGCATGAGCCAGGAAACAGTCTGCTTTAACGCTACTGTCCTCTTCGACGGGCTGAGCATAGGTACAGCTGATAATGATGGGCATGGTGGCGAAACTCGCGTACTGTTCGAACCAGGAAAAAAAGAGCTGTTCCGCCAGGCCGAATCATATGCGAAGGGTCTTCTGCCAATCTGCCTTGGCGAACACAATGGCAAGCCATTTCTCATAGACTCAAACCTGATTGAAGTAATCGACCAGCTTGTCAGTGACGAGGAGCGTAACCGGAAAACTAAATCAAGTTTCAAGAAGGTTTACCGCAAGAAAATCTGCGTCTTACGCGAAGGTAGACTTTGGACAGTGGGCTACAAAAGCCAGGCTCAATACGCTTCATACATCGCACAAATCAAAAAAGAACATGGCCCTGATATCGTTATCCTGGACGATTTGGAACATGATGAAGCTTTCGAGCTGTACAGTAAGCACTTATACGCCTGACCATCAAGCGTGGTAGAATTGGATAATTCTAGCGCAGAGGATCACTATGAAAGTTAAAGAGCTTATCGCCCAGCTTCAGCTACACGACCCTGATGCTGTTGTCGTAATTGCCGGATTTGAAACCCAGAGTACTGGACTGGTTGCCGAGGCCGATACTATTAAAGAATGCGTGACAGTTCCTGTCCAAGCGGACAGCATGACGGGTGACCGTTCGTTGGCAAAGGAGGGTTCACCTTCTGTCTGGTTGGGATGGGGGAATGATTACCGCACGGAGTTCTTCGTTAGTGCCATCAACGACCCGGACGAATTAGCCTAACTATATCGAATACCCAAGAGCCTCTACTTCAGAGGCTTTTTTATTTGATGGGTCTTACGGGAAACCTTGTCATTCATTTACCAATAGTTGCAGGGCGTATCCTCCAGCGCTAAGTCACTTAACCCCCTTAATCGCCAGCCAGCATCTCCGGGTTCTGCCCGACCCGTGGATTACTTAACACCCTTAATCGCCAGTCAGCCTCTCCGGGTTCTGCCCGTACCGTGGGTCACTTAACCCCCTTAATCGCCAGCCAGCCTCTCCGGTTTCTGCCCGTACAGTGGGTCACTTAACCCCCTTAATCGCCAGCCAGCCTCTCCGGTTTCTGCCCGTACAGTGGGTCACTTAACCCCCTTAATCGCCAGCCAGCATCTCCGGGTTCTGCCCGACCCGTGGGTTACTTAACCCCCTTAATCGCCAGTCAGTCTCTCCGGGTTCTGCCCGCCCCGTGGATTACTTAACCCCCTTAATCGCCAGAAGAGAAAGATGATGTGTCATTGAACTGCATTTCGAGATCGCAAAATGAAGAAAAAACAAAATAGAATGTTAGCGTCTCAATCTGATTGCCGTTACAATTATACGCATAGAGCGTCATTTTACGCATTATACGTAAAGTATACGCATATGCGTTTAAATTCATAATTCAGGTTTGAGGGTATGACGAGAATGAATCTAATAGATAAAATTGCCCTTGTCGGGCAACGCATGAAGTCCGAACAAATTTCATTGAAAGAATCGTTACTGGCTTCTTCCCGGGTATCTGTATCAGATGACAGTGTGGAGGGGGTAGATCGCCTTATCTATAACCACTGCCTGAATAAAAAAAATCTCTCCGACTTCTTTGGAAAATCTCGAGTTACCTTCAATAAAATTCTCGCTGATCTCGAAGAAAAAAGGCTGGTGGGTCAACCTATTTATCAGAACAAAAACCACCTTTATACCCGCTGGGATGTCCAGAATATTATGGATGCCCTGGGTTATCCGCGCTATAGAGATTACTACCAGAGCCGAACAATCATTGTTCAGAATCATAAAGGTGGGACAGGAAAAAGCACGACCTCAGTGGCTCTGGCTGTAGCAGCAGCACTTGATCTCCAGTTGAATGCCAGAGTTTTAGTAATTGAATGGGATCCGCAAGGCTCTATTGGTAGCGGTATGATTCAAAGCGTATCTGAAGACGACGTATTCCTGACTGCAATCGACGCAATCCTGGGCGTGTATGAAGAAGGTTCTGAATATAAAAAATACCTCGACATGGGTTACTCTGAGGCTGAAATCATTGAGAATATGCCGTTCTCAACCCATCTGCCAAATCTTGATGTAATTACTGCGTTCCCAACCGATGCGAGATTCAAAGATAAATACTGGCAGTGCAGTAAAGAAGAGCGCACTCAGTTGTTGCTACGATTCAAAGAAGTGATAATGCCAGTCCTGAAAGCTAAGTATGACCTTATTATCTTCGATACCCCTCCAGAAGACTCGCCAATTATCTGGGCCGCTGATGAGGCCGCTGACGGTATTCTTGTCGCAGTTTCTCCGCGAGAATACGACTATGCATCCACAACTGATTTTATGCTGACGATCAGTGAGCGATTCCGTCAGTCTCCCAATAAAGGTGAAAATATTAAATGGTTTAAAGTACTGGCCGTTAACGTCGATGATAAAAGCCCATACGAAAAAATAGTCCTCGATAAGTTAATTCGAACCGTTCAAGACCTGTTTATGGCAACCAATATCAAAAACTCTGAAGCATTCAAAGCAGCTGCGTCACGGGGTAGGTCGGTTCTCGATATTAAGAAATCTGAAGAGTTATGTTCACCAAAGCAGCTGGATATTGCCGAAGAATCCGTAATGTCCGTATATCAACAGTTTATTAATGAGATAAAGAGTTTTTCAGCGAAGGAAGGAGTTAACGCATGAGTGATGAACAGCATATCGGAAACGATAAATCGCGTTATCTAAATACGCCAAAGCGAACCGATGTAGGCCACCGTTCCGGGTTAGCTAACCTTAAGAGTCCCCCTCGCATTAAGAAACTCTTTACCCTTCATAACGGGCGAAAACTTGAAGCTGAGCACGTCACTGTAGCAGCTGAAAATGTCGCTACTGAGACCGCCGTTCACCCAATGAACCCGCGAAATCAGGAAGCGCTTACCACAAACGCAGTACGAGATATCCTGCAACAAATTGAGTCAAGGGGTGTTGATACTGAAGGTGTTGCCGTTAAACGTGATGGCGTGTACCTGCTTATTGAAGGTAGCCGCAGACGTTTTTGCTGTATTGCGGCTCAAAAAGATCTGCCTTTATGGGTGCTACCAGATGATCTATCAGCTGAGGACATCAAGGCGATTATTACCGCTGCACAAACATCACGCCGATTCTCATACCGAGAGGTTGGGCTTCAGTATCTGGAACTAATGCAGGAAAAAGGATTCACCAAAAATGAAGAGCTTGCCCTCTTTCTTGGCATAAGCCATGTGTCAGTCTTTAAACGTATTCAGGCGGCGCGTATTGACGGTTCGTTGATAGCTCTGTTCCCGGATTATGAAGGTATACCAAACTCCTTCTACAGCCGGTTGTCCAAACTTCAGAAATACGTAGAGAGCAACCTTTTCATTCTTGCAGATGTAGTTGATAGGGTGAAAGAAGAAATTGCTAATCTGGACATCAGTGACATCCCGGAAGCGCAGAAAATTGTCATGGCGCAGATCACAAAGGCGGTTGAATTACTCGATCAAAAGCCACCTGCAAAAAGTTGGGAAACCCGTGATCTGGCTAATTTTGCTAATAAGGACAAATACGCCCGTATCAGCAAAAATGCATCAGGCCGTAAAGTTCGCTTTGAATTTAACCGAATGAGTACCGAGCTCATGGCAGAAATTGAAGCATTTATTACGGATAAACTGAGTAGCGAAAAATAACAATTCGCCATTGCTTGATTATCGAAACTGCACCTCCTGGTGCAGTTTTTTTTTGGCCGCAAACCTATTCGTCAGGAGGAGACACCGGTTGATAATAGGAAAAAAACAGCTCATGAGGTGGCTATGCTTTCGGAAAAAATTGTAACCCTGTTTTCAAATGACGCATTAAAGCGTTTCACGATTCTTGAGGCTTACGCCGAGCTAAAACGTCAGGGTACTTTTAGCGTTTTCCTTTCGTTCATCGATCCTCGTACTGATTGTCTCGTAGAGGGTAACTTTCAATTCTACCCGAACCCCGTTAAGACCTACTCAAACATGGGAGTATGCTATCTCACTGAACATCTTGGGCTAACGTTAAAAATCCCAAGCTCTATGGAATGGTGGGCTACACATGAAAAGTCAACATTTCATAACCAAGACATCACCTATCTGAAGGAGGGTGAATACGTAAAGGCAACCATTAAACTGGAAATAGGCTCGCGGATCAGAGTTCCTAATGCGTTCGAAGTTGCCCCTTCCATGTGAACTTAAGGCATATCAAAGTAAATTACTGACGAGGACGGCTATGGCACTCACGATAAAAACAGAAACACTAAAAGCTACCACAAGCCCAACATTTGAGGCTTTACGTAATCGTTATAGCCACCGTAGTTCTGACGATGAGATTGCCGTCGATCCGCTATGTTTATCTCGGGATGATCTGAATGAACTTTTACAGGCATGTCGTGGTGATGGAGAGTCAAAAAATCGACGAGCTCTTGAATCGATCATCACTGCACTGGAAGGTGATTTCGATAAGCCTGTGAGCAGTTTTCCGGCATTCGGTCGTGTGTTACTACAGTATCTGAAGTCAAATCGAATTGATGGCTGGATATACCGACGCGGTCATGACGGCAACCTGTACCCCGGTCTTGTTACAGCAATAAAAGAAGTAAAATCAGAAAAAAACTCTGACCGTCCCCCATCACTATTGTTACAAATCAGCTGGTATGGGTTCGGCGAATATTCGCACTCCAAAAAGGTTTACGGAACCCAGCTTACCGCCCTGAATTTCGAGCCTAATGAGGTGGCGCGGCGCAGTGTCGCTAAGACACTGGCCGACCGTGATATCTACCATGAAACGCATGAGCTGAAACAAGAGTACCTGGAACAACTAACGCGGTTTAAGGAAGTGGTCGACGGGCAATTTGGCAATCAGTTTAAAGCAACCGGCAGGGCTGTCAGAATGGAATCGTATAGCTACAGCGACCGGAATCTGGAAATAGCAGGGCATAAACTGATACACGATTTGCCTGATAGTGAGTGCGATGCCTACGGTGCAGAAGTGGAGTCGCCTCTTTTTGAAGATGACCAGTTTGGCCTTTTACCCGAAATTCCTGTGCAGCGTTATTTTGATCTCTCGCTGCAAGACTTTATCTGGATACATGCCAATAACGTAGAACCATACAAGTATGATAAAGAACTGCCAAAAAAGATGGTTTTGCCGGAAGACCACCGTGATTTACTCGATATACTGACCACGGATATCAGCGCTTTCACCAGCGATATTGTTGAAGGGAAAAGCGCGGGTAACATCATCATGTGCGTGGGCTCACCCGGACTTGGGAAGACATTAACTGCTGAAGTGTATGCAGAGGTCATTGAACGGCCCCTGTACTCAATTCATGCTGGCGCACTGGGAACCAACGCCGATGACATTGAGAAAAATCTGCGGACGATTCTGACCCGGGCTAAACGGTGGAACTGTGTCCTGCTTCTGGACGAAGCCGATGTGTTTGTCATGCAGCGTGGAGCATCACTGACTCAAAATGCCATCGTTGCGGAGTTCCTCCGTACACTGGAGTATTTCGATGGGTTGATGTTCATGACAAGCAACCGGGGTAGTGACATCGATGAGGCTATCATACCAAGATGCGCTGCAATCATTCACTATGATGTGCCGGAGAAATCAGATGCCCAAAAGATCTGGAAGATTATGGGTGAGAACTTTGGCGTGAACATTCCTGATGAACTGGTCAGATCACTTGTAAACACTTACCCAGAACTTCCACCACGTGACATCAAGATGTTGCTACGGCTCACGTTGCGAATGAGCGTGAAAGAGCAGGGGAGTGGTAGCATCCCGACACTGGATATTGTGCGGAAATGCGCGATGTTTCGTGGGATAGAACGAAAGGGAAAAGAAAAAGCCCTGTGATAACGATGCCGGGTTCGCCCGGCATACAACCTGCTGGCCCAGCCCAAAGCAATCCGAGTTCTTCAGCAAAAGCAGCAGCGTGTCGGAAATAACTGTGTTATAACAATTCAGGTGATCATGATGAGAAGTTGATAACAATGTTTAAGCTAAGTCCCATAAGAAAAAAAACAAACAAGCTGCATAAACTCCTTAATAACGGCTATCGTTTCGTAATCATGCATGAAGATGAAATTATTGAACCCTTCCGCTACGAAATAGAAGCCAGACGAAAACTATTCTTTGGCAGAAAACTCCTTTCTATTTCCGACCTCATCGACTCAATAAACGATAGTGTAAAAACCCAAGCAAAACGCGCCCCTTAACTATTCGTCACCTGAATAACTCCAGCTATGATAAACATTATTATCAAGCTTAAAGGTGATACTTATGAAACCGTTTGGGATTTTCTATTCAGTAGAAGGCTGCACTTGTTCACTGTGCCGCTCGCGTGGCTATCGTAAAAACAATGCATACGATAGATCTCTTCGTGTAAGCAAACACCGCGCCCGTCAGCAGGCCAAGCGTGAAATCCGCTCCGCCGTATTCAGCATCGACAATTAAGAAAGGTTGATGATAAATAAGAAGAATAACGAGGATAACAAATGACTGATGAAAACCAAATAAAGGTGCTGTTTTGCATTCTGCGTCGTCGATTCGTGGATTATGTCCCTGAGTTTGAAAACTGTGTAGAAGAACGGGAAGTCATCAATGAAACGCCGAAGGGTTACCGTATGTCCGTCTCCTACGGCACATCAGTTTACCTGCACGCGGATTATGAGTTTTTCGAATCACGTCAGGCAGCGTATCAATGGTGCGCCCGCCGTGTGACCGCTAGCATTGAGAAGATGAAACAAAAAATGCAGGCGGCAGAAGCAACAAAAATAAAACTGATAGAAGCATCCGGGAACTGTGGCGAATAAGATGACACCACGTCAAATTATCCTCTCACATATTACAGCTGAGAAAGCACTCCCACGAGGAACGCTGATCTGGTTATTCTACGAGAATGCCGATGATTTAATCAGCCTGAATGAAGTGGGCGATAATCTTGAAAGGTGGCATCAACGAGTTGGGTCGCCTGAAGAAATTCAGGTGATACTGGATATGCCTGATGACGATTCAGAAGTCTGGCTATTCAGCCCAACAAAATTATTCTCCCCACGGGTAAAAACCCCCGTTCTGACAGCCAGAGATAGGGCAGTTGCTCGCTATGGCGTTTCTCGCGTTATGACGGCGGAGAAAGTTGTTTTTCTGTATTCAGGGTATCTTCTGCACCTCTATAGACAGGCATATGGTTTCACCGGCCCTGCGCCTGAAGTTCGGGTCAACTGGAGTGCCAAACATTCATGGGGCGGCAGGAGCTCAATCACTATTTCACCATCGTCCATTTATCCTGACAGTGATACACCGCGCTATCGCTACCATGAGTACGCACATATAGAGCAGCGTAAGGACATCGGAGCATTTTATTCAATCAATCAACTGGATCATATCAAAGGCGTAGTGGCACATGAGCTTGCGCACTTTTGCCAGCGCCACACTGGAAAAGATAATTTTAAATTTGGTTTTCCGGTACTCCCTGAAAAAGATTTCAGAACGGCTCATGGTGATGGGTGGCAGTTCTTGTATGCATTTTTCAGAACAGAATTAAATAAAAGAATTCAGCGATAACCCAAAAAAAGGCATAACCAATGTACCTTCTTTCCATTTTATTATTTACATTTGTTTATCTGTTATCCTTTAATTCTGTTATAGAGGAAAATAGAGACCGCTATTCCATACAGACTTTTGCAATAGTGATGATCACGATATTCCTGATATCAATGCCAGTAACAACAACTTTTGTGTCGTTGATGCTTGAAGAAAACCAGAGAGAGCATCGTGATTTGATTTCCTTCCTGCAAATCAATTCCGTTTGGTTCGCAGGAGCCGGGGGGCTGGTGGCTATCTTCTTGTCAGCCCTGACAATGGTTCGCCTGAAGCAAAAACGTATCCGTCACAAAACATCGAACCTTAACCTCATCGTTGTGGGCCTTTTCGCGGGCGTAGTCTCTTTTGCCAGCGCGTATAAGCATCTAGCTTTCTTCAGTGGGGATGATGCGGGAGTGTTTTTATATGAGGCTATACCAGCCATCGATGACATCGACTGTAACGCGCCAATACTCCTGGTGAAATGGGAACCTGACTCAAAGAAGCCAACTGCATGGCGATGCCCTACGGGCGTTGCATTCAATATCAATAGTCCTACTCCATTCCTACCTTGGGGTTCATATGAGGAAGGGGAGAGTTCAAAACTAAATGAAGTGATGACAATTTTGATGAAAAATGCGGTCAAAATCGAAAAACGTCGCCATCTTGATGTCATCATTACGAGCTAAGGCCTTGTAATCACTGGATTACAGGGCTTTTTTATGTACCCGAAAAAAAAGAGACATTTTGTCCCCAAATACGCTTCGTCACCTGTTTGGTGTGTGTTTAACTGGATTTACAGCAAGCAACGAACCTCGCGACACAATAACTAAAGCGGAGAAACACCATGAACACCGACGTTAAAGCTATCTTCGAACAAAGCCGTACCCTGGAAAATCTGGAAGGCGCTGCGGTACTGATGCGCAGCTTAGACAAAGCGCCATCATCACTCCGAGCACTGAGCGATTTCGTAACCAAAGCGCGTAAAAGCGGCAATACGGAACAGTTCGAAGAAGCCGATATCGGGCGTAACAACGTCTTTGCGGTGAGCCCGTACTGGTTGTTTGTGGAAGAGGGACTGAACCTCCGCGACGTAAATTATGACCGTGCGGTAATGTTCAAACACGCTTATCTGGAACGTCCTCAGTCAGTGCCTGTCATCCGCGTTAAACCAGTAGTAGTGGAAGGCGTAACCCGCCTGAAAATCATTGATGGCCACCACCGTTTTGCTGGCCTGATGATGGCGATTGCTGAGGGCGCGAGCTTCCAGAAAATCACCGTCGAGGAATTTGAAGGCGGCAAGGACGAAGAAGTCTACAACATGATCGAGAGCGCCAACTCCCTTCAGTTGAAGATGGTGGAACGCGCTGAAGGCTTCAAGCGCCTGATTGGCTGGGGTCACACCATTGAGTCGATTGCTCAGCGTCTGGGTGTCTCTCTGGTCACCGTTCGCCGCAGTATCGTGCTGGCAAACGCTGACTTCAGCATCAAGATGCTGGTGAAAGAAGATAAGGTATCTGGTGACGTTGCCGTTGACGTTATTAACGAATGTCAGGGTACTGACCGCGACCCGTATGAAGTCCTGATGGAATCCCTGAAAAAGGCAGAAGGAGCTGGGAAAACCCGCGTCACTGCCAAATTCGTGAGTTCCAAGAAAAAGACTGGCCTGAAACCGAAAGTTATCCGTAAAACCTTCGACAGCCTGTTGCCAACCCTGAGCCAGCTGCGCGACCAGATCCCGCCGCAGCCGGAAGGTGAGCATGAAAATCAGATCGAAATTACGGAAACCGTGCCGGAAGAAGTCGTCTTACGCCTGACTCCTGAAATGGCCCGTACTCTGATGGCTACCCTGGCTGAACTGGAATCAGCAAAACAGGCAGAAGATGCTGAAGCTAATGGTGACAACGACGGTGATAGTGCTGAAAACAACGGCGGTGCTGACGATGCGACTGATGCCGATACCAATGGCGCTAACCAGCAGAATGGTGAAACTGAAGAGACTCAGCTGCACCCGGTGTACTAACCTCCCAGCAGGTCTTTAACAGACCTGCATAAAATTCCTTTTCATTCTGATGGGCCGGATAAACCGGCTCATATTTTTGCACATATAAATGGCCGCATTTTGCTGTCTTAAATTTTTCGATGATAGACAGGAGCGCATTAAAATATCAGGGTTATAGACTTTTTTGGATAGCAATGGGGGTCGCGTTGAATATTCAGACTAATTATATCGAGCTGCAAAATTGGCTCGAAAAGGCAAAAAGTATTTATTCCTCCGCAGGATGCCCGCACGAAAGAGTTGATGATGGCATTTTAAAAATTGCAATGCAGGTAGCGGCTATTAGAAAAACAAAACCAGATATGCTGCATGTATTCCTTCAGGAGTTAATTACTGAGTTCAAGGGTTATAAACTCATTCAGTGCCGATTCAATAAATCCAATTATGAGCATTTTGTTATGACCCCGGAAATTCAGATTCTGATCGGTGGTCTTATGGATAAAGCGTCAGAGGGAATAATGCTGGCTTCTATCTGCCACATGCTACAGGTAGATACGTTATCCGAACTTCTAAGCCTAATCCCAACGGGAATGCCAGACACCGATGTACTGGATGCGCTATGGCGTGATCAGAAGACGCCCGCAGGACTGAACCTGCTTGATGACTTCGTACTTCTGGATACCGTTGCGCTGGCTAATAAGCGGGGGATTGCTGCATGAATGTATCGGCGTTGATTAGTAGCCTCTATGTGACCGTTATCGCCGGGCAGGAGCTGGAAGCAAAAGCTCTGGAGCATCACGAACGCCGTACAGCTGGTCGATTTTGCCGAAAAACACTTTCTGTCCACGCGGTGAAGCGCAAGCCCGGGGTGGAATTTCTGGCGCGGCTGAAAGTCAATTACGCCCGCGCCAACCTGACAAACTGCGACCCCGGTACAGTAGCCGAGCTGAGGCTGGTGGGCCGCTCTGATGAAGCGAATGAGCTCTCTGAAGCAATTCTAAAGGCAATAGCATCCAGTTACCCGGAGTTGGTATCGGAATGCGCACGACAATTACAAAAACAAAAGCTATTCCAGAACCTCTGAGGCCACTTATGACTATGGCGGACATCTCGTTTACCGAAACAGGTGAGACAAAGCAAACAGCTGAATACAGCTTAAAAACCCCTCCGCAATCGATAGAAGCGGAACAGTCCGTGCTGGGCGGGTTAATGCTTGAAAACCAGAGATGGGATGATGTGGCAGAAATCGTTAGTGAGCAGGATTTTAGTTCTCGACCGCATCGCTCAATTTTCTCTGCAATGAGATCGCTCGTTGCGAATCAATTCCCGATTGATTTGATAACCCTCGCTGAGCACATCGAAAACGAGGGAGAAGGTAAGCTGGATAGTCTCGGCGGTTTCGCCTATCTGGCAGAACTGTCAAAAAATACGCCCAGTGCGGCAAATATAATTGCCTACGCGCAGATCGTCAGGGAACGTGCCGTAATCAGGGAAATGATAAAAGTTGCCAACGAAATAACCGAGGCCGGTTACAACCCGGAAGGTAGGACAAGTGACGAATTGCTTGATCTTGCAGAAAGCCGGATTTTCCAGATTGCAGAGCAAAGGGGAAATAAAAGCGGTGGGCCGGAAAATATCAGCAGCATTCTGGACAGAACCGTTACCAAGATTGAAGCCTTGTTCCAGCGTCCCCATGACGGGGTCACTGGAGTTGATACCGGCTACGTGGACGTGAACAAGAAGACAGCCGGTCTACAGCCCTCGGATTTGATTATTATCGCTGCCAGACCCTCAATGGGGAAAACTACGTTTGCAATGAACATCTGCGAGAATGTATCGCTGACAAACGATAAGCCCGTCATGATTTTCAGCCTGGAAATGCCTACGGAACAGCTCATGATGCGCTCACTGGCATCGCTATCACGCGTCAACCAGACCAGCATCCGAACCGGACAGCTCGATGACGAGGACTGGGCCCGGTTATCCGGCACAATGGGACTGCTGCTGGAAAAAAAGAACATTTACATTGATGACAGCTCTGGCCTAACACCTATGGACGTTCGCTCCCGGGCGCGTCGATTGTCCCGCGAACACGGTGGGCTTAGCCTCATTATGATCGACTACCTTCAGTTGATGCGTGTACCGTCGTTATCTGACAACAGAACTCTGGAAATTGCTGAAATCTCCCGATCTCTGAAAGCACTGGCAAAAGAGCTGAATGTACCGGTAATCGCTTTATCGCAACTAAACCGCTCGCTTGAACAACGTGCCGATAAACGTCCGGTAAACTCAGATTTGCGAGAGTCAGGCTCCATTGAGCAGGATGCTGACCTGATCATGTTTATTTACCGTGATGAGGTCTATCACGAAAATAGCGATATGAAAGGTATAGCCGAAATTATCATAGGTAAACAGCGCAACGGGCCTATAGGGACAGTACGTCTCACATTTAATGGTCAATGGTCTCGATTTGATAATTATGGTGGCCCTGAGTATCATGATGACGACTGACCATAAAAGCTACTGACCTTATCCTGATATTTAATTAAAGGTTTTCGACTGTTTAATTTCGCCAGCTGATTGGCCCGATAGATAATGGTTCTACGGACAGCAATCTTTTATATAGGTGTAAAATGAAAACGATACTCTCAGCTTTATTATTCGTTGTTTCATGGAATGCACTGGCACAGGATGAGGGAAATAGTGGTGATAAAAAGCAACAGGCAACGGCAACTATTCAAATTTCGATTACAATTTTACCCGAACCGGTAAAACCAAAGATCACCAAAGAACAGGTGAGTGATACGCTAACCGTCATTTCTTATGAATGGTAGCATCCAGACAACCAACGGTTAAGCCTGCTCCAGCAAAGAAAAGTATCTTTCTGAACATCACTTCGTCACCCGAATGCCTCGTGATTTAATAAGTAAACAAACCGGACAATATTCACGAGGTGTTTTATGACAAATGAAACTCAGAACAACGCATCCGCACCTGAAGAGTTAATCACGCGTATATCGCAGGTCATTAAACGCAAGGATGGATCTGAAGTGAAAATTACTGCTCAGGCTGCGTTCGGTGCAGGGTTAACTCGCTCTATCGATGTATATGTTCTTCGTCGGGATAATGCTGATTCAAACTGGCAAGGTTGCAGTAATCGACCAAAAGCAGGATGGCGGAATATGTCTGTAGATGAATATATCCGTGAAGGGCGCTCTGAAATGCTTAAGGCAGTTACGCCGGGAGAAATTCTAAAGCTCACAAATGCCATTGGCAAACCAATGAGTTGTCTTGATCAATTATTTCCATCCCCGATTACTAAATAAATCATTAAATAATACCGCTGGCCTTATTCGTCAGCTGGTACGCCCGTGTTTAAATAAATATACAAAACGAATAAATAAACAGGTGAACCATGCAACAGGTAATCGACTTTGGCACATCAGAACCGACCCTTGCCCCAATCCTTACCGGGGATAAATGGGATACGGTTTGGCAAACACTGGCTAATGACGAAGACCTGAATTATGTCGATGCCAGCACTGGCACGAGCATGGCCAATCTTATCACCACCGGCACAAACGCCATTTATAAAGCGCTTACTGACGGCTGGACTATGAGCCTGGCGTATTCATCAGGAAAGGACTCTGAGTGCGTTCTGCACCTCTTCCTGATGGCGCTGGTAAGGGCTACCCGCAATGGCACAAACATCAGCCAGCATCACTATGTGATCCACACCGACACGGGCATCGAGAATCCAGCCGTCCGCTGGCTGGCAGACACAAAACTCGCCGAACTTGAGGCATTCGTTGAAAAGCACCAGTTACCGCTGAGCATTGTAATTGGTAAGCCTGGACTGACATCTGGGTGGACTGGCCGCATCCTTTCAGGGCGAGGATTGCCAACATTTTCAAATAGTTCCGCCAGACAGTGCTCGATCGACTTGAAGGTCGATCCTGCACGTCGGGCCCGTGCCGAGTACATGCGAGGACTGCCTAAAGCCGTTCGTCAGCGCGTTTGTCTGCTGCTGGGTTCCCGTGTACGCCCCGCTCTCAATAGCAGATTTAAGGCGTGGGTATTCCACCCATAACACAAAGCTTGCAGACTCTTCATCTACGGTAACTTCGTTATCTTCGCTGAAACTGACAACACGACGGTGGCCGTCTCTTGTCTTGATGACACGTGCGGCGCGTTCGTCATCTCCGCCGTCGAAATAGGTCATTTCCGCAACAGGATCAGCCAGCCCATCAAATAGTGAGTCATCGCCAAATTTCCCCACCTTCAGCCAGACTGCTTTAGGGATTGGGGACTGAGGGACTACAGGCATCGTCGGTTCATCAGTCAACAGATCCAGCTCGCCGTGGGCCCAGACGCGGTGGTAGATCTCCAGTGCCCTAAAAGGCTTGTCATTGAAATGATGGAAAGCCCACATGAAATCGACATGCACAACGGCTTCTTCGCTGACGATGCGGAACTGAGGCCGGGACATGCGACGGTTATGCGCATTGTCTTCCAGCAAGCCGTAAGCGAGTTTCTCGGCAACGTCATCGGCGCGTTGCTGCTCTACGTAGTCGGCGCTACAGCAGATGTGTAACAGACGTTCCAGGAATTTCGGCGAGTATACATCTGGCTGGATCTTAATATACCCACCTTCGTATACCGTGCGGCCCACTGGATGGCGGTCTTCCCAGGCATAACGGCGTTTGGCAATGAAACGCTGAAGCCGGTTCAGGATAGCCATATAGCCATATTTCTCCGGGTCGGCATTCAGCAGGTTTTCCATAGAGCGGTCGAGCCCTACAGCCTGGCAAAGGTAACAGCCAAATCGTGAACCACAGGCGCTTTTTGCTTTTTCAGAACCCGTCCAGACACATTCGCCCGTAGCCTCTTTGTAGAGCTCAGCAGTTTCATTATTGTTAGGCAGGTAACTGGGTAACGCAAAACGAGCCTCATCCCCGGACGATAGCAGGAATTCCTGAAGTGGTTTACTGAATTTGGCCACCTGAACAGAGGTGATATGCTCACCTCAGAACAACACAGGTGTCATAATGAAAAAAAGAAATTTCAGCGCAGAGTTTAAACGCGAATCCGCTCAACTGGTCGTTGACCAGAACTACACCGTGGCAGATGCAGCCAGCGCTATGGATGTCGGCCTTTCCACAATGACGCGATGGGTGAAACAATTACGTGATGAACGGCAGGGCAAAACACCAAAAGCCTCCCCCATTACCCCGGAACAAATTGAAATCCGTGAGCTCAGGAAAAAGCTACAACGTATTGAAATGGAAAATGAAATATTAAAAAAGGCTACCGCGCTCTTGATGTCAGACTCCCTGAACAGTTCTCGATAATCGGGAAACTCAGGGCGCGTTATCCTGTGGCCACTCTCTGCCATGTGTTCGGGGTTCATCGCAGCAGCTACAAATACTGGAAAAACCGTCCTGAAAAGCCAGACGGCAGACGGGCTGTATTACGCAGTCAGGTACTTGAACTGCATGGCATCAGCCACGGCTCTGCCGGAGCAAGAAGCATCGCCACAATGGCAACCCAGAGAGGTTACCAAATGGGGCGCTGGCTTGCTGGCAGACTCATGAAAGAGCTGGGGCTGGTCAGTTGCCAGCAGCCGACTCACCGGTATAAGCGTGGCGGTCATGAGCACGTTGCTATCCCGAATCATCTTGAGCGACAGTTCGCCGTAACGGAACCAAATCAGGTGTGGTGCGGTGATGTGACCTATAGTGTGCCCGGAGTTCAGGGCGGGCATGGATGCTTAAATGAACCGCGAGTCTGTCTGGAATATTGAACCGGTAACTCACGATGAGAAACCCAACAATCCCACCGGGTGTGACGGTGGAGAACCTGAGCGGCAGTGACCTGCGGCATGCCCGCAGGGTGATGTAACCCGCTGACAACGGGGATTGAGGCGAGATCACTAAGCCGAGATGATCCTCAAGGTTAAGTACTGAAAGGCTGAAGAACATGAACCCGTTAATCCGCCTCTGTGGGTTGAAAACGTCACCACGGCCTACGTGATCTGACAGGCCGTGCAGGAGGAACTGGCAGTGATACGTAAGCACTGCCGGTCGAAGGTGTTTTGACATGTATGCGAAACACCGGGGCAGCAGCGTCTATCACGCTTGCGTTGCTGACTTCTGCCAACTTGCGGCAAGCAAGGATAAAGAGTGCGACGGGCAGCCTCCTCAGTATGCCTGAGTCCAGGCAGGTAAACCGGGGAAGGTCAGCGACGGATGTTAAGGGGGCATGGCTCCGATGACGCGCTGGCTGGCGGAGCTTCCGTAGTAGTCCGCGATGGGGAAAGCCCATTACATGGCGAAGGGAAGCAGTTTGAATGTGTTTGCGACGTGAATTAACTGACCTAACGAGGTGAAGACCTTTGATAATCAGCGAAATGCAACGCAAGCTTGCCACATGGGCAGCCACCGATCCGTCCCTACGGATTCAACGGCTGCTGCGTCTGATAACACAACCAGAATGGCTGGCTGAAGCGGCGCGGATCACGCTTTCATCAAAGGGGGCGCATACCCCCGGCGTTGATGGCGTGAACAAAACAATGCTACAGGCCAGACTGGCTGTTGAGCTGCAAATCCTCAGGGATGAATTACTCTCAGGCCACTACCAGCCCTTGCCCGCCAGACGGGTTTACATCCCTAAAAGCAACGGCAAACTGCGACCACTGGGTATCCCCGCGTTGCGGGATCGTATTGTTCAGCGGGCCATGCTGATGGCGATGGAGCCGATATGGGAGAGTGATTTTCATACGCTCTCATATGGCTTCCGGCCTGAGCGCAGTGTCCACCACGCGATCCGCACGGTGAAATTACAGCTCACAGACTGCGGTGAAACCCGGGGACGCTGGGTGATTGAAGGCGACCTGTCCAGTTACTTCGACACCGTACATCATCGACTGCTGATGAAGGCTGTACGCCGCAGGATCAGTGACGCACGTTTCATGACTCTGCTGTGGAAAACCATCAAGGCGGGACATATCGATGTCGGTCTCTTTCGGGCGGCCAGTGAAGGTGTGCCACAGGGCGGTGTTATATCGCCGCTATTATCGAACATCATGCTGAATGAGTTCGATCAATACCTGCATGAGCGCTACCTGAGCGGGAAAGCCAGAAAAGATCGGTGGTACTGGAATAACAGTATCCAACGGGGCCGAAGTACGGCGGTCAGAGAAAACTGGCAGTGGAAACCCGCGGTGGCGTACTGCCGCTATGCCGATGATTTTGTCCTCATCGTCAAAGGCACCAAAGCACAGGCGGAAGCCATCAGGGAGGAGTGTCGGGGTGTGCTCGAAGGCAGTCTGAAACTCAGGCTGAACATGGATAAGACTAAAATCACCCATGTTAATGACGGCTTTATCTTTCTGGGGCACAGGATCATTCGCAAACGCAGTCGTTATGGCGAGATGCGAGTGGTCTCAACGATCCCGCAGGAGAAAGCCAGAAACTTCGCCGCATCGCTGACAGCACTGTTATCAGGCAACTACAGTGAAAGCAAAGTCGATATGGCTGAACAACTCAACCGAAAACTGAAAGGCTGGGCCATGTTCTATAAGTTCGTTGATTTTAAGGCCAAAGTCTTCAGTTATATCGACCGTGTCGTGTTCTGGAAGCTGGCTCACTGGCTGGCCCGCAAATACCGTACAGGTATCGCTTCCCTGATGAGGTGGTGGTGTAAATCACCGAAACCGGGTCAGAGCAAAACGTGGGTTTTATTTGGTAAAACCAATCACGGCAAGCTCAGCGGCGAAATACTGTACCGGTTGGTGGGGCAAGGCAAGAAGCTGTTCCGCTGGCGGCTACCCGAAGGTAATCCCTATCTGAGGACGGAGACCAGAAACACGTATACATCGCGCTTTACAGAAGTGGCAATGGCGTTCGCCAGCATTTAAATGGAGAGCCGGATGCGCTGAAAGGTGCACGTCCGGTTCGGGGAGGAGAGGCAGGGAAATAGTCCGACTACGCCCTGCCTCTTACTCTACTCTGGACGGGTAAGCGCTGGGCGTACCTCGCCGTTGTTCTCGACCTGTTCGCAAGAAAGCCAGTGGGCTGGGCCATGTCGTTCTCGCCGGACAGCAGGCTCACCATGAAAGCACTGGAAATGGCATGGGAAACCCGTGGTAAGCCCGTCGGGGTGATGTTCCACAGCGATCAAGGCAGCCATTATACGAGCAGGCAGTTCCGGCAGTTACTGTGGCGATACCGGATCAGGCAGAGTATGAGTCGGCGTGGAAACTGCTGGGATAACAGCCCAATGGAGCGCTTCTTCAGGAGTCTGAAGAACGAATGGGTGCCGGCGACGGGCTATGTAAGCTTCAGCGATGCAGCTCACGCAATAACGGACTATATCGTTGGATATTACAGCGCACTAAGACCGCACGAATATAATGGTGGGTTAACGCCAAACGAATCAGAAAACCGATACTGGAAAAACTCTAACGCGGTGGCCAGTTTTTGTTGACCACTTCATCCCATACGTTCCCCTGATGCCAGTGACGGATCGGATAGAGCTCACCGCCCTCTTTTGTCTGTTTAACGTCTTCAGCGCTCCCGCCTTTTTTTTCGATGTTCATGGCACGGGTTGTGCTCTCTGCATCACCGCTGGGAGCGCGGCGCAGTTCTACCTGCGTTTCGGCACGGTATCTCTGTGCAAAGGTAAGTCAGCCTTGTATCACAAAATGATGCAGCGTGGTCAAACCTACCATCGACTCGGCCTGACCGGATTCCAGTCGATGGAAGGGATCACAGCTCGAAAAGACCTTCGCATCCTCTCGACCGAGAAATACCAGCATGTTCTGAAAAGAACGCTGGAGGCCCGGATCATTCGTTTTAAATGGTGGGCTATCGCCGGTACGGTGCGATGTCCCGTCCTGATCAGAAGAAATTCAGCGACAGGGTATACTTCAACTGCATGGAGCGGTGTGTCGTCACCGGTGTGAAGACAAAATGCAGGGGAGAAGCAGCACATCTGATTGAGCATCATAAAGCGGGCTCTGACCACTGGAGTAATGGCCTGTGGCTTCGGGCAGACATACATCGGTTATACGACAACGGCCTGTGTGTGATTAATCCCAGCACCCTGACAATCCATTTCCACCCCACTATCCTGGCTAAGGATGACGATCTCATCGCGTATGAAGCTCGGCCAATATTACCGACAAGAAAACCTGTAAACCCTGCCTGGTTAAAATCCCGGTGGGATGAACTTACCTGGCCGAAGTAAGCATCGTGTCTGACAACGGTAGTGAGGCCTAATCATTACCGTTGTCGTAGCAAACGGGCTTCAATGCTTGGCTCATTATCGTTGTCACCAGTCTGGTCAGCTCATAACTATTGCCATCGGCACTGAGATGCCGTCCTGCGCATCGAACTCACATCCATTGTCACTCGATTTTTGAATCTGCCGGGAGTGTAACCAGTGACAATGGTAATGATCACCTTCACATAATTAACGAACCGTTACTACTGGTAAGAGGGTGCATGGTCGACAACGGTAATGACAATTAAGGAAAGTACCTTTCTGTAATGACAACGGTAGTGACTTAATGGTTAACCCTTGTCTGGTTACCGGCAATCAAGTACAGGAACTATGACAATGGTAGTGAGTCATTACCATTGTTATGGCTCATCATACTATCCCTATATACAGCAAGTAGACGGCGTTGCTCACTACCATCGTCATTGGTTGCATGGGTAGCAGAATGTTAGATGACAACAGTAGTGATTCTGGTGCTTCACCATCCGCCTGGTGACAACGGTAATGAGTGATCGAGATCACTATCGTTGTCGCAGCGTTCGGTATGGCTACAACCGGCAAGTTGTGCCTCGACAATGGTTGTGATCCCGCACTCACTTGATTCGTCATCGCCGGAACGACCCCACTGAAATGTACTTGGAAACGATGACAATGGTAGAGACTTGAAAAAATCACATCCATTGTCATTGACCAATCAGGTTAGCTACGACAGCGGTTGGACTCATTTCCATTGTCACCGACAGGCCATGTATTCATACAACGACAACGACAGGGAGTGACGCGGTCACTACCACGGTCATTCATCCCGCCCCTCAAGTACGAGCAGACAGTACGGCGAGTGAATCCTTACCATAGCTACCTGAAAGGCCTGATTAACCTGGAATGCATATGACAACGGTAATGACCAACAGAACTCATTTCCGTTGTCATTGTGCTGGTGGAGCAGTAAGAACTTGGTCTGAATCATGAATGACAACGGTAGTGAGTATTCTTAGTCAATACAGTGGTCATTCAAATGCGCCGGGAGCAAATGACAGCGGTAGTGAGTCAAATCACTCATTACCGTTGTCATTGTGTCATGGGAATCAGCGATAAATCCGTACTGACGATGCCGACAATGGTAGTGAGCGGTATGAGGTCTTCTCCGAGAAGCTGCTCTGGAGAGTTGTCGATGATGACAACAGCAGTGAGCTGCCAAGACTCATTGCCGATGTCATGGTGTCATGGGTATCAGCGATTTGTCTGTACCGGCGATTCCGACAATGGTAGTGAGCGGTGTAAGACCTTCCCTGAGAAGCTGGTCTGGAGAGATGTCGATGATGACAACAGTAGTGAGCTATCTAGTCTCATTACCATTGTCATGAGTGGTCACCCCGCAATGACAACAGTAGTGACCGCGTCACTCAATACCGTTGTCATTAAGCTAAACAGGATTCTCTGACGATGTGCAGGGAGGGAGGGTTCCAGGCCGTCATCTGACAGCCCGGAGGGAATGCTAGCTGGCGGGATTGTTCTTTTTCTGGCTTCTAAGGCTGCGAATGTAGTGAAGTTCTTCAGCTGTTAAGTCATGGATGGTTAACGTTTCATCCCCATCAATGGGCTCATCTGGTGGGCACAATTCACCTTCCAGTGGCTCACCATTATTTTTACCCGACGTGCCATTGTTCTCCTCATCAGCATCACCCTCGCCATCACCATCAGGTGGTGGTTGGATATTGTTCAGATTCAAATCAGGATCGCGTTTGTGGATCTGGAAATAAACCTTCCCATCTTTTTTTACTTCGGTGTACTGAAGGTAACCAATGGATGCCAGCTCCTCCAATGCCTTACGTACTGTGGCGTTCTGGCTGTTGGCACGGGTCTTAAGATTTAATCGGTTCTTAAGTCTCGTTAAGGAGATCGGGATTGGATTTGGTGGAAGTGACTCAATGAACGTGTAAAGCGCCTGTGCGCTCTCTTTTTTCGCCAGTTCCTTGATAGCCTTCAGCTGCATCAAAACCTTGTGGTCGTACTGATACAACTCGAATATCTTAGGGTCTATCTGTAGCTCTACCTGATCAGAGTCCGGGTCAAGCAAGGCAGACTGCACCAGGTGCGTCGTATACACCTTTGACGAGTGGGTGCTGGTGAAGGACAACATCACGGATGCCAGCCTGCGTAACGACGCGTCGATACGCTTACGGGATGCGGTAGAGGAACGATAATTTTCAGGGTTACAGAGCTTCAGAAACTCAGTAAATTTGAGGCTGATCTTATCGTTATCAATCGGATGGTTAGCTAGCGTTCGGATGATTCCCATCCACGTTTTGAAGTCAACAGACATATCGAGGCGCTGACCCACGATCGAGATATTGGTGAAACCCTCGCTCTCCATCAAAGAAAGTGTCTGTAGTTCTTTCGTGGCATCAAAGCCAACAGTTTTGTATTCACGACTCTGACGGCCAACGCTTTTTGGTGATGGCACAAACAACCCAAGGCGCATGAGCGCGATAGACTGAACCGTCCTGCTGCTATTAGGACGTAAAATAATTTCTTTACCTGTCTCTCTCTCTGTTACAGAGAAAGCCCTGGTAACCATCTGGCCTTGCTGCTCAGAATCTTTCTCATTGGTCATAGTGGTTTATCGACTGTATTAATCAACAGATTATTGAATACTATCGCCCAAAGCCCTCAGTGTCACTTAAGGGATCTCTGCGACGATCTCAGATTGTGCATAAGTCCAGGCTAAAAAAACGCCACGACTAAATATAAAACTCTGAAATTCACATAAAAACAAATACATACGTAGTTTATCAACAAAGGATCAATTCCGGTGAAAAAGATCCTTTAAAAAATCACTACCATTGTCGCCGCAATCACTACCGTTGTCAAAAAACTCACTACTACCGTTAAAAAACTCACTACCAATGTCAAAATAATCACTACCGTTGTCACCGATTGGCTTCCAGGCCTTGTGCCGTCTGGCTTCCGAGCTGCGGGGATCTCTTGTGATCTATGGGAACTCGTAAGGTACTAATTATTGGAACTACCTTGTGGAAAATGGGGATAAATTCTCTCTTCGAGTTAAATCAACATCGAATAGCTAAATTGTCGAAAATATGTACGGGCATGAAAGGAAAATGCGTATAGAAAACAGTGGATAAGATTTTAATAATTTTGTTTCATCATACAGGTGATAGATGGTATCTATATGAATTATAATAGAAATATACTCAAAACTCTTTAAGAGTTATACCTTCAGATCACACAATAAAACTCACTACCATTGTCACAAATACTCACTACTAACGTCGAAATAGTCACTACCAATGTCATTTTAATCATTACCAATGTCAAAAAAGTCATTACCATTGTCATAAAATGCCCTTGAGCCCAGTAACCATGCGGCTTGCAGCGTACAGGGATCTCTTTTGTACTCCGTTGCACCTTTGGGATCTCTTTATTGGAACTGTCCTGTGGAAAAGTATCTTTTTTGCCTTCGTCAGCTACTGACTCGGTGCTTTACTGATTGTGTAAACAAAACGATAAGAGGCACTCACATGTACGCAACTGCAAAAGAAATTATCGCAAAGCTGCAAAAAATGAACCCTGACGAAAAGGTGCTAGTCCGTGTCTGGTACAAGTCTGATGTTCAGGAGTTAGCAATAGACCGAAACATGCCGCAGGTTTCAGCTAGCGAAGCTGAGTCGACCTTAGCGTTGATAGACCGAACTCACGATGGTGATATCGGTATCAACTGGGATGTTGTTCAGAGTGGTATTGAGACAGTTCGTAGTGGCCAAATTTAAGCAACCGAGTAACAAGGACGTGACTCAACTAATCCACATATCCACCGGGTAGATCAACAGATCGATCCAGATTAAGACCAAATAGAACCAAAAAGATCCCCGCTCCCGCAAACCCGCAGCTGGTAAGCTCTGAAGACCTGCCCCGGTGGGGTTGAGAGGGAAAAAAGTGAGCTCTGAAGGGCTGTCGGTGGGGTTAGCCTGGTAGCTGGTGGTGTTCAAAGGGAATAACGGTGGGATTGGAAGGGGAAAGGAACTTAATTATCAACATCTGCTGTGCTAATGAAAACATCAAATAAAAACATAATCATACGTAACAAATCTCAAAAATAGGTGATCGGTATTCATTTTTTGTCCACACTGGCAGCAGATCAAAAATTTGATGTCAACGACATTTATCCGATTCATCTCTGAAATAACGTATTGATTTAGTACAAATAAAAACCAATACCCGATAAATGGGGACTAAATGACCCCTATTTCTCATGATCAATAAAAATCACCGTGATACATTCGCCCGGACTGGGCATTCCAAGATACCCGGAAAATAACAATAAAACTGGGGGATCCACACGATGAACTCGAATGAAGTTCTTCTTTTCAAGGACGCTATTCCCGACTTCAATCAGCCGTCGACTGGAAAGCTGACGGTGACAAAAAATTCATCAGTACAACCTGTATCACTGCTCCGCCTGGGCGTTTTTACTCCCAGTTGCCGAACAGAGGCAACGGTCACGCTAAACGTGACGGAAGCGCTATCCAGTCTGGAAATTGCAAAACAGGAAGGGTACACGGACATAAAGATCACCGGCCCGATGCTGAATTATTTCCAGGACTTCCGGTGCTGGACAGCAATCGTCCATTCCTTCAGCGTATCGCCTGATGCGCTGAAAGGTAACCGGATTAAAATGCCCTTTAGTGAATTTGCCAAACTCTGCGGCTACCCATCAAAACGCTACAGCACGAAACTGCGCAATGAGATAGCCGATTCGTTGACGAAGATTCGCTCAAAAAGCATTCGGTTTGAGAAGAACCCGGGGATCACCAAGTTCAAAGTAGCCGGGTTGCTGAAAGAGGCGGAATTTGATGGTGAAAGTGATTACATCATCCTGGAAGCCGACGAACGACTCTGGGATTTGTACCGTTCAGATCATCTTACTCTGTTGCGGAAGAAACCCCTGGAGCTACTTACCAGGAATGAAACGGCTCAGGCGCTCTATACATTTTTTGAAGCGCTACCTCAACATCCAGCCCCGATCACCTTTGACAGACTTCGACAGCGTTTACTGCTCAATGGGCGCATTGCCGAACAGAACCGGAAAATGCGAACTGCTCTCGATGTGCTTGCCAGCATCGGTTACCTGAAATTTTACTACCTGGTGGACACCAGCGTACCCACCATTCAGATCACGGATCGGAATCCCAAACTAACAGGTTCCTGATGTTTGAAACGTCTTTTTGCCCGGTTCCGGGAATGTGCTGTCTCATTCCCACCGGTCAAAAACACTAAGTTGACGTTTCCCTCTCAAACCCACCCGTGATTTTGTAGTCGCTAAAGGATAAATAGTCCCATTTACATCTGAAAAGCTGATGGGGCGCGTCAGGCCTCTATTGAATACAACTTGTATTACCATGAAAAATAAAGAAAATAACACTCCTCTTTATAATTACTGCTGTTCGCCTAATCCCAAAAAGATACTTTTTTAATCTGCACAGTTTTTATCGCCGGTGGGAACGAGAGGGAAGGGGAAAATATACCCGGTGGGATTGAGAGGGAAGGCCTGTAGAAAACAACCCGACAATCTTTTGTCGGCTGGAATGACCAGGGTAAATTAAGTTCTGGAGGATAGTTATGACTTCGACATTTGGTAAGCAGCTGAAGCTTTATGCAGACCGGCAAACGGGCGCAAAACGTACTGCTCTTGATTTTCAATATGTGGTTTCGCCTGGTAAGGATGCGTTTCCCACGGTGAACATCACTATGGCTCCGATTGCTGATGGCGCAAAAGAAGCCCAATGGGAGCTTAAGCGCGTCATCCAGCTGAATCGCTATGAATTAACTCAATGTTGCGCGGTATTGTTCGGGCTGGAAAAGGAGATGAGGGCAAACTTTCACGGAACCGATAAAAACAAAGGTTTTACGCTCATCAACAATGGTGCATCCGGCTGCGGGATAAACTTTTCTCATGGTGGGGATATGCTGACGCATATGTTGAACCATGCCCAAAGAATGGAAGTAGGGGCATTTATTCTGAAACGGCAGGCGGATGCGTGGGATATGAGTGTCAGTGACGTTCTTGCACTTTTGCGTCAGTCCGTGGCCATCAAACGGGCATAAGATCACGAAGCAGGTTCAAGAACAGGCTTACCGTACAACAATTTTCAAATCCAAACTGACCCTACTTAACTTCAACTGGAAGGCGCTATGACAGAACATCAGCAGAATAGAAATGTTTGTGAAGTCGGGTTAGCCTGTGAAGCCATGACGATTGATCCCAAAACCATTCAGTCAGCAGTAATGCGTAAAGAAGCCACGCAAGTTGTTATTCCTCACTTTAAGGGGGTTTGTCCTGCTTTTGTCGAATGGGCTGAACAATGCTTACCTGGCGATAAACTTCCTCGTGGGAAATTTTTTAGGTCACGAGAATGGATGCGTCAGTTCACCACTTGCCAGATAAACTACAAGACAGATCATCCAGATGAAGGAAAGTATGGATGGCTTTTTGAAGGAACCAAATATTGAAAAGTTAAGGAGATATGATTAATGCTAATTTATGCCGCAGATCTGATTTTACCCTTAAAAATTCTGCTGGTGGTATTTGTCGTGACTATCATAGGCGCTACCATCGGGTTGAAATTTGTACGCTCCGAAAACAAGATCGTTTGCATGTGGCTCGTGCCAATAGGCTGTCTTGGGGGAATTTTTGCATTGATGATGTTTCCATCAATTACCACAAATGATTTGTTGCTCGGCAAGAGATGGTCGGAAGATTGTCGCGTGGTCGAAAAATACGAACGCCACGCTTTTGAAGCACCGACGAACCGGCTGATTTGTTCGGGGGTTGATGAGCATGTTAATTCAGAAAGTTATGCGGTATTAACGAAAGCTTACCGGGAGCGGGGGGGAGAACTTATTTCGGGATCCCATAGTGTTGAAAACTAGCCTTCAAATCTAATGCTACGGAGTTTGTTAGCGCCAATGATATAAGACGGTAATTCACCATTTGAATTGTCCGCTCCACCCAACATGTTGTTTCCTTGAGGTTCTCACACCAGAAAGGACATCGACATGCTGAGCAGAGAGGACTTTTACATGATAAAACAAATGCGCAAGCAGGGTGCGTACATTATCGATATTGCAACTCAGGTGGGTTGCTCTGAACGCACCGTCAGACGGTATCTTAAATACCCTGAGCCACCGGCCAGAAAGACGCGCCACAAAATGGCCAAACTGAAGCCGTTTATGGATTATATCGATACACGTCTGGCCGAAAATGTCTGGAATGGCGAGGTCATCCTCGCAGAAATCAAAGCGATGGGTTACACCGGTGGTCGCTCCATGCTGCGCTATTACATCCAGCCCAAACGCAAAATGCGTCCGTCGAAGAAAACGGTCCGCTTCGAAACCCAGCCCGCTTACCAGTTGCAGCACGACTGGGGCGAAGTTGAGGTGGAGGTCGCCGGGCAGCGATGCAAAGTTAACTTCGCGGTTAATACGCTGGGGTTCTCCCGTCGCTTCCATGTCTTCGCCGCGCCAAAGCAGGATGCGGAACACACCTATGAGTCGCTGGTTCGCACCTTCCGCTACTTTGGTGGCAGTGTGAAAACCGTGCTGGTTGATAACCAGAAAGCGGCGGTGCTGAAAAATAACAACGGGAAAGTGGTGTTCAACTCCGGGTTCCTGTTGCTGGCCGACCACTATGACTTCCTGCCGCGTGCCTGTCGTCCGCGCAGGGCCAGAACCAAAGGTAAGGTGGAGCGGATGGTGAAATATCTCAAGGAGAACTTCTTCGTCCGCTATCGCAGGTTCGACAGCTTCGCTCATGTTAACCAGCAACTGGAGCAATGGATGGCTGATGTGGCTGACAAACGGGAGCTTCGCCAGTTCAGACAGACCCCGGAACAGCGCTTCGCGCTCGAGCAGGAACATCTGCAGCCGTTGCCTGATACGGACTTCGATACCAGCTACTTCGACATCCGCCATGTCTCCTGGGACAGCTATATCGAGGTTGGCGGCAATCGCTACAGCGTTCCCGAAACGCTGTGTGGCCAGCCGGTCTCGATACGCATATCGCTGGATGATGAGTTGCGGATCTACAGTAATGAGCAGCAGGTGGCATCACACCGGCTCTGTTCAGCATCATCTGGCTGGCAAACGGTGCCGGAACATCATGCCCCGCTCTGGCAGCAGGTCAGCATGGTGGAGCATCGTCCACTGAGTGCGTATGAGGAGCTGCTGTGATGCATGAACTTGAAGCGCTGCTGAGTCGCCTGAAAATGGAGCACCTGAGTTATCACGTGGAAAGTCTGCTGGAGCAGGCAGCTAAAAAAGAGCTGAACTATCGGGAGTTCCTGTACATGGCGCTGCAGCAGGAATGGAACGGCAGGCATCAGCGCGGTATGGAGTCCCGGCTGAAGCAGGCTCGTCTGCCGTGGGTCAAAACGCTGGAGCAGTTCGACTTCAGCTTCCAGCCAGGCATCGATCGTAAGGTCGTCAGGGAGCTGGCCGGTCTGGCGTTCGTGGAACGCAGTGAGAACGTGATCCTGCTGGGTCCTCCCGGAGTGGGGAAAACCCACCTGGCTGTAGCCCTCGGCGTGAAAGCGGCGGATGCAGGTCACAGGGTGTTGTTCATGCCACTCGACAGACTGGTAGCAACGCTGATGAAAGCGAAGCTGGAAAACCGGCTGGAGCGTCAGCTACAACAGCTGAGCTATGCGCGTGTGCTAATCCTGGACGAAATAGGCTACCTGCCGATGAACAGAGAGGAAGCCAGTCTGTTCTTCCGCCTGCTGAATCGCCGGTATGAAAAAGCGAGCATAATCCTGACATCAAACAAAGGCTTCGCAGACTGGGGAGAGATGTTCGGCGATAACGTGCTGGCAACGGCGATCCTGGATCGGCTGCTGCACCACTCAACCACAGTGAATATAAAAGGAGAAAGTTACCGGTTGAAGGAAAAACGCAAAGCCGGAGTGCTGGCTAAAAACGCAACGCCAATCAGTGATGATGAAATGGCGGAAAGCGGACAACAGAAGTGATCAAATAGCGGACATTAAAAATGGCGAAAAACGGCCATAAATCTTGGCGTTGACAAGTTTTCATGAATAATAATCACAATGTTTTTCCTTGCAATGAATTGGGTATGGGTGATTCCAAATCGGAATTGGAAAGACTCCTTGAATTATGTGAATCCACTCCGCAAACAGGCGAGCCTAACCCCCAGATAGCTAATATGCAAGCATTTTGGAATCGATAACTGGTGGCTCATCTCATATCACTGGCTTCAATTTTTGCTCTCATATTCTTAATGGCCGTAAATTTTCCACACTCAACGATGCAGAGATAAAACAGCTAACATCTCTTCGCAATGAGGGGCGAAAAGACGGTTTTGTGGTCAGAATTCAACCTGTTGATGTAACCCCTGAACTTCAGCTTGAAAGGTATCTTGCGTCAAGTTGGGAAAGCGAAATCGAGATTTATAAACGCGTACCGTCGATTGTCGTGATCTGTAAAATCTCAGGTCTGTCTGCATTGGCAGGCTCGGGGAACAAAATGTTTTTAAATATGGATTACTTAAGTTGCGGAACTGAAACTGATGATCAGGATTGCCAGGATTAAGTCACTGATTGGCGGTTGCAACGAGCTTTGGGTTTGTTAGACTGGCCTGACATACCTTCCCCCATCGCGGGGTGCGTTGTCGGAGTATCAAAATATTGTTTTCCCCTATGCGGGGTTTAATTAGTGAGTAGCGACTGCCCGGGTTAGCGCCTGACCCGTGTCAGACTTCTGAAGGATATTTTGATATTAACCGTCCAGCTGGACGGTTTTTTTTCGTCTGTTTTTAATTTGGATAGTGGTATGGGTAGAAAAAAACAATCAAACCGCAGTGTATCAGCGCCAGCTGTTGATGCTGAAAAAGAAATTATCGACCCGAGATGGAACATCTTTTTCTTTGCGGCAATTGACCGACCGTGGGTGCTTAACCCGCATCTTTTTTACGCTGAACAAGCGCAGGAACGTTTGCTGTCGCAGTTCAGTGATGTGGAGATCAGGAGTGAAGCGACAAAGAAAGGCGAGTCATTTATAGAGTCAGCTGGAGACTGGTTCAATCCTGATTACCACGACGAAAGTGACGTATACGAGAATATTGAACAGATTGAAGCTTGCCACTGGGTTGCGTTGCGGGAAATGAAGGTCACGGTCACGCTTTCCCTGACCGCTGGGATGTACCACCAGTTTGACAAGGCATTACGAGATCTGCTTATCCGGGAGGCCAGAAGCTGGCGGTGGCTCGACATGGTTGTGATATCAGATTTGATCTGGAACCTCAGTTTTCCGAGGCTTATGGATTTGATGGAATGGCTGGGTATTGAAGTACGAAACATGCCATGTTTCCCGTTAATCAGTGCATGTCATCAGGTTGTCAACGTTTATAAACATGGAGATGGTGATGCCCACCAGAAACTGGTTAATGCTCACCCGGAGTACTACTCAGTATGGCAATGCGAAGGTTATCCGCAAGAGAGACCAGCTCGCCACGAAGAACTTGAAGTTTCCGAGGAACAGTTTAGAGAATTTGCCGAGGCGATAACGGTGTTCTGGAAGAGTCTGCCGGAAGGACTATCTTATTCGGGGATGGGAAAAGAGCCTAAGTGGTTTGGCAAGGCTTATGAAAAAGTGAAGTGCGACAAAGAAAAACGCGAGCGTAAAGCGGAAGAATAGTGGGGCACTCTAGCCCCACCGAAACAAAAGGAGAGTCAGACAGCCGGTGACGGTTGCCAGCCTGATTGAGTCTGGATCCATTTGCCTACGGAAATCATGTCGTAACCACCGTTCCCGTAGGACGACTTCACTTCTTCTATTTCGACTGGAACCGCCAGCTCGATGGGGCGGAACCAGCCATCATCACCGACTGTATACCGGCCTTCATGTTCCTTGCTCATTTCGCAGACCCGGCTGGGTGGAAGCCAGAAACCTTCATTTGCTCTTTCGGATGCGATACGAATAGCTTCATCCACGGAAGCGACTTCCCGGATGTGTTCGTTATGCGCGTTTGACATTTTGATCAGAAATGACTTCATAGAACCATTTTCCTCAGCTTAGGCCGGTAACGTTAATCGTCGGGGCGGTCGGTAATATTCCGGCGATAGTGTCCTCATATTGTACTCTGGCATGATGCATAACAGAAATTTGAGAGCGCGGGATTGAGAGGCGAAGTAGTTTGATGATAATCGCTGCGGGTGTACTATCAGCCTGATTCCTGGACTGAAGCCGAACGTCCAGCCGTGGTAAAACTGGTGAACGATGTTAACCTGGCATCGAGATATCGAGACCGTAACCATCTGACTGAATAAGGAGCTTTTATGCCGAATGGGAGAGTGATTTTTAACAAAAGAGGCCGATGGGACTGGCTTGATAGCGGTTGTGATATAGATGAGGATGAATTAAAGCAGGAAGAGTGGTTTGTTGGCGATATGTATTATCCGCCAGACTTTGAATACGATACGTCAATGCATGATCACCAGATTACAGAGTGGTTGTCTAAACCTGAAGAGCTGGTGCGGTATGAGCGAGGGCGTTAACTCAATTTGCTTATCTGAACTGGCTACATGATCTTTCAGCGTGGCCATTTCGGTTCTTCACATTTCCCTGACTCCCTCCTGACAGAACCGACTATTTCATCCATGAACCGCAAGAGCGGTAACTAAATGCCATATCGTGTGGCAGAGTGGTTTGCTCCAGTACCCGTCAAAATAGTCCAACATACAAAAACAGGGTAGCCTGCCCCGGGCTTCACCCGGGCCAGGCTACCCGGAGTCGAACCGTTAACCCGGAGTCGTGGGTGAGTAACGTCGAGTGCCCGCCTGAATTCCGTGCGGCCACCAGCATTGGCTTCACCTTTTTCCGACCGACACTTTCGTGCTGGTTTGCGGCCGCATCTTCGCCGGGCCGGAACACCCTGCATTTTGTGCCGGTGGCCATCACCGGTATTAGGATAAAGGGAAGAATATCGGTGATGGATTCCGGGATAATCGCCGGGAAAACCCGGGCAGAATTGGGGTTTGGGGAGCAATGGAACCAAAAACCAACGTAAGCTCTGAATCCCACCGTAAAGGGGCTTTCCGATCTCCAGCTCACCCGCCAGGCATTACTCTCTGATCAGTGCCTCGATGATCGGGCAGATCGTTCCGCCGTCTCCCGCATCACATTGCTGCACCAGTTCGCCTAACAGTTGCTGCATGACGACCAAGTCGGCCATCTTCTGCTCGATCAACGCGAGCTTGCGTGCAGCCCGTGCTCGCGTTTCGGCACAGGCGCACGACTCATCCAGCGTCAGCAGTCCACCGACTTCCGAGAGCGTGAAACCCAGCGCCTGAGCCCGCTTGATGAAACGCAGTCGCTTCACCATGTCCACCGGATAGCGCCGATGGCCACCCAAGGGTTTGGCTGGTTCATCCAGCAGCCCGCGTCGCTGGTAGTAGCGGATCGTCTCGACGTTCACCCCGGCGGCGTCTGCCAGCTTGCCAATGGTCAGCTCTGTGGCCATCACTTTCTCCTTGATTCCGTACTTTGGTACGGAGTTTAGAATAGCACCTAGGCAATCAGGCTCAGGAGATGGGAATGGGGATGCAACTCACCGGGAAAGGCTCGCTGGTCGCGAGTTCGCTGACCGCCATCGGTGCGTCGGTGTGCTGTGTCGGGCCACTGGTGCTGTTGGCACTCGGTGTCGGCGGTACGTGGGTGGGCGCTCTGACCATGATGGAGCCACTACGCCCCCTCTTCATCGGGTTGACTCTACTGTTCCTGGGATTGGCATTCCGCAAGCTCTACCTGGTGCCACAGGTTTGTACGCCAGGTACACCCTGCGCCGATCCGCGCACGCTCGTGCGACAGCGACTCGTGTTCTGGATCGTCAGCGTGCTGCTGCTCGGCCTATTGGCCGTGCCGTGGCTCGCCCCGCTGTTCTACTGAAGGAGATTAACCATGCGCAAACTGCTGATCGCCGTGCTTTTCGCCTTGCCCTTCGTGGCGCTGGCGGCTCCCCCGAAAACCGTCACGCTCGACGTGCAGAACATGACGTGCGGACTCTGTCCGATCACGGTCAAGAAGTCGCTGGAGAAGGTGTCCGGCGTGAGTGACGTCCAGGTCAATTTCGACCAGAAGACGGCGACCGTCACCTACGATCCCGATAAGGCCCAGCCCGAGGCACTGACTGAGGCGACCGCGAACGCGGGATACCCCTCCACAGTGCAGAAGTGAGGTCACGATGAGCGCCATTGTCCTTGAGTCCGTGCTGACTTGCCCGCGCTGCGGCTTCGCCAAGCCGGAAACCATGCCCACGGACGCCTGCCAGTTCTATTACGAGTGCAGCAACTGCAAGGCGCTGCTGCGCCCCAACCCAGGGGATTGCTGCGTTTTCTGTTCGTTCGGCTCGGTGAAGTGCCCGCCGATCCAGCAGCAGCTTGGGTGTTGCTCATAGCGTTTAGGGGGATCACAGGTCGTCGTCTGGATTACGCAGTGGCCGCAGCTCGCCGCGCGCAACTTCTTCCGGTACCGCAAAGGAATACCGCCCGAGCATGTTGATGTGCTCGTAGATCAGCGGCGATAGCCGGGCCAAATCCTCTTCCAGCACTGGATAGCCGTGCTGCTTGAGCCGTTCCACGGCCGCCGTCATGTAGAGGGTGTTCCACAGCACGATGATGTTCACCACCAGGCCCAGAGCACCGAGCTGGTCTTCCTGGCCTTCGCGGTAGCGCTGGCGGAGCTCGCCGCGTTTGCCGTGGAACACGGCGCGGGCCAGGCTGTGCCGGCCTTCGCCTCGGTTCAACTGGGTCAGGGTGGCGCGGCGCTTGGACTCGTCGTCGATATAGGTCAACGTGTGCAGAGTCTTTTCGATCCGCCCGAATTCGGCCAGCGCCTGGGCCAGCCGGGTGGGTCTATCTCCCGTTTGCAGCGTGCGCATGATGCCAGTCGCCGGCACCCGGCCGAGTTTGAGCGAGCCGGCCAGGCGCAGCAGGTCGTCCCAGTGCTCGGCGATCAGGTCGAGTTTGACCGACTGGCGGGCCAGCCCGTTGAGCTTGCCGTAGTCCGCGTCCGGGCGCGTGCGCCAGAAGCGGGTACCGCCGACATCGGCCAGCCGCGGACTGAAGTGGTAGCCAAGTAGGCGGAAGAGCCCGAACACCACATCGCTGTAGGCCCCGGTGTCGGTCATGATTTGCGTCGGCTGCAACTCGGTCTGCTGTTCCAGCACGACCGCCAGCAACACCAGGCTGTCGCGCAGCGTGCCGGGCACGGTGATGGCGTTGAGGCCGGAGAATTGGTCGGAAATCAGGTTGTACCAGGTGACACCCCGGCCGGTGCCGAAATACTTCGGATTGGGGCCGGCATGCACGGTGCGCACCGGTACGACGAAGCGCATGCCATCGGCGGAGGCGACCTCGCCGCCACCCCAGACTTGGGCCAGTTCCAGTTGGCTTTGCGCTCCGACCAGGATGGCGTTAGCCGCTGACAGGGTGTCGTCGCGGATATAATTCTGGCTGACCCAGGACAGCCGGTCACGGCGCAGCGCCGGGTTGTCGGTGCGGATCAAGGGCTCCAGGCCGGTGTTGCAGGCCCCGCCCAACAGCACCGCGCAGAGGCTGGTGACCAGGTTGTCGGCGCGTGCATTGCGTTCGGAGACATGGGTGAAGGCCTCGGAAAAGCCAGTGCGGGCGGCGATTTCCAAGAGGATTTCCGGCAGATCGACACGCGGCATCAGGTCAGACACGGCCGCCCGCAGTTGCAGCAACGAGCAGGGCTCGTCCAGCTTGTCCAGCGCCCCGAGCGACAGTTCGGTCTTGCCCTCGGTGTTCTCGCTCAGTTGAATCGCCGGGTTGTCGGGCAGGCGCGCGGCTACTGCCAGCCAGGTTGCATCCAGCTCGACGGACAAGGCGTCCAGGGTGGTTTTGGCGTCGATGGTCAGGCCCAGTGACCGGCAGATGATCGGTCGCGCCGCCAGCCATTCGGCACCGTCGAGCAGGCCAAGGCGCGGGTCGGCATAGCGCCAACTGGGCGAGACGAAGACATCGCGGCGGCGCAGGGCCGTGCGCAGCGCATCGAGCGTGCAGAACACATAGGCACCCATGTCGAGGGAGCCATCTTCGCGGGTGATGTGCTTCTGCCAAGCCTTGGCCACGATCTCCTGCGGCGCGTCATCCTCTGGCTTCCGGCGCGGCAGGTTCAGTTGCAGCCACTCCAGACTAGCCGCCACGCCCTTGCCGGCCGGGCTGAAGCCGAAGCGGATGTGCTTGAGCAGGTCGGGCAGGAAGCGGCGCACGCTGCGGTAGCGCGCTTCCAATGCAAGAAAATAGACGTCATCTACCGGGCGGATCAGCGCGTTGACCTCTTCCAGGGCCTTTTCCAGGGTGGTCCTCGGCAGGTCGTTGAACAGCCGGGCGCGCACGTTGTCATCGCTGATCGAGCTGTCCAGCACGACCTTGCACGCGGCGGCGAGCGTCGCGGCCGACCGATCCAGGTCTTTCAGGCTGCGCATGCGGGCTTTCTTGTCGGCCTTCTCCGCGTTGCTGAACAGGTCGCGCAGCAAGGCCTCCAGGACTTCCAGTGCGTCGTCGTGCGCAGTCGCCTCCAGGCAGAGTGCGAAGGCCACCAGTGTCGCCATCCGCCGCGACGCCGGCAGCCGATTAATCGCGGTGACCTTGGCCGTGTTGGCGAAGCGGGCCAGGGCGGCGATACGGCTGGGAGGGATGTGCGCCGCCGCCGGCAAGGTGATGCCGATGCCGCGCACGTCATCGAGCCGGCGCAGTGCCCGAATCAACGCGGGGCCACTGACCATGACCGGGCCGGAGCGCAATTGATCCAGCCGGGAGCTGCGGTTGCCTTCGGCCACCGTCAGCAAGTCTTGCAGTTGCAATCGCTGTTCCTCAGTCACGCTGCGGCCCAGCGTAAACCAGAGGCGTTCTTCGACCCGACTGCGCAACTGGGCGATAAAGCGCTCTAGTTGAGACACACCAGGCAGGAGGACTTTCTGTGTGAACAGCCACGAGGTGGCTCGCTCAAACAGCACTCCCGGCCGGTCGGTGCCCGTCCAGCAGAGGGCATACAGCCAGCGGCTCAAGCGAAAGCCGATGCCCGGATCGGTGAAATGACGATAGCCAAAGCGGTTCTGAATATCGGTGGCATGTATCCAGCGGCGATGATCGCTATAGCGCTGGAGGCAGTCGGGGTCTGGAATCGCCAGTTGTCGGCAAAGCACCTGCAGGACTTCCACCGGCACGGCGGCGGGCTTGTCCGGCAGAACGCCAACGAAGCGGACGGTGGTCAGCAGAACGGCATAACCCAGACGGTTATGGTTACCCCGCAGCACCTGGATGGCTTCACGGTCTTCATCGCTCAGGTGGAAGTAACGTTCCAGCTCTTCACGGCTGGGCGAATCAACATAGCGGCCAAAACCGTCGCGTTGCTCTTGAGTCAGAAAACCGACCGGCATTGATCACAGCACCTCGACGCAGAACACGGCGGGCGTGACGATCCGCGTGCGTTCGATGTGCCCGCGTTGCAGCAGGCCGGCGCGGCGATCACCGGTTACCAGGTAGTCCGCATCGCCCGCCAAGGCCATGGCCAGCAAAAACGAGTCATCCGGATCATCGGCTTCGACCTCGATGGTCAGGCGCTCCAGTACCACAGCCCGTTGCAGGTTATTGATCATGGCGCCCACCTTGGCGGGCTGTAGGATGGCCTGAAGCTTGGGATAGCGGCTGGCTCGACGAATTTCATCGAGTTGCATCCGCGAGGTCACCACCTCGAAACGCGCCGCCCGTCAGGCACGGTAGATCGCATCGGGCGCGCCATGTGGCGAGATCAGGGCGCTGAACAGGATGTTGGTATCCAACACGACCCGCATCAGCGCTTACGTGCCCAGTCGAGCGCTTCGTCAACCGCGTTGGTCAATTCTGCCTCACTCAGATGGGCGTTAGCGGCCTTGGCCTGCTCAGCGCTCAGCTCCAGGATGTGTGCCCGTACCGCTTCTTCGATGAAGCGCGACAGGTCGCCCTTACGGCCGCCGCCCTGGCTGGCCAGAAACATCCGAAGCGACTGGTCGGTGTCGGCCGAGACGGCGACATTCCAGCGAATGGTATTCATAGCGTTCTCCGCTAATAGGTGTTTGTGTGTTTATACGCCAATCACAAAGGGCGATGCAATGGTTCGACAAAACGAAGGTTTTGCCGAACTCTATCGAGGAATGGCTCGTGTCGTTTTCAGAAGGCGCCTGCGCCCGACCGGCTGGCCGAGCGGGCGCGGGGGCAGTCGCCGCTTGAGGCCGCCGTTGACCGCTATTCGCGGGCCTATCAGTCGATCGACCAGCACCGGCGCGAGGGCTTGCCGGTCCTCGACATGCAGCGGCAGGAAATAGGCGATGCCGGCCGGCAGCTCGACCAGGTGCAGGGCGGCATGAAAGATTTGCTGCGCTCGACGTTGCAAAACGACCCGGCGACGGTGCGCGCCATGACCGAGCTTTCCGGCCGGGAGCGTGTCGCGCAGGTTATCGACGGGATGAAGCGCGAAAACGCGGCGCTGCAAGACCCGAATATCAGGGCCGAGCGGTTCGTTGAACGCTGGCAGGAGCTACAGGGCCAGCGCCGGGAGCTTCGCGGCTGGCAGCACGACGATGCCCGCGCCAAGGTCGAAAGCCAGATGAACGGCATGACCAAGAGCCTTGAGCGTGACCCGCAGGTAGATTCCATCCTGCGCAATCGCCGTCAGGAACTCGGAATCGGGCAGCAGCAGCGCCGGGGGCAGAGCATCGCCCACGAGCTGCAAGAGGAAATGTCACGCAGCCGGCAACTTAGCCGGGGCATCGGTTTGGGAAGGTAGGCACGGAGAATATGGCGGAGCTGGACGACGACAGGGAAGGAATCGAGCCGGAAGCACTGGACGAGGACGCCGGCGACCCGGCCGCCGCGTTCGACGCGCTCCGGCGCACGATCGAGACGCAGGGCGCGCAGATCGGCGCGGAAATGACCGTGATGCGGCGCGGGCTGGAAGCGGCTTTCGACCAGCTCGAAAAGATCGAGCCGGCGCAGGACTACAAGCCCCAGCTCGCCCAGCTCGTGCAGGCGCTCGACAATGTTGCGGAGCGGCTGCACGGCGTAGAGCAATCGCCTATTCTCCGGCAGGGTGCGACACACTATGCGGCGCTCCTCGAGCGCAGCGGCGAGGCCCTGATACGCACCGCCGCGCAGCAGCTCGAGCGGCAGGCGTCCGACCTCGAGCGCGCCGGCCGGAACCTCGCCGCTCATACGAAAAGCGCCTACGACCGGAAAAGTCAGGATTTCCGCATATGGATGGCCGGCCTTGTCGGGCTGTTCGTCGGCATATTCCTGATTTTGCTGTTGCCGCGTTTCCTGCCCTTCTCGGCCGACACCCATGTTGCGGCGACCGTCATAGGTCAGGACCGATGGAACGCCGGCGTCACCATGATGCGGGTGGCCGATCCCCGAAGCTGGCGCGGCGTGGCCGATTCCTCGCAGCTCGTGCGCGACAATGCCGAGGCGATCGGGCAATGCGCCGAGGCCGCGCGCACGGCCGGTTCAGATCAGCAATGCACCATCACCGTGAAAGCGCCGGCAGCACCGGCGCAGTAGGGTTGTGGGGGGACACCAGTTATTTCGGGAGGTTTTCTTCCGCCTCAACAGGTCCGGCGGCCATCGCGACGAGGCGCGCCGCGATACGCTTGCGCAGTTGCTCGGGGAGCGGGCGCGACGACAGCGCCTCGTGAATCCACAGCCCATCGGCGGCAAGGCGCGAAATGAACCTGTCCAACTCGGCAGCGTCGTTTCCAATCGGCGCAGGAGGTGCCCAGCGGTCGATGACCTGTTGCCACAGATCGCCAAGCTGCCGATTGTCGGAGCTTTCCAGCATGAGCAGTAGTTCGACCCGCCGGGCAGCTCTTGCGCAGGTGTTGATGTAGGCGGCGTGTCGTTCGGCGTCTGTCGCCCTGTCCGAGGTGTTGCCGGCGCTCGCTTCCAGCTCCTGTTCCCATGAGCGAGTCAGATGCTCATGGGTGGCGAGGATCAGGGCTTCGCGCGACGGGAAATGATACAGAAGGCCGGCGCGTGTCATGCCGGTTTCGAGCGCTACGGCGTCGAGGGTGACGGCGGTGAGGCCGTCACGCTCGATGATGCTCACAATGGCTTCAAGCACTTCGAGGCGCTTGCTGGCTCTCGCCATGTCGGCTTCCTTAGTGTTGTGTGGGATAGGCTGACGATTGCGAGCCGGGACCGTAGCGCCGCAACAGGATGCCGGTGATCAGGGCACCCACGGCCAGAACACCCGCCGCCACGTACATGACGACCGTATAGGCGTGGTCGAATGCGATTCCTGCCGCTTGACGCACGACAACACCATCGGCCCCCGCCTCGTTGGCAAAGACCAGCGCCGACGCCATGCTGTCGCGGGCCGCTTCCGAGGTTCCGGCGGGGAACACGACGTTGACCGTATAGAGGTAGGCCAAAAGACTTCCGAGAATTGTGACAGCGAACAGACTGCCAAACTCGTAGGACACTTCCTCGACCGACGACGCCATGCCGGCGCGATGCACAGGCACATTGCCCACAATAGCCGTTGATGCCACCGACATTGTTGCACCTACGCCGGCACCGGTCAGCGCCAGACCGGCGATCAGCCAGCCAAGGCCATGAGTGATGCCCCATGTCGCAAGCAGGACCGCCAGCGATCCCGCCGCAAGCCCGCCAGCTATAAGGATACGTAGGCCAATACGATGCAGGAATGCACCACCGAGCAGCGCAGTCGGCAATGATCCGAGCGCCGCCGCCGAAACCAGCATCCCGGCTTCCAGCGGCGTGAAGCCCGCAACGAGCTGGAAGCGTTGCGTCGTAGCAAGCTCAACACCGCCGATGGCGAACAGGGAGAACGCGGCCGCTAGAACGCCCGATGTGAACGCGGCATTGCGGAAGATCGAGAAGTCGAGCAGCGGGAACGGCAGGCGCAGTTGCCGGCGGACGAACAGCGCTCCGGCGAGGATGGCAACCAGCAGCGAAATAGCGGGGACGGCCCACGACTGCCCGGCATGGGCAGATTCCTTGATCGCGATCACAAAAGCCGACAGCGCCACCAATGCCTGAAACGACGACACCACGTCCCAAGGCTTGGTCGCATCGCCGGCCACCTTCGGCGCAACGATCAGCGCCGAAATGAAGGCAGCGACCACTACCGGCACATTGATGAGGAACACCGACCCCCACCAGAAATGGCCGAGCAGAAAACCGCCGATGATCGGTCCGAGCGCAGCGCCGACGACCGACAACGACCCCCAGATCGCAATGGCGATGTTGCGTTCCCGGTCATCCTCGAAGGTGACGCGGATGAGGGCGAGTGTCGCGGGCATCATCGCCGCCGCGCCGACCGCCAGAAAGGCCCGCGCCCCGATCAGGATTTCCGCTGTAGGCGAATAGGCCGCCACAATCGACGCGACACCGAACAGCACGAGGCCGATGAGGAACATGCGCCGGTGACCGATCCTGTCACCCAGCGTCCCGGTGCCGAGCAGCAGGCCGGCCATGACGAGGGGGTATGCGTTGATGATCCACAACCCTTGCGTTGCCGTCGCGCCAAGCTCGCGCGTCAGGGTAGGCAGGGCCGTGTAGAGGACCGAATTGTCCAGAGCGATAAGCAGGAGACCGGCGGCGACGGTCACCAGAAGAACCCAGCGGTTCGAGTGGGCGGCAGGCATGATAGCACCATTCAGTGAGAGTAGCCAAACTTTACAGACAAGTTAGTAAAGTATCAAGCGCCTGCCCGTGAGGAACTTCAGACAATGGCCGACAGCGGGGCTTCGCATTCCGGGGCGCGATCAATTTGTCGCGAAATTCCTGATTTTTGCGACAAAATCGCCGTGTCGTTTTCAGAAGGCGACTGCACCAGTTCACTGGGCTGGCCGCCGTGTGTGCATAGAACTTCTGACCGGGAACGGTCAGAAGTTCTATGCACGAAGCGCCGCGAGAGATCGGAATTGCTCAGAACTCTTGTGCACGGCGCGACAAAGCCGGAACCGCCGAAAATTCCGGCGATCAACCGGCAAGCTGCTTGATGCGCTCGGCCAGGCGGCCGAAAGCCTCGTTCACGTATTCCAGCACCTTGGGTTCTGCGCCCTGCGTGCGCAGCGAGTCTTTGAAGGCTTCCAGGTCGGACAGCCATTGCCGATGCAGGCGGCCCAGCTCGTCGAGCTGAGGCCGGAAGTCTTGGAGACTGCCGCTCGCACGAAACGCCTGGTAGCCACGCTCAAGCGTGGCCGCCGTGGTCAGCAGTTGCGCGCCCATTTGCTTGTGCTGTTCGGAGAACTCGGCCATGCCGTCATAGGGCCGCGAAGCCTTGCGGCGCTCGGCTTCGGATGCCTCTTCCATGATGCGGGCGTAGCGGTAGAACCCTGGGAACTCGCGGGACAGCGCCATGAGCTGCTGATCGGATGTGCCGACCCAAATCCTGTGCAGGTCAGGCCCGTACCCCATCATGCGATTGATGATGGCATGGGCCTCGCTGACACCCTGGGCGGCAAGCTGCTGCATGTGTTGGTCGATCTTCGCGGCCAGTCGGCGGAATTCGTTCATGCTCATGTCCGTCACAAAAGGCGCGTTGATTGCCCTTGCGCCGTGAGAAGTGCCACCGCCTTCTTATCGAAGGAAACGAAGGTTTCCCCGCCAAGCCAGTTGCCTTCGTAGGCAATGACGCCATCGGCAAAGTCTCCGCCCGCGTCGAGCACCAGCAAGCCAGCCTCCACGGCAGGCCGGTTCACTTCCACATTCGCGGCGGCCAGTAGTGCCCGGATCGCGCTGGCCGCGTCGGCTTGCTGGAAGCCGTAGACACGCAGCAGCACCCAAACAAATTCGCATAGGCACGGCAGCGCGACCGCGATCAACTCGGCGTCGGTCAAGACTGCGGCGGCAACGTCCGCTTGTGCGGGATCGTCACGCACAACCGCACGCACAAGGACGTTGGTATCGACTGCGACCTTCATTGCTTACCTGCCCAGCCTTGCGCCGCCGCCTCGTTGATTTCTTCGATGGTGGCAACCTTCTGCGTCTTGCCCGCGAGCAGGCCGACAAAGTTGGCTATCGTCCCTGCGGGCCGTGCCGCCTTGAGCACGCCCCGACCGTCTGGCAACAAGTCCAGCTCGATCTTGTCGCCTGGCCTGATGCCGAGGTGTTGCAGTACGTCCTTCCGAAACGTCACTTGTCCCCGTGCGGTAACGGTCAATGTGGTCATGGTGGTTTGCCCTCGCAATCAAGGTTGATGCTTCACATAGTAATGCAAAAATGCCTTACCGTCAATGTCCGTCAAACGATCATTAGTCGGCCATGCCGGACACTGTCCAGCAAAGTTATTGCACAACGGGTTGTCGGACATTAAGATAGGCGGACGGAATGACGGACAAGAGAGGCGGCAAATGGCACTGATCGGCTATGCGCGGGTATCGACGGCGGAACAGGACACCGCCTTGCAGACGGATGCGCTACGCAAGGCAGGCTGCGAGCGCGTTTTCGAGGACACGGCTTCCGGGGCCAAGGCCGACCGCCCCGGCTTGGCTGATGCGCTGGCCTACCTGCGCGACGGCGACGTGCTGGCCGTCTGGCGGCTGGATCGGCTCGGGCGCTCTATGCCGCACCTAATCGAAACGATAGGCGCGCTGGAAGCGCGAGGCGTCGGCTTCCGTTCTCTGACGGAAGCCATCGACACCACCACGCCAGGCGGGCGGCTCATCTTCCACGTGTTCGGCGCGCTGGGCCAGTTCGAGCGCGACTTGATCCGCGAGCGCACCAAGGCCGGGTTGACTGCCGCCGCCGCTCGTGGGAGGAAGGGCGGGCGAAAGCCGGTTGTCACCGCCGACAAGTTGCAGCGAGCGCGGGAGCACATCGCCAACGGGCTTAATGTCCGAGAGGCCGCTACACGGCTCAAGGTGAGCAAGACGGCCCTGTACACCGCGCTGCAATCCACCAGTGCAGCCGACTCCTGATATTCCGTGCAGTCGTCTTCTGAAAATGACAGCTCGGTTCGTTAAGCTCCCCGCGCTACGGTTCAAATAACTGGTACGCTTAATCAAAGTTCAACTATTACTAACGTAGTCGAGTAAACAGTACTTTTGATGAAGATCGGTTATGCGCGAGTGAGCACTCGGGATCAGAAAGCCGACCTACAAGTCGATGCCCTGAAACAGGCCGGGTGCGAACGCATCTACCAAGACATCGCCAGCGGCGCGAAAAGCGCCCGGCCGGAGTTGGACAAACTGCTGGCCAACGTGCGGCCGGGTGATGCCGTGGTGATCTGGAAGCTGGATCGCCTTGGGCGTTCCCTCAAGCACCTGGTCGAGTTGGTCGGCGAGCTGGCAGAGCGCAAGGTCGGCTTACAGAGCCTGAATGACCCCATCGACACCACCCACGCCCAAGGCCGCCTGGTGTTCAACCTGTTCGCCTCGCTGGCGGAGTTCGAGCGCGAGCTGATCCGCGAGCGGACTCAGGCGGGTCTGTCGGCCGCACGGGCGCGTGGCCGGATCGGTGGCCGTCCCAAGGGCCTGCCAGCCAAGGCTGAGGCCACCGCCATGGCGGCCGAAACCCTCTACCGCGAAGGTCGCCTGAGCGTCAGCGCGATCGGCGAGAAGCTGCACATCTCCAAGAGCACGCTGTACAGCTACCTGCGCCACCGTGGTGTCGAGATCGGCGCGTACCAGAAGAGCGCCAGGTCACGCGACCAGCAGCCTTCGGCCGCGTCGCCGGCAGAGCCGCCCGCCGCCGAGCGGGTGGCCACCGTCACCCTGCGCCTCGCGGTGGTGAATAACAGCAAGTTCGTGCGCGGCCGGAAGCGGGCCACGGAGAACATTGAGCGCTACTGCCTGGAGCCCTATGGCATGAAGCGGCTGGATGCCGGCCACTATGAGTTGACCATTCCGTATCGGAGCGACGATGAGCTGGACAAGAGCGTGCATGACCTGCTGACCGAGATCAGCCAGGAGGCCGACATGCGCAACTGTTTTGTCGAGATGGGCGCCTGGGAAGAAGACACCGAAAAGCGTTGGTAGGGCTTACGTTGGTTTTTGGTTCCATTGCTCCCCAAACCCCGAATTCACGTAAATCACCCTCTATTAGTCCAACATACAAATAAACTTCCCCTTTCTGCCCCTGCGCTTCGCTTGGGGCAGAAAGGGGAGCCGTACCTGAAACCTCCGTGTCGTTTTCAGGATCGGGCCCGTGCCCGGGGTAACCATTCTGCCCGGGCCCACCATTTTAAAAAGAAACCGCCGTGCCCGGTCTGGCCATTTCCCCCGCCTGCGGCAACCGGGCCGTGCCGGTCTTTCCGTCCGGTTCCTGCAAACCCCACATAGGGACTCCGGTCGCTGGATGAGCCATGCGAGAAAATATGAGAAAAAGAGAGAAAAAAAGAGAAAAAAAAGAGGGGCCGGGGGCGCGAGGGTTTCAGTGGGCATAAAGGTCAAGGGCGCTTTGCAGGGTGGACGCGGGGGTGTTGACCCTGATCGCATTTGTATGTTGGACTAATTTTGCATATATGAAGACAAGAAAAGACGCGCTGCCGACAGAGCAGGTATACTCTCGCCATCAAATGTGCGGCCAGCGGCGGGGGATAGGTAACGACCGCAGGCCTCCGCGACCGGTATCAATGATGATGATGCCCTGCCAGGTAAAGAGTAGTGACGACGAAAGTGAAGGTGAAGAAAACCCGGGCCGAACGTAAGCAGCATAGCCGGGACATGCAGGCCAAACATGAAGCGGAAAAAAAGGCCGCTAACCTGCGTAATATTCTAAAGAGAGACATTCTGGCCACGCTGGGTATCCCTAAAAATCACGGTGGGCGGGCAGCTCTTTCTACATTCATCACCGAGCACTTACTGAAGGGTGAGAGTCAGGTTCAGATTGTTGCCATGCTAACCGGCAGCGAATTGATGAAGCGGGCACAGCTTGCCGAAATCGAGCGCCTGAAGAAGATCACGGAACTGGCCAATCAAACCCGCAGAAACGAGATCACCAACCGGGCGTTTGAGCGCCTGGGTATCACAACCCGGCATCCAATGGGCGATTTAGTGCTGAGCATGGTGCGCGAACTGGCAAACCAGAATTTAAATACCGGTGAGATAGTAGAACGCCTGAATGATAACGAAACCGTACTGGAATCGCGCCGCCTGCACAAAGAGAAGCGAGCGGATCTTGAACGTCAGATTGATGAAGGTATTGCCGAGCGCAAAAAGACCCGTGTTGATATGCGGGAAGTGCTCGCCTACATGGCCCAGAAGAACGGTACAACGTATACGCCTCCCGCAGACACCTGGCGATCTCCTGAACATCCGAATGGCGATTCACCGACCCGGCATAATGGAAAAATCAGAGAGAGCCGTCTGACCGGCGCTGAAAGCACCCAGAAAGAAAACCCACGTCAGTACGGTTTGCCCAACCTGAAAACCAGTAGCGCTTCCATCAACAAGGCCGGAATGAGTGAGGCCATTAAGCTGGTGGGCGGACGTGTGACGGAATTTCGCACCTATCTTTATGAGCATCGCGATACGGGACTACGCGCTGATGTGCTGGCTCGCCGGTTTATGGCTGAGTCAATGCAAGGCAAAAAGATGGTTGACCCTGTGCCGGTCAATGAACCAGATAATCTCCCGGCTCCCACACACGAACCTGCCAAACGTAAATGGACGAAGGAAGAAAAGCAGGAAGCGCGTGACCGTGCGCTGGCCGCAGCAAGCCAGGTCGGAAAGCTTAAAGAAGCGGAAACCAACGGCATTACGCACGATGTAGTGCGAGAATCGCAGCCAGCACCCCAGCCAGCCCTGATCTCCGTCGAAGTTGAACAATCCCGCGTCTCCATGCAGGAACCGTCTGTTGCGCCCCTGGCGCACCCTAAACGTGAAGGCTCTACAACCTGCGTGGTGACCAGGCCGGATCAGGCTGATTTCGCTGCTACCGTCCGTCGAAACTGTAACGACCGCTGCGTGATTACAGGAGCAAGCTTACGCCGCAGGACAGAGGCCGCACACCTGGTAGAGCATAGTGCTGGTGGTCTGGATCACTGGAGTAATGGCTTGCTGCTTCGTATCGATCTGCACCGGCTGTTTGACGACAACGTCCTTGCCATTTGCCCGGAGACGTTGACCGTCCACGTTGACCCTGTCGCGCAGGCCGAAGATCCCGATTTGCAGCAATACGATGGCCATGTGATTACCGGGCTTTGCCGTCCGATAGACCCGGCGAATCTCGTCATGCGCTGGGAGCGTTATCAGCGCCGGTTAGAACTGACCAAGTAAAACCGGTAATCCATCAGGTGCGAATCGTGGGAATGCGCCAGCTCGGTAACCCCACGTCACCGGATTGAACCATCACAAAAAAGGAGCCCACCGGGCTCCCCAAAAACGAATTGTTTTATTGTTCCTGCTTAGTTCTACGTAGGTACTCTTCAGCCTTTATCTTTATTTGCACGAGTTCAGCGTAAAACTCACGTTCCATTTGGTATGTTGGCATCTGAGTATAATACTCTTCCACCTGTGGCCAAATTCGCTGAAGTTCTGCATATAAATCATGGAGAGCTCTATCTGCCCAAGATGACGATTGGTAGGATTCAAGCTTTCTGATAGTGGCGCTAAGATGTACTAAACGCGCCACTAATACTTTAGTGTTTACGTATTGTGTTACGGTTCTATCCATGTGGTTTAAGTTACTCATATTATTCCCTAATGAGGTGCTCGCAGAATTACGAGGCAGAGATAACATAACCTTAAAACCTACATACGTGTAGCCCAATCATTACTTTATAGCTAAAAATGCCAGATTTACTCTATGGCCCCCAATCCCTACAGACCTACAGCAGATCTCGTCCACATAGGTCAGTTCCAGCGCAAACTATGGGATCTGAATGTTTGTCGAACGAAAACTTACGGTAGTGAAGTAATTGCCTGAAACATTGTAAATAACTTGCATAGAAAACGCCCTCAAAACAGCGTCCTTTTTTTATCGAAGTTTCAACGGTTCTGGTAGAGTTGTTTTCTGACAGATTTTATTATTAACGTGAGTGGACGCGTCTGGCGAATAAGCTGGTGCAACTTCCCGAAGCCCTCCAAACACCAGGAGACTTAATTTATGGAACTATCAACAATTTCTGAAGCGTTGATTGGTGGTTTAGTTGGTGGCACTATCGCAGCAGGTTCCATCCGGGTATTATTCATTCCAGAAAAGTTTGAGTGGATATTGTTAGCCTGTGTTGTCCTTGCCACTGTTGTTACCTTTTTCTTTGGCCACTCTATACCAAATCCATTTATGATGATAAGCAACATGTATAGTTATTGAATATATAAGACCGTGCTCGTTAGACGTGCTCTGATTGATTTCCATATATGTTTCAAAAGCTTCTGGCCAGTTTTTTCTGTGTTAGATAGGATAACAGAATATGATGACACTTCTTTTTTCGATTTACTGTTCCCTGGTCATTATCGCGGGCGCTTTCTTTAGCTGGTTTCAACGTGAAACTATCGCTACCCGCTGCATTCTTTTTGGCGGACTGGTGATAGTAGCAGCGATCAAGCTAACAACGGATTTTACGACTGTCGCTGTTTCCACGGTTCTGATTGAGGGATTTTTGCTAACGGCTTATGTTATTGCTGTCCGTTTTATTCAGTGCATTGTAAACAGGGCTGCATAAACAACCCGGACAGAATGCCCATCTATTTATATCAGGCTAATCTACGTGTGACATTTCAATCGCTGCGCGAGCTTCAATGCCCTTCGATAGCAACAAGTTTGCAATGCGCTCTGCGAGGTCTTGATTGGCGCAATGAAAGCGAATAGGCAACTTTTCATGTTTCTCACTATCGATGTAGAACATTACAGAATTGATACTGTATAGCGATGCATATGAAGGACGAGGTTCTATCATCAAATTCAATTCTGGAATAGAAGCTAAAAGTTTAGACATATAATCATCCAGCAGTTCAATACAAACTGGCCGGATAGTTAATAAAGCGGGATTTTCCTCCGAACTAGTCCATTGTCGTGCCTGTAATCTCAAAATATTGAGAAGGTGCAACGATTCATAAGGAATTGTCTTTCCCGTCCGTTCACCCAGGATAACGGATTCCAATGTGTTAATTCGGGATGATAGTCTTCTTATCTTCCGCAACTGATAGATGCTAAGTGTTAATGTTATCACAAATAAAACACCCAAAATAATTGCCATATTTATATCCCATTCGGTTTATTCGTATTATGCCGTGAATATCGATACTCCAGCTATAGGTGTTCGGGACATCCTCTACGCCGGTAGTATCTGCAAAAACTTGTTATTCCATCATATAGTGCATCTCTGAAAACACCTTTTTCGGGTGATACAGCCTTTCATTACTCGGTTCCCCTTTTATGCTGCTACCTGCCTATCAGGTGGTTAGTATGCTTACCAGCCACTTTTTACTATATTGTCCGTTTTGTTAACTGATTTGTTAATGCTTCCATTTGACAGGTCTGGAAAGATACTTTTCTGATTTTAGGGGTTTGAGGGCCAACGATGTAAAAAACCACGTTAATAGGTTAACCTATTGTTTTATTTTAATTATTAGGTGCTGCATTTACAGCTACTCCAATGATCATGGGGCTGATGGTCGATGGAACGCAATACCAAGTAGATTGATTGCATAAAGTTCCTTCAATTCCGATCTGCCCTCCCGTTTTCACATCCTACTTCAGTTCAATTTTGTTGCCATTCCTTTACAACAGCTTCCCAATTGGCCGTTCTCTCGACCAATTTCCCATCAGCATCCTTTCTTGTCCAAACATCCCAGAAATCAGGGTCATCAGAATGGGGTTGCTGCTCTTTCGTCAAATTTTTCATTTTAACTAAGACAGGAAGTTCAGATGCCCAGCCCATCAGTATTGCATGTTGAGATGGCAATGAAGGCAATTCACGGAGTAATCCTCGCAAATTGTCGGGTACCATTTTATGAACTTGCTCCTGATCTTTGTCATTGCTAATTCGATGCAGAAGAAAAGTATTACATTGAGATAAAACTGTAGGTGATAATTCTGATGGTCGTTGCGAAGAAATAACCATACCGAGACCAAATTTCCTGCCTTCTCGTGCAATTTTCTCAAATACTTGACAGCAAACAGCTGCGACATCCTGATTTTCACTGTCCTCACGATACCGTTTAATAAATGTATGTGCTTCTTCAGCAACAAGTACCGTAGGTAAAGATTTGTTATATAGTCGTCTATAACGTTGCAATGATTCAAAAATAATTCTTGAAATGACAGCTGTCACAAGATGAGTAATTTCAGTTGGTACTAAAGAAAGATCAATAATTGAAACGCAGCTATCACCATCACCATCTTTCCCAATATATGTTTCTAACCAATTAGCCAAGTCAACTCTATGCTCTGAGTCATTGGTTATGGGTTTCATTCTTGTATCCGCAAGCATTGTGCGTATTCTAGCTACTAGATATTCAACATATTGCTCGCTACCATTTTCTTGTGCTAACGCCTCTAAATAGGAGACTAAATTATTTCCGTCAAAAGGGACGGGGATATCCTCGTTTTTAGGAAGGAGTTCACACTCATCGCCTCCAAGGCTCTGAAATGAAGATAACACTCCATTTATGATGTTATCAACTGCGCTAACTTTAGCATTGTAATCTGGATATCTGCCTTCTCTTTGCCCACAAAAATCTTGAATAGAGATGATTAATTTATCTAACTCAGGGCATGGTGTAGTTAATCTCGCTTTGTATTCTTCCAGACTCTGACGCCAAATATTAATTTTAGCCAAAAGATTTTTGGCTCCAGGGAAATCATTAAGTGCCGCTGCTCCTTTAGATTTATCCGCTTTTAAAGAAACCAAAATTGTACCTAGGTATTTTTTAACTTCTATATCTATATTCTTTTGTAAATCAAATTCTTCATTTCTCATTGCTCTCAAGGAGCGTTTTAGTAATGGAAGTTGTGCTTTAGGACTTGCTTGCGTGAATGATGCCCACTCCGAACTATTCCAAAACCATGAGGGTACTTGTAATTGGTTTTCACTGCCTTCAGCCTCAACCTTAAATACTCTACCTTTAAATTTCGTCGTTGGCCCCAAAGCACGTGCATACTCGCCGTTGGGGTCTAGGATGATAAATCTGGCATTTGGTTTTATTTGTGATTCCAATGCAGATTCGAGTGACCACTGGATTAATCCAGATACAGAGCAAGACTTACCGCTACCAGTATTTCCGAGCACTGCTATATGACGACCAAATAATCTATCAGGATCTACAGCTACATTTGCATTGTTCGCAAGTGGACTTTGTCCAATGATCACTCGCCTATTATTTCCAGATTCGACTATTGATCTAAGTTGTAAATCTGTCGGTAGTAAAATAGCAGCCCCAATAGAAGGAAACGATTCAGAACCTCGTTGAAATCTGAAATAATCAGTACCATCTTTGGACAAACGTTTAAGCATTCCCACCGGATTCAAACTTATTTTTTTTCGGGGGAATGGTAGATTTACTAAACCAAATTCTTGAACATCTCTTTGTTTTGGATAAGGCGAATGTTCTACAGCAAGCCACTCTATTTGCCCAACTAAGTAACCATTATCACATGATATTAATACATAACTGTTTACTCTTGGAAAGTTTCTAGGCGTTCCTGCATTCAAAGCAACAGTATCAGGTGAGTCAATCTCTAATATTGCTCTAATTTCATTAGGTGAAACAAAATCTACAGTGCCGACCCTGAGTTGCTCACCTTGTTCAATCGGAAATGAGTTCATTCAGCATCCTCGCTATTATTTGAAATTGTTGTACGATATAAACCCCTTGATTTCAATAGTTCTGCCATACGAATTGATGATCTGTCTATCGCTGCTTTAGGAAGATAAAAATCCACTAAATTCTTGATATCTCCAAAGTGGTCACCAAGTAATAAAGATATTTGAGCTTTTCTTCCACTTTCGTTTACAAAGCGCATAATTCTACCGAGTGGATCGCCGTAGGCAATTATTACTATATGCGTTGAGGGTATTGTCAGCATGTCAATAATAACACGGTTTATATGTTCATCTCCAAAACTATAACCATATGTTACCAAAGTACTATTAGGACGACATGTTGCAGATGCTAAGTCTCTGAATAGTTCAACATAAGGGTATTCTGATGTTTCTCGGTCTTTAACCGAGTTTGGATAAATCATTAATTGATGATAGTTCGCTGCTCCAGCAGCCTCCACTTGTAAAAAGGGTTCCACCGAACTCGCACCAAAAGGTAATCCAAATCGCCTTATGGCTCCTTCGGTAGTATACCAGTCCAATGAGCCATGTAATTTAGTAAAGCGCGCCACACCTTCCAAATATCTTGGTTCACCACGAATACCCGGTGGATTATAATGATAGTCGACTTCTAGTCGCGAAGATCTGAAAATAGGCGCTATAGTACCAACAAATCTGTCAATTAGTCGAATACCTGCTATTTCAGCTCCTGCTTCAATTATCCTGTCGTAATTCGTCGTGAAAATATGTAATCGATCCCTTGTCGCTGTTCGACTTGAAAAACTCATCAAAAAACTTACTAAATAATTAAACGTTTGTGTTTTTAAATCGTTTTTTGCATCGCGAATTAACTTTTCCCCATTACTAACTGAATCTGAGAATAATTTCAAACATCTTGTTAGCTCATTATTTAAATCAACTAACTCACTTTTTAAATTTCGATATGGGAGAGCACCAGGAGGCGGTTCTGGAAGTGGGAGATTTTGCGCAGTTAAAATCTCTAATCCTTTAATTAACTCATTAATTGAACGGATTTGGTCTTCAATATTACCTCTTCCTCTTCCTGAGGCTTCAGCTGTTTTAGCTACATAACTATCTATTTCAGCCTTGCAAACTTTGAGATCATTAATCCATCCCATGCCTTGAGGTTTCGTGCCTGTCGCTGACTCTTGGATTGCTGAACTAAGTCCCGCGCCAATAAGTATATTTAGGTGTTCAGACTGAAAAAGAGCAGTTAACCAAGGTTCTATTCTTAAACGCAAAAAATCAGGAGTGATTTTATCTCCTGGTTTTGCCCATGAGCAGTGTCCAACAACTTTAAATGCACCAACTTCGCTGTGTGGATCCAACTGAACCGGAGACTGGTCATCTCCAAGCTTTAAGTATTGACTCACTTTGAATTCATCCTTCGTTAGAGTTAATAGCTGTTTTTCTTTTCAGCCTAAAATAGGTCGCCCTTGATATACCCGTTTTTTCCATTACTTCCTTAACTTGTACGTCCTTATTAATCAATTCATTAGCTAATTCAGCCTTCTTGTGAGGCTTTCTTCCGAATTTGACCCCCTTAATCATAGCGGTCTTCCGCCGGCACTGTTGCAAAGTTAGCGATGAGGCAGCCTTTTGTCTTATTCAAAGGCCTTACATTTCAAAAACTCTGCTTACCAGGCGCATTTCGCCCAGGGGATCACCATAATAAAATGCTGAGGCCTGGCCTTTGCGTAGTGCACGCATCACCTCAATACCTTTGATGGTGGCGTAAGCCGTCTTCATGGATTTAAATCCCAGCGTGGCGCCGATTATCCGTTTCAGTTTGCCATGATCGCATTCAATCACGTTGTTCCGGTACTTAATCTGTCGGTGTTCAACGTCAGACGGGCACCGGCCGTCGCGTTTGAGCAGAGCAAGCGCGCGACCATAGGCGGGCGCTTTATCCGTGTTGATGAATCGCGGGATCTGCCACTTCTTCACGTTGTTGAGGATTTTACCCAGAAACCGGTATGCAGCTTTGCTGTTACGACGGGAGGAGAGATAAAAATCGACAGTGCGGCCCCGGCTGTCGACGGCCCGGTACAGATACGCCCAGCGGCCATTGACCTTCACGTAGGTTTCATCCATGTGCCACGGGCAAAGATCGGAAGGGTTACGCCAGTACCAGCGCAGCCGTTTTTCCATTTCAGGCGCATAACGCTGAACCCAGCGGTAAATCGTGGAGTGATCGACATTCACTCCGCGTTCAGCCAGCATCTCCTGCAGCTCACGGTAACTGATGCCGTATTTGCAGTACCAGCGTACGGCCCACAGAATGATGTCACGCTGAAAATGCCGGCCTTTGAATGGGTTCATGTGCAGCTCCATCAGCAAAAGGGGATGATAAGTTTATCACCACCGACTATTTGCAACAGTGCCCGCACAACAGCATGCCCCGTACGCAGGTAAAGCTCTTGCGTAAGTACATTCGTGATTTCCGGATGTCCCCGACGTACAGCCACGGCGTAATCATCAGTGAAACATGACATGGATTCGATACCGTTCCGGGAATGTTTTTCTTCTTCTTCAAAACCTAATGCAAAATCGACTTTACCAGAGAGCAGGTCGTCGTTGGCGTTAAAGTCACGCGAATAGATAAGCCTGATAGTTATCCCTGGCGCAAGATGGTTAACCCGGGCAACCAATGCAGGCAGGATCACTGCAGCGGTGTAATCTGTTGCCGCAATTGTAAATGTCGCCTGGCTATTTTCTGGCTCGAAGCGTTCAGAATCATGCAGGCAGAATGAAATGCTTCTCAGTGCACTGGAAATGTTAATGGCCATCCCTGTCGCTTTCACCGTCGGCAACATGCGCCCCCCAGTCCGAATAAACAGCGGATCCCCTAACGCCTGCCGTAAGCGGTTAAGCGCATGACTCAACGCGGAAGGACTGAGAGCGAGTTCCCGGGATGCTTCTGCCACACTTCCATGGCGATATATTGAATCGAAAATAAGCAACAGATTTAAATCCACTTTTCGCAGTGCTGACGACATACTGATTCCCTCTAACATTTTATAAATACTGTATTCATTGAACAAAGCACGCCAGGCTGAGACACCGGTTGCAGGCAGCCGATTCACAGAACATGATCTGTAACAGTCCCGATCGCGGTGTGCCGAAAAAAGAGCCCTACCTTCTGATATCAGCAGTAAAAAACTGATAACGGGCATCACTGACCCGGAGTGTAACGACCTGCCAGCAGTAGAATACAACATCGCTTGCAATCTACCTACTAGATGGTTAGAATTGATTCATGGTCATGAAACACGCATCTGTTTGGTCAGAGTCAAAAATCAGAGGGGTGTATGAGCGAACTAAAGAAATACGACGAAAATAATTTTTGTGAAATTGAAAGGTACAGCGGTGTCTCGGTCGTGCGGCTTTATGCTGACTGGTGTGCACCGTGCAGGCAATCAGATGTTTTTTTCAGGGAGTTCGCACGCCAGCTTCCGGAAGATATCAGGACAGGGGTGGTTAATGTCATCCTCGCGCCAACACTGACTTGGAAGTATGATATTGCAAGTATCCCGGTTACCTTATTTTTTCGGCAGGGACAGTTAGTGAAACGAGCTTATGGCCCCAAAAGTATCAGCGAACTCAGCAGAGACCTGATGGGTGCCAAAGACCAACAAGCTTATCATTAGGATTTCCATCCAGTCATGAGCTTGCAGCGACTGTTATGAAAATAGGGAATCTGGGTAATTCTTTTAATGATTTCCTTAAGGAGTAACCAATGGCTGTGATGACTCGTGATAAAATTCTGTTTGAAGCAAATGCGCTTATGTGTGGTAAAGGATATTCTTCATTCAGTTATGCGGATTTATCTAAAATAATTGGAATTACTAAGGCAAGTATTCATCATCACTTCCCGACGAAGGATATCTTGGGCGAAACAGCTATACTGGAATCGTTGCAAAAACAGGAGCAAAGCCTCACAGCAATCGACGAAAATAATAAAAGCTGTGTAAATCGTATCAGAGCATATATTGACTTGTTTATTGAAAGTTTTCGCAACTCCCAATTACCACTTTGCTGCGCACTGTCCGCAGAGTTGGATAATTTGCCGGTAAACATGAAAGAAAAGGTAACGATTTATTTTGATTGTCAGGTGAACTGGCTTGAAAAAACGCTGAACGAAGGTGTTGATTCTGGAGAAATTAAATCTGAAATTAACATCCATCAGGCAGCTATGATGATTCTGACGTTGTGCGAAGGTGCTTGCATTGTCGCGCGACCGGTCAGAAATGAAGACGTGTTCAGACAGAGCTTTGAACAAACTCTTACGCTTTTAATCAATAAATAGGAAAATAGATATGAACTGGAATGAATACCGTAAAGAAACACTGTCTAATGTATCTGATTTTGCAAAGGCCGCTCCTGAAACAATGAAAGCACTGATGGCTGTGTCTGCTGCACCGCAAAAAACCGGCCATCTTGATGAAAAAACGCGTGAGCTGATCTCCGTCGCTGTAGCCATCACCACGCGCTGCGATGGTTGCATCGCCGCTCATGCTGAGGCTGCTGTTAAAGCTGGCGTGACGGAAGAAGAATTAACCGAGGCACTCAGCGTGGCGATAAACCTGAATACGGGTGCCGCAATGGTATATTCCTCCCGTGCACTTGCTGCAGTTCGTCAGGTTCAGAAGTAAGTTTTACCCTCATATAGTTGCCACTCATTTTTATTAAGCCATCGTTAAAAATTTCGATGGCCCTGCATCCCTAATGAAACCTCATTCATAAGATGTGGGCCGGGGGCGGTCATGGAAAATGTCTCAGATTCTTTCTCATCTCATGATTGCCATATTTGGAGCACTCCCGGGTGCTCATTTTTTTAACATATAGCTATCTGAAAATTTATTTATACTGGTGATGTTAGATAATTTATCATTTGGTTCTTCCCAAGGTGATTACCTGGACAAAAAACAGCCCTGCCAAAAACTATAATTATTTTTCTTATATCACAGCGGAATCAATAATTTCCCTGTTGCTGGCATCAAGCACTTCGCTTTTTGTAACATACATCATCAGTGTCATCTTTATTAATGATTAAACTTTTCAGCATTCTTGTTTAAAAAATTTAAAAACTTAAATTACCGGTTCCGCATTCAGTTTAAAGATCTAAAAATTTCCTTATTGTATTTTCGAATGATGCTTGTTCGAAATAATAAAAGGCTCTCAGACAAGCAACTGGACCCAGAGATGATTATCCGATAATTATTTTTTCAGTCTGCCAGTCCTGAGTTTCTTCACTCATTCGGGGCTGGCCAGAAAGATTCCTAACCTGATCAAGTAATTTTATTTTATATAAGCAGTTAAATGGAACACAAATGACTAAGACACGATTCACATTTACCAATAATGAAGGACATGAACTTTGTGCGCTGCTGGAAGAACCCGTGGGAGAGATAAAAGCTTACAGCCTGTTTGCACATTGTTTCACTTGCGGCAAGGACTTGCGCTCTGCTTCCCGCATTACACGACAACTACTCGCACAGGGAATTGCGGTTCTGCGTTTCGACTTTACAGGACTCGGAAACAGTGAGGGCGATTTTAGTAATACTAATTTTTCCTCCAATCTCAGCGATCTGCGTTCTGCAATCGATATGCTTCGACTGAAATATCAAGCGCCCGCATTGTTGATTGGTCACAGTCTTGGCGGCACCGCGATTCTTGCTATCGCAGGCGAAGTGCCGGAAGCCAGAGTGGTTACCACGATCGGTTCCCCTGGGGAACTGTCGCGATTGACGCGATTGTTCGAAGATGACATTAAACACATTGAAACAAACGGGTCTTTCCCTGTCAGTCTTGCTGGACGTCAATTTACAATAAAAAAGCAAATGCTGGATGATCTTAAACGACATAACGTTGCGGACAAGATTTTTATGATGCAAAAACCACTGCTTATATTTCATGCTCCTCAGGACGATACGGTCTCAATCGATCAGGCTGAAAAGATCTATGCGGCTGCGAAACATCCAAAGAGCTTTATTTCACTGGATGATGCCGATCATCTTCTCAGCAAGCCAGCTGATGCTGATTATGTGGGGTCGTGTATAGCATCTTGGGCATTCCGTTATCTCTAAGAGATTAAATTCTATGAACTGGCACAGCGCATTGTTAACCCGGGACACCGTTGTTGACCTTTCTTACAACAATACGCAGAACGTTCGTCGTTTCATGAAGGCGGAGTGCAGTAAGGCGTTTCGATTTGACCGGGAATTTATAGCATGGGTGCGTAACGGCGAACCGAAAACGTTGGGATATGTGGTCAATGAATGGAAGCAGAGGTCATGAGTTTATCAAGCCTGACTCTCAGATTGTACGACAAAATCAATCAGAACTATTTCGATCTGCATGTGCCAGTGCGAATAGCTCTGGCACATTTCGGTTAAGGCCCTCAAAGTATCGGCTTAAGGTTATGAGGTTAAAGCTCTGCTAACTCTTTTCATCCCTGGGCCCCAGGAAATAAAAGCCAAAGGGCAGTGAGCCTACAATCGTAAACATAAGGGTGTAAATGGCCACCCATGCGCCCTGGATGATAAACAGGGATATGTCCCAGGTTTCCATTGGCAGATTGTACTGGTTTTCCACACCCTGGAATGCGGCTTTTGACACCACGCATGCCGCAACGATAAACACACAAGCCACAGCAATAAGAAATTTTTTCTCTTCCGGGGTTTTGAGAATTTTCAACATAACAATTTCCTCATCTTTTATGAATAAACAACCCGGCCCTTTCGAACCGGGACCGGTCAGAATGTCACATTAATTTTGCCCCAGAATGTTCTTCCTGGTTCGTTAACGGAGGTATTGGCGGAGTAGCCAGAGCTACTGTTACCCGCCTGGTTGAAATGCTCGCTGTAATCCTTGTCTAGAAGATTATCGACACCGGCGCTCACTTTAAAGTACTTGTTCACAAGGTAAGCGGCATTGGCGGAAACCACGGCGACACCGGCGCTGCTGTCAAAATCTTTGCCATCACATTACCTTCATTAATCGCCACCCGATACTGGCTTCTGACCAGACGTAGCAGCCCGGTGCTGCTCCAGTTACCACTTTCACAGGACAATCCCAGACGGGATTAGATAAGTGGCATTTGCGGAAGGGTTTTACCATCTTCCGTGTTCTGCCCCTGGAATAGGCCAGACTGGCGTCGATTTTCCAGCTGTCGGTCAGCTTATAGCTGATACCGGCCTCGCCTCCAATGATAGTAGCGTTGATATTATCGACCTGGCTGATATACGCATCGTTGGGATCGTAGCGGAAAAGGAAAAATCATTTACGCGACCGACATAAGCAGAAACCCAGGCGTTAGTACGCTTGTCGGAATACTGTGCGCCAATATCAAGCTGGGTCGTTTTTTTGGTTTTCACTTTATCAAACGCGTCTGAGGTGCCGTCAGGCCCGTAGGTGGGGGAAACTGTTCCCAGTAGTCCGGGAAACGTTCTGTATACCCAAGCCCGGCATAAAGCATTAGCGGCATTTCTGCGAGGGTATGCTCGAAACGTACAAACCCGGCAGGAAGAGTGTCCGTCCGCTTCACGCCCTGAGACATTCGACAAGCTTTTTTATGGCTTCAGTAAGGGCGACTTTCGCGCTTCCAGTGCCAGCAAATACTTCGCTTCATCGTACTGGGTCTTGGTCTTCCAGCAGCGGTAAATGATCCTTATCCATTTGAAGGCCAGAGCCCGGATTGCAGACTGGTGAGATTTTCCTTTTTCTCGCAGTCCCCGATAATAAAGTCTGGCCCAGTATGATGAGTTAACCGTCTTGGCAGCCCATTCAACAAAGGTTTGCCGGACGAACTTGGCACACTGCCATCGCCAGTGAACCCAGGATTTCTGGCCACTTCGTTCTGTCACCGGTGCAATACCTGCGTAGTTTTGAATTTCTTCAGCGCTGTTAAACCGGTCACGGTTATCACCAAGTGCAGCAAGCATTCGTGGTCCCAAACACGGCCCCATGCCCGGAAGTGATTTGAACAGCCCCGAATCTGGCAATGTGTCAAACAGCGTTTCGATTCGTTCGTCATAGGTTTTGATGATTTCACTCACGACTTTAATTTGTGTCGCCAGTGCTGTTGCCATCAAAGCATTAGCCTCTATAACACTCGGGTCTGTCGTCAACGGAATGGCGTTATCAATACTCACAACACGCTGCTCGGTAAGGGCCATTGCGCGGCCACCTTTGGCATTGAGAAAGTTGCGGATCGTGTCTCGCCTGGCTCGTTTTAGTTGTTGCAGACTGGGCCATCGCATAATCAGTTCACACAATAGCAAGCTACCCCGATGTGAGAACCACTCCAGGGGCTGAGGATAATACTGTTTGAGTGTGTTGATTAGCCGGTTCACAAAACGGCGCTTATCTTCAACCAACTGACGACGCTGCTCAACCAGTTGCTGGAGTAACCGGATATCGGCATTGTCGGGTTCAATGGCTTTTATCTTTTGGGGATAACGCAGCATTAACTCTAATGCCAGCTCGGCATCCTGCGGGTCATCTTTAGCACCGCTGGGCGAGAAGGCTTGCCGGTAACGAGCCAGAGACAAAGCGTGGACGGGGAAAACGGTGATAAATGGATATTTCTGAAGAGCATACACCACGGGACCTTTCTTCAGCTCAACGGCGATAGCGATCCTGCCTTTTACCTTCTGGTGTAACTCGGTAAGCCAGACATCAAGCGCTTCCGGCGTATGTTCAATCACATGGAATGTGCGTTCACCGTTTTTAAACTGAACACAGACATCGTGCTTTTTATCTGCCCAGTCCAGACCAACGTGCGCAGCAAATTGATTAGTCTCAGTCATCACCAACTCCTTTTTATCGGGGATTGGTATGCATTCCACGCTCTTCGAAAGAAATATAGCCAGCAGTTATCTGCATGCCCTGAGTATTCGTTAGCGAACGTGGAGCACCTACTGGCTCGAAAGAAAAGCGGCGATCATCGCATGATTCTCGCTCAATATTCGTAACCAGTAAGCGCATACCCTGAATCACTTCAAAGTGTAATTCTCAGGGTGCGAATGACTATATTATCGCTCATGGCGACCAAAACGACTATGATACACGCTATTTTATATTAAGGGTATACGGATTTAATGGTTGATGGGGCACCTTCACCCCATCAATCTGATACCACCCTCAGATGGTTGATAGATCGACTCCGTAGTTGAGTTCCTCTGCGAAGTCCGGCAGTCCGTAACCGATGGTTTTCTTGTAGAAAGGAGAGACCTTCGCAGTCGGTGCCTTCTTCTTGTGCTTCGTGGTGTAGAGCATTCGTGCCCGCATCACCTCGAAGGAGTAACCGCGCCCTTCACGGTTCTTGTCCTTGGCCAGTCGGTTGATGGACTCCGTGTAAGCGTTGGTGACGGGCATGTCCGTCTCGAAGTAGGTCATGGTCTCTTCGCGCCAGTTTCCCACTGCCCTGACCAGATCGCTCCAGACTTCCTTTTGGCCCTTCGGGATGGTGGCTATCCACTCGTCCAGGGCGGCTTCTGCCTGGAGCCGTGTGGTGGCGTCCCAGATGCCGTAGAAGCGCTCCTTGTGCTCGTAGGCGGCCAGCAGTTGCGGGAACGCGCCTGTCCAGGTCTCCATGATGAGGCGCTCCCGGTCTGAGACTTCGTGAGCGCGTTTCAGCAGGATTTTCCGGTCTCCCTTGAGAGTCCGGCTCTGGGACGGTTTCAGCTCCTTTCTGAGGCCCTTGCGCACTCTCTCTAGGGCATCGTTGGCCATGCGCACCACATGGGACTTATCGACCACGATACGGGCCTGGGGCAGCACAGCCTTGACCGCTGCCCGGTAGGGGTTCCACATGTCCATGCTGACGATCTCGACCTTCTGCCGGTCTTTCAGCTTCATCAGGTAGTTGGTCACCACGTTCTGGCGGCGGGTGGCCAGCAGGTCGAGCAGGGTTCGCTCCTCAATGTTGGTCAGAATGCAGCGGTAGCGCTTGTTCAGGTATAGCTCGTCAATGCCCAGGATGCGGGGCGTCTCGAAGCGGTGCCAGCGCCCCAGGAACTCGGCGCGGGCGTTGAAGATGTCGCGCACCGTCTTCTCGTCCAGGCCGGTCTGTGCCGCCACAAAGGTGTAGGGGTGGTTGAAGGATTCCTTCTCCACGTACTCATGCAGCCGCAGTGTCATACGGAATCCGTCCACCATCTCCGGTAGCTGGGGCCTGAATGTTGTCTTGCAGGCCCGGCAGGTGTATCGGCGGCGGACCACCCAGAGAGTGACCCGCTTGCCGTGGATGGGCAGATCACGATAGGGAACGTCACGCTTGCCGAACCGTACGAACTCACCCTGCACGCCGCATTCCTCGCAGGCGATGGGATCGGGCACGTCCACCTGGAAGTGCATTTCGTCGTCGGTTGATTTGCAGCCCAGTACTTGGTATTGCGGCAGGTGAAGGATGTTGTCGGGAAGTTCGGTCATGGTGTTGTATAGGCGTAGGTGTCAGTCAGATCCATCCGGCTCGGCATTGGTGTTTGCTTTTTTACCCAACAAGCTGCTGGAAACGAAAAGTAAGGCACCGAGGACAATTGCAATATCAGCCAGGTTGAAGGCCGGCCAATGCCAGTCTCGCCAATAGAAATCAAAGGAATCCACAACATAGCCGCGAAAGACCCGGTCAATCAGGTTGCCCATGGCGCCACCGAGGATAAGACTGTAAGCGATGGCTTCTCCTTTATGACGATTTTCAAGGATCAGCTTGATCAGAAAAATCGAGACCACTACCGCGATTCCGATAAAAAAGTAGCGCTGCCAGCCTCCACCATTCGCAAAAAGACTGAATGCGGCACCGGTGTTCCATAGGTGCACCCAGTTAAAGAACGGGGTCACCGAAACATACTCGCCATAGGCCATTGATGGCACTGTTGCAAATAGTCGGTGGTGATAAACTTATCATCCCCTTTTGCTGATGGAGCTGCACATGAACCCATTCAAAGGCCGGCATTTTCAGCGTGACATCATTCTGTGGGCCGTACGCTGGTACTGCAAATACGGCATCAGTTACCGTGAGCTGCAGGAGATGCTGGCTGAACGCGGAGTGAATGTCGATCACTCCACGATTTACCGCTGGGTTCAGCGTTATGCGCCTGAAATGGAAAAACGGCTGCGCTGGTACTGGCGTAACCCTTCCGATCTTTGCCCGTGGCACATGGATGAAACCTACGTGAAGGTCAATGGCCGCTGGGCGTATCTGTACCGGGCCGTCGACAGCCGGGGCCGCACTGTCGATTTTTATCTCTCCTCCCGTCGTAACAGCAAAGCTGCATACCGGTTTCTGGGTAAAATCCTCAACAACGTGAAGAAGTGGCAGATCCCGCGATTCATCAACACGGATAAAGCGCCCGCCTATGGTCGCGCGCTTGCTCTGCTCAAACGCGACGGCCGGTGCCCGTCTGACGTTGAACACCGACAGATTAAGTACCGGAACAACGTGATTGAATGCGATCATGGCAAACTGAAACGGATAATCGGCGCCACGCTGGGATTTAAATCCATGAAGACGGCTTACGCCACCATCAAAGGTATTGAGGTGATGCGTGCACTACGCAAAGGCCAGGCCTCAGCATTTTATTATGGTGATCCCCTGGGCGAAATGCGCCTGGTAAGCAGAGTTTTTGAAATGTAAGGCCTTTGAATAAGACAAAAGGCTGCCTCATCGCTAACTTTGCAACAGTGCCTTTTCGAGAATCGCAATGCCTTGATTCCCGTGCCGCGCCGGTTGCCTTGGCGGGCTTGTCACAAACCTACGTTTTCAAGAAGAAGGAAACCGCATGCCCCGCCGTTCGATCCTCTCCGCCGCCGAGCGCGAAAGCCTGCTGGCGTTGCCGGACACCAAGGATGAGTTGATCCGTCACTACACGTTCAGCGAAAGCGACCTCTCCATCATCCGGCAGCGGCGCGGCCCGGCCAATCGGCTGGGCTTCGCGGTGCAGCTCTGCTACCTGGGGTCGTCTCAGAATTCGGAAAATAAAGCACGCTAAGGCGTAGTCACCCCGTGACTCCCCCGCGCCGATGCAGCGAGCTTCGTTCCGTCTTGCAGTGACGCAATCAGCGGGCAGGAAACGTTCCCTTTCCGCGCGTGGCAGGCGCACACCAGTTCAGACAGCACGGCCTCCATGCGTGCCAAGTCGGCCATCTTCTCGCGCACATCCTTGAGCTTGTGCTCGGCCAGGCCGCTGGCTTCCTCGCAATGGGTGCCATCCTCCAGCCGCAGTAGCTCGGCGATTTCGTCCAGGCTAAAGCCCAGCCGCTGGGCCGATTTCACGAACCGCACTCGTGTTACATCCGCCTCGCCATAGCGGCGAATGCTGCCATAGGGCTTGTCTGGCTCCGGCAGCAGGCCCTTGCGCTGGTAGAACCGGATGGTCTCCACATTGACCCCGGCCGCCTTGGCAAAAACGCCAATGGTCAGATTCTCAAAATTAATTTGCATATCGCTTGACTCCGTACATAACTACGGAAGTAAGCTTAAGCTATCCAAACCAAATTTGAAAGGACAAGCGTATGTCTGAACCACAAAACGGGCGCGGCGCGCTCTTCGCCGGTGGGCTGGCCGCCATTCTTGCGTCGGCCTGCTGCCTGGGGCCGCTGGTTTTGATCGCCTTGGGGTTCAGCGGGGCATGGATCGGCAACCTGACGGTGCTGGAACCCTATCGCCCGATCTTCATCGGCGCAGCGCTGGTCGCGCTGTTTTTCGCCTGGCGGCGCATCTACCGCCCGGCGCAAGCCTGCAAACCGGGTGAGGTCTGCGCGATTCCCCAAGTGCGAGCTACTTACAAGCTCATTTTCTGGATCGTGGCCGCGCTGGTCCTGGTCGCGCTCGGATTTCCCTACGTCATGCCATTTTTCTATGGGTATACGGATTTAATGGTTGATGGGCACCTTCACCCCATCAATCTGATACCACCCTCAGATGGTTGATAGATCGACTCCGTAGTTGAGTTCCTCTGCGAAGTCCGGCAGTCCGTAACCGATGGTTTTCTTGTAGAAAGGAGAGACCTTCGCAGTCGGTGCCTTCTTCTTGTGCTTCGTGGTGTAGAGCATTCGTGCCCGCATCACCTCGAAGGAGTAACCACGCCCTTCACGGTTCTTGTCCTTGGCCAGTCGGTTGATGGACTCCGTGTAAGCGTTGGTGACGGGCATGTCCGTCTCGAAGTAGGTCATGGTCTCTTCGCGCCAGTTTCCCACTGCCCTGACCAGATCGCTCCAGACTTCCTTTTGGCCCTTCGGGATGGTGGCTATCCACTCGTCCAGGGCGGCTTCTGCCTGGAGCCGTGTGGTGGCGTCCCAGATGCCGTAGAAGCGCTCCTTGTGCTCATAGGCGGCCAGCAGTTGCGGGAACGCGCCTGTCCAGGTCTCCATGATGAGGCGCTCCCGGTCTGAGACTTCGTGAGCGCAGTCCGGCTCTGGGACGGTTTCAGCTCCTTTCTGAGGCCCTTGCGCACTCTCTCTAGGGCATCGTTGGCCATGCGCACCACATGGAACTTATCGACCACGATACGGGCCTGGGGCAGCACAGCCTTGACCGCTGCCCGGTAGGGGTTCCACATGTCCATGCTGACGATCTCGACCTTCTGCCGGTCTTTCAGCTTCATCAGGTAGTTGGTCACCACGTCCTGGCGGCGGGTGGCCAGCAGGTCGAGCAGGGTTCGCTCCTCAATGTTGGTCAGAATGCAGCGGTAGCGCTTGTTCAGGTATAGCTCGTCAATGCCCAGGATGCGGGGCGTCTCGAAGCGGTGCCAGCGCCCCAGGAACTCGGCGCGGGCGTTGAAGATGTCGCGCACCGTCTTCTCGTCCAGGCCGGTCTGTGCCGCCACAAAGGTGTAGGGGTGGTTGAAGGATTCCTTCTCCACGTACTCATGCAGCCGCAGTGTCATACGGAATCCGTCCACCATCTCCGGTAGCTGGGGCCTGAATGTTGTCTTGCAGGCCCGGCAGGTGTATCGGCGGCGGACCACCCAGAGAGTGACCCGCTTGCCGTGGATGGGCAGATCACGATAGGGAACGTCACGCTTGCCGAACCGTACGAACTCACCCTGCACGCCGCATTCCTCGCAGGCGATGGGATCGGGCACGTCCACCTGGAAGTGCATTTCGTCGTCGGTTGATTTGCAGCCCAGTACTTGGTATTGCGGCAGGTGAAGGATGTTGTCGGGAAGTTCGGTCATGGTGTTGTATAGGCGTAGGTGTCAGTCAGATCCATCCGACTCGGCATTGGTGTTTGCTTTTTTACCCAACAAGCTGCTGGAAACGAAAAGTAAGGCACCGAGGACAATTGCAATATCAGCCAGGTTGAAGGCCGGCCAATGCCAGTCTCGCCAATAGAAATCAAAGGAATCCACAACATAGCCGCGAAAGACCCGGTCAATCAGGTTGCCCATGGCGCCACCGAGGATAAGACTGTAAGCGATGGCTTCTCCTTTATGACGATTTTCAAGGATCAGCTTGATCAGAAAAATCGAGACCACTACCGCGATTCCGATAAAAAAGTAGCGCTGCCAGCCTCCACCATTCGCAAAAAGACTGAATGCGGCACCGGTGTTCCATAGGTGCACCCAGTTAAAGAACGGGGTCACCGAAACATACTCGCCATAGGCCATTGATTGTTGCACCAGCCATTTTACGGCCTGATCAGACGCTGCCAGCAGGCCCGATATGGACAATAGGGCATACGGCGAGAGCTTTTTGCCAATAATGAGCATTATTTAACCCTTCAACGCCAAAATGCGTCTGGCACCGTTAAGTACAATGCCCCCCACGATGGTGCCGATAATCAGATCCGGATAATTGGACCCGGTCCACGCGACCAGAGCGCCGGCGGTGATGACCCCCAGGTTGATCACCACGTCGTTGGCCGAGAATATCCAGCTTGCCTTCATGTGCGCCCCGCCCTCCCGATGTTTGGATATGAGCAGCAGACAACTGGTATTGGCAATCAATGCGACGAAGGCGATCGCCATCATCATCAGCGATTCAGGCTCACTACCGAAAACAAAGCGTCGCACCACCTCGACGAGTACGCCGATAGCCAAAATCAGTTGCAGTACCCCTGCCAGATGCGCGGCACGTACCTGCATTTTCGCACTGCGCCCTACGGCATAGAGAGCCAGGCCATAGACGGCTGCATCGGCAAACATATCCAGGGAATCAGCGATCAGGCCGGTAGACTGGGCGATCAGGCCAGCAGTCATTTCCACCACGAACATGATCGCATTGATACCGAGCAACACGCGCAGAGTGCCTGACTCCTGCGTAGCAGAGACTGCCGAGCTCTCAGCGGCCTTGATCGTCTCTGGGTCGGCAATGACGGTTTCCTGAAGCGAGGCGCCTAGCCCCAAGGTCGCCAGTTTCGCGGTAATGGGCTCAGCCTCGCCGTCATGCACGACCTTCAACCGGCGGTTCGACAAGTCGAAGGACAGTGGCCAAAGCCAGCCCCAGCCAGCCAGACGGGTCAGCGCCAGCTTGGGTAACCAATACTGCAATTTAATTTTGATGCTATCCAGCATATTAACCTCGTGAATCGGGGTAAAGGGCGCGCATTGTAACCGTGGCTCCGCCACAGTCAACGCCGCCCGGTATTATCAGCCTGCGGCGTCGGTAAAGTTCTTGCGAACCTTCACGGATGCCATGCTTTCCAGAATGCGATGGTAGTTTTCAAAACGCTCTTTCGCGATATCGCCTTTCTCCATCGCTCCACGGATGGCGCAGCCTGGGTCGGTGTCGTGGCGGCAGTCGCGGAATTTGCAACCGCCCAAATAGTCACGGAATTCGACATAGGCTTGAGTCACTTGTTCCGGCTCCAGATGCCACAGACCAAACTCACGCACACCCGGTGAATCGATCACATCGCCGCCGTGCTGGAAATGGTACAGCCGCGCGGCGGTGGTGGTATGTTGCCCGAGGCCTGAGACATCGGAAACCTGATTTACCAGAATTTGCTTATCGCTCGGTGGCAGCAGGGCATTCAACAGGCTGGATTTACCCACCCCGGACTGGCCGGCAAAGATACTGATGCGATCAACCAGCGCTTGTTCAAACGCTTCCATGCCTTCACGCGTCTGGCTGGAGACTTCCAACACCCGATAGCCAATATGGCGATAGATATCCATCATGCCGTCGACGTGCTTGCGTGCTTCGGCATCCAGCAGATCGATTTTGTTAAGTACGATCAGCGGTTCGACCTCCAGTGTTTCACAAGCCACCAGGTAGCGGTCGATCATATTCAGTGACAGCTCTGGCAGGATCGCGGAAACGATGACGATCTGATCGATATTGGCAGCGATGGGTTTCACGCCGTCGTAAATGTCGGGACGATTCAGGACGGAAGTGCGTTCATGCACGGCCTCGACGATGCCTTTGACCCCTGCATGGGTGCCGACGCCTGGGCGCCACACTACGCGATCGCCGGTCACCAGCGAACGCAATGTCCGGCGGATATTGCAGCGGTGCTGGGTGCCATCCGCGGCTTCAACGTCGGCGTGCATGCCGAAACGGCTGATGACGATGCCGTCTTGCGGCTCGCCCAGTTGGGAATCATCCAATTCCGGTTTCTTATCTGTGCGTTTCAGACGACGTTGATGGTTCGCCTGCACGCGGCGTTCTTGACCTTTGGACAGTTTGTTCTTGCTCACTGCGCCTCACTTGAATCCGCTTCACGCCCTGAGACATTCGACAAGCTTTTTTATGGCTTCAGTAAGGGCGACTTTCGCGCTTCCAGTGCCAGCAAATACTTCGCTTCATCGTACTGGGTCTTGGTCTTCCAGCAGCGGTAAATGATCCTTATCCATTTGAAGGCCAGAGCCCGGATTGCAGACTGGTGAGATTTTCCTTTTTCTCGCAGTCCCCGATAATAAAGTCTGGCCCAGTATGATGAGTTAACCGTCTTGGCAGCCCATTCAACAAAGGTTTGCCGGACGAACTTGGCACACTGCCATCGCCAGTGAACCCAGGATTTCTGGCCACTTCGTTCTGTCACCGGTGCAATACCTGCGTAGTTTTGAATTTCTTCAGCGCTGTTAAACCGGTCACGGTTATCACCAAGTGCAGCAAGCATTCGTGGTCCCAAACACGGCCCCATGCCCGGAAGTGATTTGAACAGCCCCGAATCTGGCAATGTGTCAAACAGCGTTTCGATTCGTTCGTCATAGGTTTTGATGATTTCACTCACGACTTTAATTTGTGTCGCCAGTGCTGTTGCCATCAAAGCATTAGCCTCTATAACACTCGGGTCTGTCGTCAACGGAATGGCGTTATCAATACTCACAACACGCTGCTCGGTAAGGGCCATTGCGCGGCCACCTTTGGCATTGAGAAAGTTGCGGATCGTGTCTCGCCTGGCTCGTTTTAGTTGTTGCAGACTGGGCCATCGCATAATCAGTTCACACAATAGCAAGCTACCCCGATGTGAGAACCACTCCAGGGGCTGAGGATAATACTGTTTGAGTGTGTTGATTAGCCGGTTCACAAAACGGCGCTTATCTTCAACCAACTGACGACGCTGCTCAACCAGTTGCTGGAGTAACCGGATATCGGCATTGTCGGGTTCAATGGCTTTTATCTTTTGGGGATAACGCAGCATTAACTCTAATGCCAGCTCGGCATCCTGCGGGTCATCTTTAGCACCGCTGGGCGAGAAGGCTTGCCGGTAACGAGCCAGAGACAAAGCGTGGACGGGGAAAACGGTGATAAATGGATATTTCTGAAGAGCATACACCACGGGACCTTTCTTCAGCTCAACGGCGATAGCGATCCTGCCTTTTACCTTCTGGTGTAACTCGGTAAGCCAGACATCAAGCGCTTCCGGCGTATGTTCAATCACATGGAATGTGCGTTCACCGTTTTTAAACTGAACACAGACATCGTGCTTTTTATCTGCCCAGTCCAGACCAACGTGCGCAGCAAATTGATTAGTCTCAGTCATCACCAACTCCTTTTTATCGGGGATTGGTATGCATTCCACGCTCTTCGAAAGAAATATAGCCAGCAGTTATCTGCATGCCCTGAGTATTCGTTAGCGAACGTGGAGCACCTACTGGCTCGAAAGAAAAGCGGCGATCATCGCATGATTCTCGCTCAATATTCGTAACCAGTAAGCGCATACCCTGAATCACTTCAAAGTGTAATTCTCAGGGTGCGAATGACTATATATCGCTCAAAGCTGCCTGTCAAAGTGGTCAAGCTTCACATAGCTCAGAGGTACAAAAAATGGCACTGTTGCAAATAGTCGGTGGTGATAAACTTATCATCCCCTTTTGCTGATGGAGCTGCACATGAACCCATTCAAAGGCCGGCATTTTCAGCGTGACATCATTCTGTGGGCCGTACGCTGGTACTGCAAATACGGCATCAGTTACCGTGAGCTGCAGGAGATGCTGGCTGAACGCGGAGTGAATGTCGATCACTCCACGATTTACCGCTGGGTTCAGCGTTATGCGCCTGAAATGGAAAAACGGCTGCGCTGGTACTGGCGTAACCCTTCCGATCTTTGCCCGTGGCACATGGATGAAACCTACGTGAAGGTCAATGGCCGCTGGGCGTATCTGTACCGGGCCGTCGACAGCCGGGGCCGCACTGTCGATTTTTATCTCTCCTCCCGTCGTAACAGCAAAGCTGCATACCGGTTTCTGGGTAAAATCCTCAACAACGTGAAGAAGTGGCAGATCCCGCGATTCATCAACACGGATAAAGCGCCCGCCTATGGTCGCGCGCTTGCTCTGCTCAAACGCGAAGGCCGGTGCCCGTCTGACGTTGAACACCGACAGATTAAGTACCGGAACAACGTGATTGAATGCGATCATGGCAAACTGAAACGGATAATCGACGCCACGCTGGGATTTAAATCCATGAAGACGGCTTACGCCACCATCAAAGGTATTGAGGTGATGCGTGCACTACGCAAAGGCCAGGCCTCAGCATTTTATTATGGTGATCCCCTGGGCGAAATGCGCCTGGTAAGCAGAGTTTTTGAAATGTAAGGCCTTTGAATAAGACAAAAGGCTGCCTCATCGCTAACTTTGCAACAGTGCCCGGCTGAGTGATACCGACCGCCGCTTCCAGCCCGGCCACATTCGCTTCCCCCAGGCTTAACTGACACATCAACAGCAACCGGTCGCTGTTGGCCAGTCCCCGTAAGACATCTGCTGCCCTCAGGGCCGCATTCTTCATATCTGTCTGACGTTTTGTGTCTTCATTCATGAGCATTGCTGATTTCTCATACTATGTGTTTTTATATAATATAATTTAGTATACTGACGGTATCGTAATTTTGCCATCGTGTTCGTCAGGTCTGCAGCGTCCTGCCGGCCCGGGGAAACGATTATATCTGGCAGGCATTTTTGCCCCGGGTGAACAGAGAGGATGTAATGAAAATAGTGATTGTTGGTGGTGTTGCCGGCGGGGCATCCGCTGCAGCCAGAGCTCGTCGGTTATCAGAGGATGTCAGTATTGTTGTGTTTGAACGGGGAAGCGATGTCTCTTTCGCCAACTGTGGATTACCTTATCATATAGGCGGAAAAATTCCTTTAAGGCAGTCACTGATTCTGAAAACCCCGGAGGATTTTAAATCCCGCTTTAACATAGACGTCCGTATCTGTCATGAAGTGACGTCAGTGGATCCGGTTAATAAAACGGTGACGGTTAAAAATCTGACCTCAGGGGAGGTCTATAGCGAAGAATGGGATCGTCTGCTCCTCAGTACCGGCGCCGCTCCGGTTGTCCCTCCTTTGCCCGGGCTACAGGAAGAGGGTGTCTTTACGCTGCGAAATCTTACTGACATGGATGCTATCCTGGGGTGGATTGAGCAACATCACGTAGCTCACACCACGCTTGTCGGGGGGGGATTTATCGGACTTGAAGTGATGGAGGCTCTGAGCGAACGGGGGATCAGTGTGACCCTGCTGGAGATGGGGGAACAGGTTATGGCTCCGGTTGATCCTGAAATGGCATCTGCCCTGCATCAGGAAATCCGGAGTCATGGCGTGGATCTGCGTCTCAGAACGGCGCTCACCGAGGTACTGCGGACAGAGACGGGATTCCGCGTTGCACTGTCTGAGGGTGGGTTTCTGCAGACCGACATGGTTATTCTCGCCATCGGGGTAAAACCTGAGAACAGCCTTGCCACAGGAGCCGGGCTCGCAGTGGGTAAACGGGGAGGCATAAGCGTCAATGCCTGTATGCAGACCAGTATCCCTGACATCTACGCCGTGGGGGATGCCGTTGAAACCCCAGACTTTGTCTTTCAGGAACCCGCTAATTTTCCTCTGGCAGGGCCCGCCAACCGCCAGGGACGCATTGCTGCTGATAACATGCTAGATCGTCACAGCCTTTACCATGGCAGTCAGGGGACATCCATTTGTAAGGTATTTTCGCTGAGTATTGGCAGCGTCGGTGCGAATGAAAAGCAGCTGAAAGTTCATGGCACCCGATACGAGAAGGTTTACGTCCATGCCGCTGATCATGCCGGTTACTACCCGGGGGCAACGATGATCAGTCTGAAACTGCTGTTCAGCCCCGATACCGGTAAAATTCTCGGGGCTCAGGCATCAGGGAAAAAAGGGGTTGATAAACGCATCGATGTCCTGTCTGTCGCACAGCGCGCGGGGCTTACCGTCAACGATCTCGAACATCTTGAGCTGACTTATGCTCCACCTTTTAACAGTGCAAGGGACGTCGTTAACCAGGCTGGTATGGTGGCGACAAATGTAATGAAAGGAGATACGGTCATATGTCATGTCAGCGATGTGTTACAACGGGAACCGGGCAGTTATTGTTTACTTGATATTCGCTCTCCTGCCGAACTGAAACAATTTGGTGAATATCCTGACGCGCTATCCATCCCTCTTGATTCCCTGCGGGAAAACCTTGGAAAATTGCCTAAAGATAAAGAAATTTTTATAGGATGTCAGAGTGGCCTGCGCGGGCATGTGGCATACCGTATTCTGCAGGCTCACGGCTTCCGGACATATAATCTGAGTGGTGGTTTCATAACCTGGCAGACGGTAACGGAGTCAATGAGTAAATAAGAGATGAAGTGCCATACACACATGGCACTTCATCTCTCCAGATTCGTTGAAAACACATATTATATGGAATAGAAAATCTACAAAAATTATTAACGCCTTGAATGGCAGCTATAAGCGCATACCCTGAATCACTTTAAAGTGATTCAGGGTGTGAATGACTATTTTTGGATTTGGCACACAGCGTACTTCCAGGCTGCTAGTCATTAACAAGCCCTAACTATGACGCCTATGCAATGATCGCAATAAACACCGTTATTCCAGCCTTTCAGGAAAATTCATTATTTTTATACAGCGCTTGTATCCGACATACCTGCGAAGCACTGTAACCTGTTGCATCTGCGGTTTCACGAATACTCAATTTCTTAACCTGCCGATAATACAGTACTTTCTGGTGACGCTCCCGATCAGCTTGCTTACCTTGGTATTTACCTAGTGTATGAGCCCGTTCAATCCCCTGTTTTTGCCGCTGGCGGCGGCTCAGCCAGTCCTTATGCGACATCGCGGCCATCAGGTCGATTAGCATGTTATTGATGGCGGTTATTACTGCGCGAGTAATCGGGTCCGCCTGCGAAGGATCTTTATCTGACAGCGCCTGCCATGAGGTGGGCACATCAAGACTGACAATCCGCAGCTCATGTTTTTCTATCTGCTTTTTCAGCGTCATCCAGTCGCTGTTGCTCAGACGGGTCAGACGGTCTATCTGTTCGACCAGCAAGATATCATTGTGGTGACTGTCCATCAGTAAGCGCCCCAGCTCAGGGCGATCAAGTTTTGTGCCGCTGATATTCTCCCGGTAGTAGCTGGCGATTTTATGTCCCCGCTGCTGAACGAACTGCTCCAGCATCTCTTTTGCCCGGTCAGCGAACTGATCTTCCGTCGATGCCCTTAAATAAGCTCTGATGAACATTTTTCCGCCATAATATCGCATTTAAGTTATTGCATTTAATCTATCGCATATAGGTTATGGCATAAATCGTGTGATGTCACGTTTTGGTTATACCGTCAGGGTGTACCCTTATGCGATAACCATTTTTGTTAAAAATAACGCATCGAATAATTTATGAGGAAAACTATATGGCAAGGAGGCAGATTCTTTCTCTGTCGGAAAGAGAATCATTACTGGCATTACCGGACGATGAGTTAACGCTGACCCGAATGGCCTATTTCAGTGAGCATGATCTGGCGCTTATCAGTGCTCACCGTAAACCCGCCAGCCGTTTTGGTTTTGCCGTCCTTCTTTGCTATCTGAAAAATGTCGGCTTTGCCCCGGATAAAAAAATCTCTCCCTCTGATGCGCTGCTGAAGCATATCGCCAGCAGGCTAAAGCTTACCGGGGATCTCTGGCCTGCTTACCTTTCCGGCCGGGATACGACCCGGCGTGAGCATTTAACCGAACTGTACCGCTATCTTGGCGTAAAGGCGTTCACCGGCAAAATACAGCAGGACTGTATTACGCACCTGTTATCGATGGCGACGCGCACCGATAAAGGCATTCTCCTAGCCGAAGAGTTACTTGTCTATCTCCGGCAGAACAACGTGATAATCCCCGCGATTGATGTCGTGGAGCGTACCTGTGCTGAAGTCATGGCAGGCGGCGATAAAATCGTATTTCATACCCTGAATGCCCCGTTAACTCCGGCTCACAGGGATGCCCTGGATCATTTACTTGAGTCATCAGATAATCAGCCTTCCAGGCTGACATGGCTTCTGCAACCGCCGGGTAAAATCAATGGTAAGAACGTGCTGCAACATCTTGATCGGCTCAGCAGCATTGAATCGCTGGCATTACCTGAAGGTATAGATCGTACCATTCACCAGAACCGGTTGCTGAAACTGGCGCGGGAAGGCCGAAAGATGAGTAGCCGGGATTTGACCCGATTTTCAGCTGCCCGGCGTCATGCGATCCTGGTGTGCGTGCTGGAAGAAGCCAGAGCCACACTGACAGACGAAGTGATTGAGCTGCATGAGCGAATGCTGAATAGTCTTTTCAGCAAAGCCAAACGAACACAGGCTGAGCGCCTTCAGCAGACCGGAAAGCTGATCCAGTCAAAACTGAGGCAGTACATCGATGTCGGTCAGGCGCTGTCTGATGCCCGTGATTCCGGTGGCGATCCCTGGCTCGCAATAGAAAACATACTCCCATGGGCTGAATTTGTCGCCAGTCTGGATGAAACACGCCATCTCGCCAGAAAAAATAATTTTGACCCGCTGCATATTATTACCGAGAAATACAGCACATTACGGAAATATACCCCACGCATGTTGTCCGCTTTACAGTTAGTCGCAACCCCGGCAGCGCAACCTCTGGCTGATGCACTGGTTGTGATCAAGGATATGTACCGGAAGCAGTCACGTAAAGTTCCGGCGGCAGCGCCGCTTGAGTTTGTCCCTGAAAGCTGGCGCAAGGTGGTGATTACACCTGTGGGTATTGACCGGCAGTACTATGAGTTTTGTGCACTCAGCGAGCTTAAGGGGGCGTTGCGCTCCGGGGATATCTGGGTTAAAGGCTCGCGCCGCTACAAAAATTTTGATGATTACCTCATACCCGAGAAGGACTTTGACAAACTCACACCGGCACTGCCACTGCCCGTATCTGCTGATTATCATGAGTACATTACCAGCCGTATGACCCTGCTTCAGTCCAGACTTGAAGAGGTCAATGCCATGGCTGCCCTTGGTGAACTGCCCGATGTGGAAATATCCGACAGGGGCGTAAAAGTCTCTCCGCTGGATAACTGCGTTCCGGCGCAGGTTTCACCGCTGGCAGAGCTGGTTTACAGCATGCTACCGCGACCTAAAATCACGGAAATTCTCGATGAGGTAAACAGCTGGACGACGTTTACCCGACATTTTTCGCATATAAAAAATGACATTACCCGTCCCGATACCCGCTTGCTCCTCACCACCATTCTTGCGGATGGCATCAATCTTGGCCTGACCAAAATGGCAGAAGCCTGCCCCGGGAGCACCAAATCATCACTCGAAGATATTCAGGCATGGTACATCCGTGACGAAACCTATTCAGCCGCTCTTGCAGAGCTGGTAAATGCGCAGGGGAAAAGACCGTTGGCGGCATTTTGGGGAGACGGAACAACGTCATCATCAGATGGACAAAATTTCAGAACCGGCAGCTCAGGCCGCTACGCAGGGCAGGTTAACCCGAAATATGGGCAAGAGCCTGGACGTCAGTTTTATACCCATATTTCGGATCAATACAGCCCGTTTTACACCTGCATAATCAGTCGGGTCAGGGATTCAACCCATGTTCTCGATGGCTTGCTGTACCACGAAAGCGACCTGGAAATCAGGGAACATTACACCGATACCGCTGGTTTCACCGATCATGTCTTTGCCCTGATGCATCTGTTGGGATTTGCGTTCTGTCCGCGAATCAGGGATCTCCACGACAACAAACTGTTTATCAAAGGGAAAGCAGAGAAATACCCGGCGCTTCAGTCACTGATATCAACGACCAGCCTGAATCTGAAAGAGATCGAAATCCACTGGCGTGAAGTGCTGCGTCTGGCAACCTCGATAAAGCAGGGAACCGTGACGGCATCCCTGATGCTGAAAAAGCTTGCCAGCTATCCCAAGCAAAACGGACTTGCCAAAGCACTGAGAGAAATTGGCCGCATTGAGCGAACCCTGTTTATGCTCGACTGGTTCCGCGACCCGGCTCTGCGTCGGCGGGTACAGGCGGGGCTGAATAAAGGCGAAGCCCGTAACGCGCTGGCGCGTGCGGTATTTATGCACCGACTGGGAGAAATCAGGGACAGAAAACCGGAAAATCAGAGCTATCGCGCCAGTGGACTGACGCTGCTGACGGCTGCCATATCCCTGTGGAATACCGTCTATATGGAAAGAGCGGTCGATGCCCTGAAGCGTAAAGGGGTGAAGATCAACGAGCAACTGCTGTCGCATTTGTCGCCGTTGGGCTGGGAACACATCAATCTGACAGGTGATTATATCTGGAAAAGCAACCGGATACCGGCTTCTGGTAAGTTTCGTCGGCTAAGACCAGCTAAAGTCGAAAGGTCAAAAAACAGCCTTAACGAATGGAAGGGACTTCCCCTGATTATGCGCCTGATTAACTCTTGTGCAATCATGGGGTACACATCGTCCCGGAGGAATTCGTTATGACTATCACGACTGTCGGTATCGATCTTGCTAAAAATGTGTTTGCTGTTCACGGTGTTGATCAAAATGGTAGAACTGTTCTGGTTAAGCCTAAAGTATCGCGTGCTGCACTTCCTGAGTTAATTGCAAGTTTGCCTCCCTGTGTTATCGGGATGGAAGCATGCTCCGGGGCTCACTACTGGGCAAGATTGTTTCGGCAGTATGGTCATGAGCCACGTCTGATGGCTGCTAAGTTTGTATCGCCTTATCGTATGGCCGGAAAATCAGGAAAAAATGATGCAGCTGATGCTCAGGCTATCTGTGAAGCTGTTCGTCGTCCGCATATGCGGTTCGTACCAGTGAAAGACGAAAGCCAGCAGGCCATGCAGTGTTTACATCGTACCCGTCAGGGTTTTATCGAAGAGAAAACAGCAACGTATAATCGTCTGCGAGGATTGATATCTGAATTCGGTGTCATCGCGCCACAAAGTGCTGATGCCCTGCGCCACATGGTTTCTGTGCAGAAGAGCTCTTTACCGCTTCAGGTTCAGCAATGTGTTGATGATTTGATGGAACACGTTGATCGCATTGAAGCTAACATCACTGAATATGACCGAATTTTGTCCCACATAGCCAAAACAGATCATCGCAGTCAGCGGCTGATGGAGCTAAAGGGCGTTGGTCCCACAACGGCCTGTGCACTGGTCGCCAGTATCGGTAATGCACATGATTTTAAAAATGGACGTCAACTGGCAGCCTGGCTGGGGCTGACGCCATCACAATACAGCAGCGGGGGAAAGTCGAAACTCGGCAGGATCACAAAAGCCGGTGATTCGTATCTGCGAACGCTTCTGGTTCAGGGGGCTCGTTCAGTGCTTATTGGCGCCGGGAAAAGGACTGACTCATTCAGCCGTTGGGTTTGTATGTTGGTTGAGCGCAGAGGGTACTGGCGGGCTGTTGTGGCCATCGCCGCCAAAAATGCGCGGCTGTGTTGGGCATCACTACATTACGGTGATGATTTCCGGCTGTACTCAGTCAACTAAAGCTCGAAGCTGTATAACCATCTGACCTGCAATTCGTTGATGATAAAGGGTTAGACCCCGTGAGGCCTATCTGGCTATTGTACAGGATATACGTATCCGCTTAACGAACAAGAACCTCACGCGCGTCTTTCATCAGGGCCCGAATCGATGACGATTCATCATGGCCGTTTATAGTACCGCAGTCTCTCCCCTTTATTTTTACTGAAGAGCAGACAGAAACCATAAATACCGGCTTTGACATGCCGGGGAAGTCCTTATAGTACAATAATTTTCGATATCCAAACTGACCCCCCTTTCAGCGTTCTGCTCAATAATTTGTCGAGCATCCACATCCATTGCGGCCAGATCAGCGTCAGAGAAAGGGGATTTATCAAAGTCGGCCAGCATTTGTTGAGTTGCTTCATTTGTAAACTGCTTCATCGTTATTACTCCTTATAAAATGTATGGGTAAATGCCGGATTGTAAACGAAACAAGCACGAGTAAATTCTGAAAATGAACTAAAGAATCATATGGTTGCAATTTGTTATGTGCAGTTACCCACTTCTGGACAAGTGATAAGAAACACCTGAAGAGTGATAGCGGAAAATAACTTTCGGAAAAGGAGGTGTGAAAATTCCTAGCCCCTGCTTATAATACTGTATAGATATACAGCACCACGAAGGCAGAGCATTATGAAACTTATCCCAGTGACACAACAATCACCTGGTCAATACCCGCTATTCAGTCAGGCTGTACCTGCTGGCTTTCCCAGCCCGGCAGATGATTACATAAATGAATTCATAGACTTAAACGAACACCTTATCAAACACCCATCTGCGACCTATTTTCTGCGGGTTACAGGTTCATCAATGATTGATGCACGTATTCACGAAGGTGACCTGGTGATTGTGGATAGCTCACTTGAGGCAAAAGAGGGGGATATTGTGATCGCGACCGTCGATGGCGATTTCACCATTAAGCGGTTGCAGCTAAGCCCGGCTCCCGCGCTACTGCCAATGAATAGCCGGATGTCACCGATCTATCTGAAAGAAGGCGAAGAACTGGCCATTTTTGGCGTGGTGACCTTCATCGTATACAAGGCCTTGTGATGTTCTGCCTGGTGGATTGCAACTCATTTTACGCATCCTGCGAGAGAGTCTTTCGGCCCGATCTGGTGAACAAACCAATTGTATGCCTTTCGAACAATGATGGCATGGTCGTGGCACGTTCAGCGGAAGCTAAAAAATTAGGTATCCAGAATGGTGACGTGTACTTCCAGAAGAAAGCATTCTTTGAAGCTAACGGTGTACATGTTTTCAGTTCTAACTATGCCTTGTACGCGGAGATCTCCCGTAGGGTGTGTGAGACATTATTTAAATTCTCAAGTAATACTGAGGTCTACAGTATTGATGAAGTTTTCCTTTCGTTTGAAGGAATGCAGAAAAATTATAATTTTGATGACTATGGAAGAGAAATAAAGAAAACCGTATTAAAGAGCACCCATATACCTGTGGGGGTGGGCGTATCGACAACTAAAACTTTGGCAAAACTAGCAAATAAAGCTGCAAAAACATGGACTAAAACAGGCGGAGTGGTTGATCTTAGCAGTCCAGAAAGACAACGCAAATTATTGCCATATATTGATGTAAGCGATGTCTGGGGGGTGGGCCGGAGATATGCCACCAGACTGAACAGCATGGGCATCAGGACAGCTCTCGATCTGGCCAATGCGCCAACATCGCTTATCCGTAACACATTTGGAGTCGTTCTGGAGCGAACTCAGCGCGAATTGAATGGCGAGTCCTGCATAGCCCTGGAAGAGGTGAGGAAGGTTAAGCAGCAGATCATCAGCTCGCGTTCATTCGGCCAGAAAATAGAGCACTACGAAGCAATGCACCAGGCGGTGTGTGAGTATGCCGAACGTGCAGGCGAGAAGCTGCGCGAAGAGAAGCAATACTGTCGCTGCATAACGGTTTTTATTGGCACAAGTTACTATTCGAAAACGGCCCCTTACAGTGGCCAGCAGACGGTCAAGCTGGAAAACCCCACCGCCGATACCCGGGAAATCATTGCGGCTGCGGTCGCAGGGCTCCGGCATATCTGGCAGGAGGGATACCGATACCATAAAGCCGGAGTGATGCTATCTGACTTTTATGATAGCGCCACCAGCCAGCTCGATTTGTTTGGTGAGAACCGGCTCTTTGCCAATGGTGAAGCGTTGATGGGCGTGATGGATAGAATTAACCGGTCAGGCCGGGGGAAATTATGGTTTGCGGGCCAGGGCATCGACAAAGACTGGGCGATGCGGCGGGAGTTATTGTCACCATCCTATCTCACTAATATTAACGAAATCCCTCGCGTCAGGATTGGCTAATCAGCAGTGAAAACTTCATTCGTCATCGATAAAATTCGCCTGTAAACAAAACGAACTTGATATACTCGGTTTCGCTTGTTATGAGTATGTATGTACATACAGTCCTCCGTGCAGCGGAGGGAGTTTAGAGCCCTTTTTCGGGGATAGAAATGAATATCTCAACAACTTTCCAGACGCTGGAGAGCGAGATCACACAACTGCGTGGAGTGCTGGGTTCCCGGCTTCCGCTCAAGGCGAGTGTCTGCGTCCTGCCAGCCGTTGCTGATGGCGAAGAAGATATGGCCATCGAACACATCATGCCTGAGCTGAAACAGGGACACGATGCTGTCCATGCTGCCTGCGCGGCATACGCTGACCTGCATATCAGGGATGGCTATTCGCAGAAGTCAGCCCGGCGCACTACCGGCGTATTATGGTACGACAACACGGATGCGGAATTCTCTCAGCTGGTTACCCGGTTGGTGACATCCATCAACCAGCATAAAGAGAGCATTCAACGCCACATCATCGAAAACTACGGTGGTGATCGCCGACCGGAATACATGCGCTTCAACGCGCTGCATAGCGCCTGCCCTGGTGTCATGACCCTGCATCTCTATCGGCAGTTGCGCATGTTTGATAACGCTAACGTCAATCTGGTTAGTTTCGGCTGGAGGCAAAAGACGCTTTTTAGCAGGGTTAACAAAATCGAGTTGCTCCAGAAAATGGGCAAGGACATCGAGGAAGATGAAGATAAATCAGTCAGACTCAACTCGTTGATTAAAGCTATTGCGCGTGTACCGGAAGAAAAGCTTCGCTTACGCCGTCCGGTTAAAGTGCATCCAGCTGCAAACATCGCGATGGCTGATCCTGAACAACCCGACCAGGTACTGCGTCTTTCTGCCGCTTCATCTATGCCGTTCATTATCATTCAGGATGAGCACGTGAAAATTCGGCCATTGCCGGAGTTCGTGGCCAATGAAGTAAAGCCGAGGAGTAACCGCCTCAAGACAGATGTGATCGGTATATTCCACGGCGAAAGTATCGAAATGATTCTCTGACCACACCGGCCAACGGACTGGCCGTATTTCCCCCTCATAATTTCGTCACTCGCCGTCCATGCCATACCCTGAAACTAATATTGAAAATTCATTATGTTCAGCAAGGAATGTGGCGTGAAATACTATGAATGTGCGCTCAGGTTCAGAATCGCCCCAGGTGACGTGTATGGGATCCACCAGCAACTGGATAAGGTAGTTCAGGAACGTTCTGGGTCGCGACTCCCGTACACCTTCTACTCCCGCAAACAGAGTGCCTCAGACACCCAAGTAGTGCTGAGAACGGCTGTTGCACTCGGGCTCCCTGGCGAAGTCATGAAGGAAATAATGTTTGTGCCTGGTGAGAAAATTCGGATCTTCGGCTCGCTGGCCACCATTCGACGCGAGGAAGTTGGTGGCCGGAAAAGAGAGATTTGTCCACCTGCCCATGAGCTCCCGGATTACATCCACTATCACCTGGAACGGGCCGGGGTGAACTGCGAACGGTTACGTATCGTTCGTAGCACCAGGTTCCATATTATTAAGCCCGGGAGCGGTGACGGTACATCCCACAAGATCATTGTACCGATGAGCCAGTACGATGCTGAATGCGTGATTGAGGATGTCGGCGCACTGGAACAGGCATATGCTTTCGGGCTCGGAAGAAAGCGGATATTCGGCTTTGGCTATATGAACAGCATCGAAGTGCTTCCCTGAACAGACCATTAAGCATAGTTAATATCTGAATTTCTAACCGGCTCCCAAACTTACAGCATTAACACTTCTGATACACCCTTTAAATGCTGTAAACTGTTGTAGCCCTTACTAAATCGTAAGAGTGGGGATTTGCAGCCCCGACTAATGACACGCCGTTCATGCATTTGAACGGTTCGCACTCGCTCGCCTGTTTTTTATCAATGGTGGGTCGGGGCGTGGGAGCCTTACGGCTCGCCAGTCGTCATTAGCTGGTACTGCAAACCATGTTCCGATTCACCACCAAAGGAAATGGAGATGGAAAAACAGGACTGGCATAAGGCAGACATCATAGCTGCGCTACACAAGAAAGGTTTGTCACTTGCCTCACTGAGTAGGGCTAACGGTCTTTCAAGCAGCACCCTGGCAAATGCACTGACACGTGACTGGCCAAGAGGTGAGATCATCATCGCTAATGCAATTGGTGAAGAACCTCAAGAAATATGGCCATCCCGATATTTTGATAAGGCAGGAATGCCAATCAAGAGAATCATAAGAAAACCGGTTTAAACGAAAAAGGCTGGCATTTTGCTGGCCTTATATACATCTTGACTCTGCTACTGAGAAACATCGATACCGGCCAAATGGCCATTAGCGAAATACCCCGCTCGTTTCTATTGACCTCTTTATCTCCATGTAATCAAATTGATTGAATAATAACGGTTATGAGAGACAAATTGATGACGGTGTTATCTGCCCCTGAAATGCGCTTTGGAACCAAACAGGATATACCCTTTATCATAGCGGTGATTCGCGACGGTATGAGGGATGGGTATTTTAACTTTGATGATGATGACGGACTGTCTCAGTTCGAAAGTCAGATCTCAGAAGCCATTGCCAGGCGGGAACGGGGAGAGAATTGCGCCGATTTCTTGTTTGTATTTGATGACCCAAATAATGGCGCAGCGATAGGATTTGCCCTGCTGACTGGCAAAAATGGCGCAAATGGACTTGCTTCACATTTGGAAATCAGGATGTTTGGTGTTACCAGGAGTGAAAGACAAAAAGGATTTGGGCGATCTATGTTGCAAAGTATTCTGGGTGCTACTCCCGGCCATAAACTGGAAGCATCCTGTCTTCCTGCATCAGTTGTCATGGCCAGATTGCTGACCAATACGGGTTTTCACGTTAAAGAAATAAGCCCATTTGGAAAGCGTACTTTCCGGCGCTAATGCGAAATTCAGATAAAAAAACCGGCTGGTGAATCCAGTCGGTTTAGTAATCCTGCAAAAGGACGCTGGACAGCGACGGACGACTTCAGAGCTGTGGCAATGGCCCCTGGTTGTCTTCCGCCGCAGACTGGTCTTTATCCGGGGTGGCCGTTGCAGTCCGCGAAGCATCAAAAGAGACCGTTGGGTCGCTGAGTGTCAGGATGCCAGTGTCTTCAACTTCGCGTGTTGTCAGCGTAAGCTCCGATTTACTGTCATCACACTTATTCGTTTTCTCCGCCAGTGCCTTGCACCAGATATAACGACCGCTCTGGGCATCAGAGACTGAAGGCTCACCATATTTCTCGATCGCCGACTTCAGTAGGAGATCAGGATTGCTGAATGAGAAGCGGATTTTGTAAGCGACCGGCTCAATGGGGTCAACTGCCGTATCGGGTATAAAATATACCACTGTCTCCTGGTGTGCATCTCCCCAGAAAATACTATTCAATGAGTTGTTGCTGTAGCGCTTTTGAATTTCTTCACCAGCTGACTGACCAAGTTTGTCAGTGATAGCAGTGATCGCTTCAGAAGCTGTCATCCGCAGGCTTACCGGCCCTATAGAGAAAGACATAACATCAAAGCTATTCAGGGGGGTAATGGCGTTTTCTGGAGCGGTAGATGAATCGGGCACGTCATCACTGTACAGACTGTCATCCCCCGGAGGAGGCGTTGCGGGTGCTGAATTTTGGATGTCAGGTGTGTAGCTTGGATCGGGAGCGTATAGGCCCATTGTATCATTCTGTACAGCTGAATATACCGAAGCGGTCGGCAGGACGGTAAGGAGCGCAAGGGCGCAGTATCCAAGGTATCTGGTCATATTCACCTCGTCAGTAGCGGTTGTCCTACTGTAACAGTGCGAGGTTTGAGAACATCATGAAAATGGGGTCAAAGCGGGGCGAAAAACAAGCCTGGTACACATGGCTTACGTTGCAGCGGGGAGATCTTCTTAAGTCGGAGAAAATGAGTGAGAAAACGCAAATATCGAAAATGGAATGAAGTACTTAATTACCTGACAGGGGGTACATGTTAACCTGACGAGCATTGCTTACTGTCTATTTGTAGATTCAGGCTACAGGGAGAATCCAAGTGCCAAACTGCATACCCCTTAATCCGGTATTACCTAAAAACTTCGACGATACACCTAATGAAAAGCGGTCAAAGTCTCAGCTTGATGCCTGGTGGGATCATCCATATGGCATTACTCGCCCGGACGGGAAAATCACTGTTCGATGCCTGAATGGAGGAGCTTGGGATCGTTCAACAGTGCTGGGAGTAGCGGACAATTACGAAGAAGCCTGCGAGCTCGCAGAGCGCGAGCAATCAGCATGGGTCAAACGCCGTGCGGAGCCAATATTCTACTATAGTGTTGAAGCTCCATTCAGAGCGGTAAGGGATGCACAACGTCCTGATCAGGAGCAGACCTTTGTCGCGTCTTTTGACACGCAAGATGAGCTAATCAGCTGGCTTAATAGTCAGAAAACCAGTTAATACCAGGTCTGGAAGTCTGCTTCTCACCAGACTTCCACGTTAGATTATCAAGCCACCCCATAATTGGGGTTCGGTATAAACATTCCATTTCGGTCTATTCCCCATCATTACATTCCTCTATCCGTAAATTTCGTCAGCCTGCACATCGGGGTGATACTGATGTCAGGTAAACAAAACGGATGCAAAAATGCAGACATGTTCGGAAGCCCTGGCGATTGAATTATTCAACCAAGTTGGACGTGAGGCAGCTATTGCTCGATATAACTTAATTTGCGAAATAGCCCAGCGACGTTTCGAAGACAGCCTGGCCAAATATGGTTCCGTGCCAGCTGGTTTCACCGCGCTCAATTTCCTCCATCCGGCAGAACTTCAGGAGCGTTACATCCTGGGGTTGGGAATTCAACTTTGTATCGATGAGCAGCAGGAAGCCAGGGAACGGGTTTTAGCTCGCTGCCTGGCAAGAAAAATGGCCGCATAAACAGGTGATAAAACAACTCAGCTATAGCTGAACACGCACTAATTGGCTATGTTAACAAAACGAACAAGGTGGCGATTATGTACAGTGAATCTATCGATCGTGCTATCAGTATCCTCAAGGACGCGGGCGAAAAAATCGGTATGGAACTGGGTAATAATGTGACATCTCAGGAATCAGAACTACTTGAGGATGCGCTGGTGGGCCTGACTAAAGTTAAAGGTCAACTCTGCGGTAATCACTCCTTAACTGATGTAAAAGCGGACGTCGTGCCTTTTAGTCTCAGTTCGACGAAGAACGTCGATAGCCCGCATTAATTAACAACCACCAGCTGGACGGAAGGGATATGACTGAAGACAACGCCGGTAGTGTTTCTGGAAAAGAACAGAACGCCCCAAAAGCAAATGCCCACCTGGACAGGCTCTTTGATTTTATTGTTACAGAAATCAAAGAGCAGGGTGCAGCACCGTCTTACGAGCAGATCTGTTCTTCTCTGGGGTATTCAAAAGGTCTCGTTTCCCGGCGTATCCGGCAGCTGCATGACCAGGGACGAATCATTATCGATGGCGACAGAAAGTCTATGACGCTGCGCGTGGCGAAAGGGCAAGGACATGATGACATTGCCGAACTACCGGACATGACCAGCGATAGGAAAGCGATCATCTCCTACGTCAAAAAATACATGAACAGAAATGGTGGCCGTGGCCCATCAGTTCACGCAATAGGTAAAGCTCTCGGCTTCTCGAATAACAAGGCGCGTAGACATGTGGACTATCTCGACGAAGTAGAGAAGGTACGTTACAGCCCTCATCTTAATGAAGTAATCGTTATCAATCAGGGTGATTACGTTAAAATTACACAGGACAACGATGAACCACAGAGCCCGGCAGAAGGTTAGCCATGATTCGCATGTGGAGAGAAGTTGTAAACGTAAAGGTTCAGGACGGGAGCCGTAACGGACGAATCTGGTTTCTTGAACTTTCGTGTGGGCATCATGCTGTCAGACGTATACCTCGATTACGTCTCCATAATCTGACCCAGTTCGAACGACTTGAGCCACCAGCTAAATGTCACTGTGTATTGTGTGAAATGGATGCTATTGCAGGACAAAAATAGCAATAAACACAACATAAAAGCCCTCAATTTGTCCCCATTGTTTTTAGCCTGACAGCATTGGTACTGATAGCCTAATCATATTTCAACGCATAACCCTATGGTGGACATATGAAAAAAGCTGTTTTTGGCCTTTTAGCACTATTGCCCTTCATAACCAGCGCAGAATCGATCGATCCGAACGATTTCTATGCTCAGCAGCCTTCTCAGAACTACCAACAACCTGCTGCCAGCGAGCAACAGGACGATGCTGACAATTCCAGTGACCAGACAGCTGCGATCGTATTGAACCTAGAAAGTTACAAACCGCTGGGGAATTTTGTAGTCCCCCAGGGAGTGGAACGCCCATTCATTAGTCTGATTAACAGCAAAATTTTCATACTGTCTGAGCAACCAGATAAACGCTTGGCTGGCCTATGGATAGGTCGTAGTCAGGATGGTCGTGAAGCACTTTGTGGTTACCTGAACAACAGTATGCAGGTCAGAAAATGTTATTACATCTTATATCGTGAGTAAAAAATGGGGCCGTAGCCCCATTTATTTTAATGTTTGAATGAGGGTATAAAGGGTATTACTGGATTTGTTCCTAGCGAAGCTAATTCGTTAGGCGCAAGATAACGTCGCAGTTCAGTAATCAATATATCAACTGATTTATCCCAGCCATCTCTCACAATGTTTAGAATGTGCCGAGCTGGATAATGTGTTAGAAAAGGATGGTTGGGGCCAAATTTATTAAGGTGTTCAATAGTACCTATTGCATCGAGATAATCTGTAACAAGATGGTGTTCTGACTCAAAAATAGCGACAAATTTATAACCATCAGCAGCGTTTACCCACTGGCAAGTACAGTCATTAAGCTGAAATTGATTAGAACGTTTTTCCCCCTTGGGTTTAGGATTGACTCCAATACCAAAAGACAAATACAAACCTTTCCTTCCCCAGAAGGCCGGTCTCTTCAAGTCCTGACCATTGTTTCCTTCGACCTCTCCAAGAATGCCAAACAAAGTAGCTGATTCTTGGTTAGGATTCGTTCTCATACGGAAAAGAATGCATAGATCTGCAAACTTTAAGCTATTATAAACTGAATTATAAAAGACATTCTCATGGCCAAGTAGATAAGGATTATGCTCTACCGCAAAATTAGTGCCACTTCTAAAGTCACGGCAGCTAATGAATACACCAAACTGGCTCATATTAGCGAGGATATCGACATTGCGATAATCAGACAAATTAATAAGTATAGTATTTAAGACTTCTCTACCTTCATAACTCATCAGATAGTGGCAGAGCAAATTTTGTAGACCGAAGTTTCTGAACTGATCTTTAATTAAAGAAAAATATCCTTCACCAGCTAATGAAACTAGGTTTCTCATTGTTGGTGTATGTTTCCCCATGAGAGGGGAATTAAAACGTACCTTCATCCGGTTATTATCATAAAGGGTTTCAATAATTGAGCAAAAGTGCATCGCCCAATACGCGTTGTTATCACCAATTAAACCGGGTTTCACTACAGTAGTTTTAGAAAAATCCATTCTGTCTCCAAAGCAGTAATCAGTCACTCATAACACGATATTTGCAGTGAAAGTTATATCTGTAAGCAAATTTCGTCAGCTGTTAGCGTCGTATTAGGCTTAGTAAAAAGCCGGAGGTAGATATGCCTAAAGACGATGTTGCAACAATCATAATCCAGAATGGGTTGACGCATAAAGTAAATGTGATCTGCAAATTCAGCGCACAAATCAACAATCAAATGTTCTCATTCATCATCCATCGCACATTAAGCGTATGTCGATATGCGCTTGTCTGTAAGGCAACAGGCCAAAGAATTGCAGTTCTTGATACCAGTCGAGTAAAGGCACTTGGTATGGAAGCAGCAGGTAAACTAGCGCTATCAGATCTGGCCTCATCATTAGGCGAGACTAGACTTGCTGCGATTCTGACAAATTCACTTCAGAGCAGGAGCGCGGCAAGTGAGTGATTTAATCGACGATAACTTTATTATTCCTGCACTGAGTAGCATAGCAGGCATCACCACGCCACTATCAGGACAAACGTACAGGAACGCTCCAGATATCGACATATCTTGCTATGACGTGATAATCATTTGCCTTAGCGGCGGAAAAGACTCCATAGCCTGCCTTCTCCACTTAATTGACATCGGGGTCGATCTGTCCAGGGTGGAACTCTGGCATCACGATGTTGATGGCCGCGAGGGAAGTACTTTAATGGACTGGCCATTTATGGCCGACTACAACCGCAAAATAGCTTCAACATTTCAGATACCGTTGATGTTCTCCTGGCTTCAGGGAGGAATGGAAGGTGAGATGCTGAAAGAGAATGGCTACAGTCGCCCGCAATGTATCGAAACCCCAGATGGATTAATAATCGCGGAACGTGATATCCAGCGAAGCACTCCCGCCACGCGACTTCGGTTCCCTCAGCAATCACCAAGCCTTAAAACACGTTGGTGCTCATCAGCACTAAAAATTGATGTTGGTCGGCGAGCACTCACAAATCAGAGACGCTTTGACGGAAAAAAGGTGCTTTTTATTACGGGGGAAAGGAGAGCGGAAAGCTCTAATAGATTCAATTACTTACAACTGGAGCCACATACCAGCAGTTGCAAAAAAAGACAAGTTGATGCCTGGAGGCCAGTACTTGAATGGTCTGAAGAACAAGTCTGGGAGATTTTAGCAAAACATCGTGTTACAGCCCCAGTACCGTATCGTCTTGGATGGGGTCGCAGTTCATGCTTAACGTGTATATACAACAGTGCTCGCATATGGGCAACCATCAAACATTATTTCCCCGAGCGTATTCACGCAATGGCCAACTATGAAAACCGCTTTGGGGTCACTATCAGTCGTAAACGAATAAATGTTCTGGATCTAAGCCAGAATATTTCTCCTATTAATATCACGGATGAGGAAGCGCTGCTGCAAGCGGTAAATCCGGTCTATACATTGCCCGTCATTAACATGTCAAAAGAATGGGTGCTACCTGGTGGGGCGTACAACCGGGAGAAATGCGGGTCAGACTAATTAGCCATCAGCGATTTATAGCTGAGATTTCGTCACCTGAATATTACGTGGAAAATAGATATCAAATAGCAACATTGATACAGGCTTAACCGCCTCTGAAGGAAATATTATGACGATGGTAACGGCCAGAAATTGTACTGAAACACGGTTCAACCAGTTATGGGATGCTCTGCATGAAAAAAGCAGTGCGGAAAACGAATCCTTGTTTCAGCAAGAATTGCATCGCTGCCGCAGTAAACGTCAGCGAAGTAAACTGGCCGGGCGATTCGCCGGTGCCTGGCAAACCTTATTCGATGCCTTCTGTGAAGGTCGGGTCTTCTGCTCACTTCTGGACTCGGTTATCCACCAGGAGAGTATCAGCGAATGGCAGGTTGAAGAGTTAATCTCATTCACTTCTGCCCAGATGTCGACTCTATACAAAGGGTAGAGGTAGATATGGGACAAAGAAAATGTGCAGCAGCGTTCCTGCTCGCTGAAGAAATGTACCAGATACCAGCGACCAAATCGGTGATACTTGCCCGGGACCTGGAAGAAAGAGGGTTGTATCTCCGCGCTGCCAGGCAATGGGGAGAGGTCATGTTTGAACATACCCAGTGTACTGAGTACATTGTTGAACAACGGGAACGTTGCATTCGGTTATCCAATTCTCGCCATGAAGACCGTATCAGACAGCATGAGCAGGCAAGTGATCTTCAATATATTCACAAGCATATTAATGATGTATACACACGGATGGGACTAAAAGACGATGGTGTCTTTAATACCGCCTGATTTGTCGACCTTTTCCGTTCATTAAAAAATGAAACTGAGGAGAATGAGCGCACTCTTGACTGATTTTGACGGAGGATTACGTAAGTGGTTAAACAAAGTTTATTTGACCTTATAGGAGCTACCACGGGCCCAGAGCGAGATCTGTTGATCGTAAGCCTTCAGTCTCTACATCGTGAACGAGTAAGCTCATACAATGCATTGTGTACAGCCTGCTCAATCTCTGGAGATAAAGTCCCGCCAATGTCTTTATTCGGCATAGACGAGGTTACTGATGCACTACGCCGGTTAGGTGCATTACCGATCAGATAGTTCTTCAAGTAGTCAGGGTGAACAGGTTTGAATTGATACAAACGGCCTATGCTGAAGAGGAACAGAGATAACTGATGAAAACAAACGAAAACCTGCTGAACAGCATTGGAAAAAGTATTCGAATGTGGCGAGATAACTGCTTCCCTCCATTTCAGCGAGCGTATGGAACATGGTTATTGGTTCTGGTTTCGGTTAATGCCGGGATATGGTTTTACATAACCTCTGACTGGTCTGTACAGTTCGTCGGCAATATAGCAGGGCTCTTGGTTTTCCCAATGCTGGGTCGAAAGGTTTTTACAAAACGCGCCAGATCTTGGCAAGAAGAACTGGATATTAAGCTGGCAAAATACAAACCGCATAACATAGCTGCATGGAGGGAGTTGCAGGCTTATGCCTTGGAATCCAATACGCTATCTTCACAAATTGTTGAACGGTGGTATTTCAAAGAGCGGGAATTTATCAAGACGGCCCAAAAAGGGAAGCCGGGTAGTTCTGAACTCAAATTTCTCAAGAATAATACTGGATCAAAGCCTTAAGGAATCTGAGAGCCGGTGCGTAATGCAGAACCCACAGCCGAAGGGTTTTGGGAGTTAAACTGATACAGCTTTTACCGTGAGGTGGGATTTATGTCGAATGTCTTGCAGAAAGAAAACATCATCATGTCTCTGCCTCATCGTGACTGGAGTTGTGAAGTCATCGAGTGCCGATTAAAAGTGTGCCCCGTACCTGACGAACTCGACAGGGGGAATAACATCTTTTTCATCGTGGAAGACCTTTACCAGCTACGCGAGAACAGTGAATCACTTAACGTGCTTGGACAAATTCTGGCGAAACGTTTCCCACACATACCACCAAAAAGAATGCACCTTGTGCTGCACCGACGTGATGTGCAGAAAGCTCATGGAGTAGCCATCCACCTCTACCGCTTCATGCGTAGCGAGAAAGAAAATAACCGTAGTATTTTCATTGGTCGTAACCCTACTGAAGTTTCCCAGAAGACGGCATACGCCTCGATGTGCATTTTCTGACCACCAGCTGTTGAATCGTCACAATAGCCGACATAGTCGGCTATTTTTTTACGCTAAGAAAAACCATTTATGCCCACAAATTGCGGTTGAAAAAGCTATTTATTTTTGGGTGCAAAACGTCCTCATTCTCACTGTAACAATAAATTTCAACATGTGATTATAGTGAGAGTCGAAGCTGAAACATGAATGGTGGCTACATATGCATGATCTCCAGAATTCGTTAACTAGCAAAAATACCAACATTATCCGTGCTGAATTTGAAAATATGCTTTCTGCGCGTGGAACATCTATCGTGCGTTTTGATACCAACGCAGGGGCGAACAGCGGCGAGTATATAGGAAAAGGAATTCAACGTGAGTGGGTTGGGTATTTGCTAAACCATACGAGTTCTGGCCATACGGTCAAGGCATTTGAACCGGTGTATTCTATTCCTTTAAAAATCAGGCCAGACCTTCAATCCAGAAATATTGCAGACCACCAGACTAAAGTAAAAAAGTTATTTGAAAGTTATGATGAAGCGTATCTTACAGCCGCTATAGACTCAGAAGAGTATTGCAAGCCATTCTGGGTTTATCAGAATGCAGATGACGGTCATTACTCGATCAGTACTCGCGGTTTCAAAAATGCAAATGCACCTGCAAGCATTCCGAGCGATAATCGCATTGATATCGCTCAGATGAAAATGGGATATCCCATGCTCGATTATTGCCATAACATTATACCGTCCTCAGTCGTGCGATTAGGATTTAATGGGCGAGTGTTTACGCAAGGTAAGTATTATTACACCAATGAAGAGGTTTTCAGTTGGTTGTCCCGGAACCCGGATAGCGCAGTTTTCATTACGTTCCCAAAAGTTAACCAGACTGATAGATCTGAATTGATGTCAATTATGAAACGAGAATTCCTGAATTCGTGGGGTTTATTCTCATATTATCGCTGGCTGGGACGCAGCACCGCATTACTGGCATTGAGCCCGGTCAGTTCTAATGCTTCTGTTAAGTTAAGAAGTAGCAATGCACACTTCTTCAAAAATGCAATGCTGGCTGTTAACACGATCATTCCTAAAGGTAACGGAATTTCGTAATCGGAATAGTTACCGTTAGAGTGATTTAAAGATCGATTCATTCTGGAAATTGAACGAAGAAAATTTAATGGGAGTAACTATGACTGCACTACGCCGTATCTCAACAGAACCAAGCTGGACTCCAGTTGGCATCCGGGGCGAAGGGTTACCGACTAAAGCAGGTGTATACCGTTTTATTGTTCCCCGGGAAGCCGATAGCTCAGAACATATTGAGTTTCTGGCGTTAGTGCGCTGGCGTAAACACGGTGTTCATCAACTGTTATTTCCCACCTTTGAATACATCGTATGCGACGAGAATATCGTGCTCCCAGAAGGCACATGCTGGCGTGAACGCGAACCGTGGGATCCAGATACGCTGGGGGAAACCGAGTTCATCATCGTTCCTGAAATGAGCGCGGGTGCTCAACGCTGTCCGTTCTGCAAAGAAGTTCCGCGCATCGTTGGTGATAAATACAACTTTGAGTATAAGGAAAACTACATCACGAAAATGCCTCACCGGTTTAACCGCCTGTGGTTCAGCTGCTGTAAATGGGTTGCTCCTGTGCCCACTTCTGGGATTCAGTCACTGATTACGGCCTGGAACAAAATGCTCGGGTCATCCCGGTAGGAGTAATGATGAAATGTGCGTACCTACGAAAGTTTCTGATCATTGCTTTCATAACCGGCATTAGCGGATGCCAGAGTCTCGGAATAGGGTTAAGCCTGGATGAGCGCTACCAGAAGGCTTATCAGAAAGTACTGGCTGACCCTAATGACGATAACATTAAGACTTTCATGAAACTCAGCCAGGAAAAAGGCGAAAGAGACATGCAAGAGGCAAATTCAAAAGCCGCAGCCGACACTCGTGAAAGCGATAAGGGGTTTACTGAGTATTTTAAATCATATGGCAACGATGGATTTAAGCGGGCCAGACAATAAGAAAGAGGTCATATGTCATTACAGCAATCGCATGAAAATCTGGAGTTCCTGAAGGGGGCGGTCTGGTGCGCCGCAAAACTCGTTCAGGAAATTGGCGATTCAAAAGGTGCAGCTATTCTTATCACAAACTTGCCGGTTGGAATTTTCCCTCAATGTAGCGAAAGGGATTTATTTGTTCTGAGGCAATATGTCAGGAAAGATCTGCCACTTGGTATTGATGCCGAATATAGCGATATCAGGCCGGTCTTAATTGATTATCTGGGAGAGCCAGTAGACCTTCCTGAGTGTGAACTGGATAATTATGAACCGGCTCCTGGTGAAATGCTCCGCTGGGGAGTAACTGGAGATCTCAGTTCCGGGACACGATGTGTGCTGGTGGATAATCTTGCTTATCTCGCTGAAGCAATTGGTATCAGCAACGCACTAAGGCAACAGGCCGCAGAGTCAATCCAGCGCACCCTGTGATTAGTGAGTCGCCCCGAATTTCGTAAGCAGCATAAATGCCCTTAATCTTTATCCTACATATTTCAGGTTGTTGGGGTTTACCATGTACAAAGACCATTTTCCACAAGCGTGTCCTTCATCGATAAAAGAGGGCCAGTCATGCTGGCGGGTATTTATTGATATGGACGTAGACAACCCGTCGAAAATAAAAACCAGCGTCGAATTAATAGAAGTTGGCGTAAAAACAATTCGAATGAAAAAGAATGCGGCAGAAGGCAGTGAAAAAACTGTTTTTCTTGTGGATAAAATCCCTGGAATCACATTTATCAAAATTCGGCCTAGCGACAAAAAGCCAAGCGTCTGGAATACAAGCATCAGCAGTTTCTATAAACATGACGTGGAAATCGGGAAAACATTCCCCGTTGGTATCAGAACGACTAAAAGCGCTGCGTTTCGTACAGCAACAAAAAAAGTTGAACAGAGTATGCAAGAATACACTGATACTATAGCTAAGCTTGAAAACGACTATGTTAAGAATGAGACGGAGATTGCTGAGTACAAAAATGAACTCGCTGCTTACCAAACAATACTCCAAACCCTAAAACGTATGGCAAAAAGGCATCTCAAGCAATAATACATTTCGTCTCTTTTCAGGTAAACAAAATGGAAACACAATGTATTTTCATTGCAGGTTTCAAAAATTGTTTCACTCTGGGCCATACATGTTTAGTATGGGGACATAACAAAGAGAACGCTGGCGAGTACGCTGGCATAAAGATCACCTTTCCCGGCCTGGCCGGGATTTTTTTTGTCTGATGTGCCGTCCTTCTCACCACAAACTTAATATCCTGACTATTTTTATGGATGTGCAGTGCAATTATTTAACGAATTACCATTCGTCACCAGACCGGACAGGCTGATAATAATGTCATCCGATACAGAGCTGGGGAGGGTGTATGACTAATCGTGGCTATAGCAAAGTAATTATCGAAGGTACTGTAGGCCGTGAGCCTGAAATCCGACAACACCCTACCCACGGCATCTACGCAAAGATTTATGTAACAACATCTGAGTCCTCAATGGAGGATAAATCTGGTCTGGAGAAAATTACGGAAGAACACTATCAGATCATTTTGCTTGGTCAATTTGCTGATGTGGCCCGCAATCATCTTCATGTCGGGACAGGAGTGTACCTGGAGGCCCAATTGCGTACCCGCCTAATCAAGGAGGATGGTAAAGAACGCTTCTTTATGGACGTACTTGTCAACCCCGTGAAGGGGCATGTTCTTCGCAAAGTCAATGTAGGCGGTAATAAACTGGTGAGTCGTCACCTCCAGCAGAACCGTGGGCAGGATCACCGGCAGAATACCAGTTATAGCCGCAGGCCACAAAACACGAACGCGAGGCCAGCAACACCACGCAACTCGCCCCCAACAATGGAAAATTATTATTTGGGAAATCAGGATGAAGTTCCAGGAAGCACTGGTGCTTATGGAACTGAGATAGCCTTTTAATGATTAGCAGCATATCTGTTTTAATTTGTATCATAACTAATGGGGAATTATTGCCGTGAATGAATTCAATAACGCACTCCAGACGATACTGGAAAATGGGTCTATGTCATATGGCCAGGCTGCTATTTATGCCGGTGGTGCAATTTGCGTTGCGGCCCTTTTTTCGGCGATACTCAGAAGTGGACTACTGGTAATTTTGGGAATTGTCTCAGGCTTTTATCTGTTCAGTCTCAACACTCCAGACAGTACACTGGCGTATACTGCTGCTGCCTCAGACCGTCTCATCGAGCAGGTTAAAGCTGTCGGTGGATGCGCCACTAGACACATTGAGGATGCGCAAACTCTGGGTATCATCATAAAAAATGGCGATGTTATCGAGATAGCAAAGCAGTGCGGTATTATAAAATAATAACCGTAGCATATTATGATTGATGAATGCCTGAATGGTAATCTGCTCGCGGATTACCATTATTTTTTGAGATGTCTTATAGAACTTATCTAAAATTACATACGACTGTCATGACAGTATAAGGTCTTTATGAAAAACGTCGTCAAAACTTTACTACCCTCAGTGAACACTGGTGATCAAGACGAAAGCGTAAAATCGGATACGCTGACTGGCACTACTAAACCCTGCGACCACGGACTGGTTCATAATCATCTTTTAGGGCAGGAGGCCTGTTACTATGCCAAACACTAACGACTCGCTGACAGGACTCAACGTCGAGCTCGTTGGTGCATCGAAACAAGAGTTTACTCTCCTCACTGAAAACCATCTGATGCGCCGCATCATAGTGGCTTTATCTGAGTTAATGCGTAACGCGGAAGGCGTGATGATTGATTCTCATGTTTACCCGTGGGATCAAGTTCTCCCTGCTGCGATGGACATTCCATCATCCAACGCTTCTGATGAAGAGATACAGAACTGGATGATCAGTGCCTGTAAGGAGTGGCAGTGCGAATACAATCGCCGGGTTCAGTCGTTTACCGCATCAGAAGTAAAAAGCAAAAGCGACACCGAGAACGATAACCTATTCCTGCTGAATATCACCAACCTAGCCCATATGCTGATTGACCGGTTACTGCCGTTTGTCAGTATCGAGGAGATTAATCATGAGGATCCAGATTTACTCCCCCAAGTTATTGATATCGTGAATTATATGGTTGGTGTTATAAATGGTACAACCAGCACACAACAAGTCAGACAAGAATTGTTTACTGCCGGTGCTGATGACGCAGTATTTGCACTCAAACTAAAGCACAAAGAGCTAACCAGCCGGGGTGAAGATGCTGGATGGCTTGAAGAGGCAATGAAGATAATCGAAGAAAACAAACGCCAATCCATCGACTTTATGCAGCGCAGCTAATCGTTCCCATAATAAAAGGGTAATGCTATGAGTAAACATCTGTACTGTATTAAGGGTGTTTTAAAACCCAGGAAATTTTCTGTAAGTCTGATAAGAAATAAACTTAGCTCATTTGGTTTAAGGGGAAGTACTCTTCGTAGCGAAACCGCTCGCATTCTTGCCGGGCCAATAGATGGTATTAAGGGTACGTATCCCTTCGGCTGGTCAGAAGAACATTTTGACCGCAGGATGAAACGCATATTCATTCGCGCCGGTAATGCTTCCAGACTTTCTGATAATCGTCCATTTGCATTAAAACGACGCAGCGCTTTAACTATCAGTAAAAAGTATCTTTCTGTGTAACCACCAGCAGACGAGTTTTACTCGTCTGCCTGGCCCCATGCCTCTAATCTTCGCACCCGAAATGAAGTTGCCTGGAGTTCTCCTGATGAAGTTAACTCAAATGAAACTGTAAGATCGTTTTTGTTCCGGTACTTCCATACATAGCCATTTTGCTGCAATGTTTTGAGTGACTTACGTAGGTTGGGCTCAGCTACATCCTGGCTGTCTGGAACAGAGTTAATAAACCCCAGCAACCTGGTGAATGGCACTATCGCAGTGCCTTTTTCTTTGCACAAAAGAAGAAGTACCAACGCATCCTTCTGAATACGGGAAAAGCGCTCCAGGCGATGTTCAGTACCATCTCCCTGCATATTGGCATTGTTCATAATCAACCTAATCATATGGGATATGATTAAGGTTAAAAAACACCCCCCGTTTTGTCACCCTTTTTTTTTCTTACTCACCACTTAAAGCAGTAAGCTCAGTTCGATAAATCTGAATTAAATAAGGCGAGGTTATATGAAAACGAAATTATTGCTGGCGCTAATTGCGGGATCGACTTTCTGCATCAATATTGCTGAAGCCAATATTCCTCTTAGAGCAGATGGAAGTCCGGCAGCGGGGCAGACACCAACTCAGTTCATTCAGCTTAAAAATGAATGTCCTGAATGCGTCATGGTCGCAACTGATGTAGTAAAGATGCGTAGCGATAGCTGTAAACAGCAGGCATCCATCGATTCTACAATCCTACAGGATCCTGTTTACGCATATCTCAACAGTATCCGTCTGGTAGTTGCCGGGAATGGTGGTTATGCAAGTCCAATCTATACATCCGCCCGTCAGGTCGTAGCGTCAAACATCAATTGCAGTGATGCAAACGACTGGGTAGCGAGAAGTAAAACGGTAATGGATAACACCTTCAAAACGCCGTAAACAATCCCTGAATATTTCGTTGCAGTAATGCTATCCCGTAGTATGACGTTAAAGGCGGAGCTTTGAATCGGGAAAAAATAACTACTGCACTTAGAGGTATTTATATGGGTCGTCACTTTACTGGTCTGATTGATAGTTCGCAGCAAAATTTTACAATGCCAATCCGTCCGTATGGACGGAGCCGCATGGCTGCAAAATTAAAAGGAATCTCCCGATTGAAAAAATCTGAAAAGCATGACGATGAATATCCTGATGAACTCTGGAAATTTATGAGTCCTTCAGAGAAAGCTAAATTTCTGGTCGCGGATGTATTTTCACGCAGTAGTAAAGACTCTTCCGCCATTCAACCGGGAGAACATAAGCAAAAGGAGCATGATAATGAGCACTGATAATTTACTAGCAGAACTCACTTCAAAAACAGGCCTGACAGAAACGGAACTTAATCGGCAGGCATTGATTATCGGTTTGATGGCATTGTGCCACCCGGATGCTATTGCCGGTGATTTGGTGAGCGCGGCACTTACGGGGTCATACTCAGATAGTACTGATAAACTACTTACCCGTGGTGATAACGCATCAGACAGTGTGTTGATGTCCATGCGTATCTTACTTCACCGGTTGAGTAAGTATGAAGGGTCTGATGGCAAAGTAGGTCAGATCAATAAAATGATGCACCGACTCGGCTACTTTAAGGCATCCGATGTGTTACGCGAGGCTCAATAAAGAGGCTCAATTTATGTTCACCATGACGAATTTCGCGTCCAATATTCTTGACATGGTTTTTCTATCAGAAATGGAAGGGGAACTCATTTATATAAAAGCGCTTAGCGGCGTTACTGGTTACGTTCCTCAGATCCATCTTTTCCGCCTCCAGCTTATCGCATTTGATATAGGTTGGTACTACGAGTACAGATTGAATTCAGGCAACCTCATTATAAAGGAAATTGTTGAGGCCATCACATCTCTTGGATGTGCTTTAAATGAATACCAATGGCAGTTCGCGTTTGAATTAGGTTATCGCCGTCACCACAAATAAACTTCATTTTTTCATAATTTGCTATTCGTCACTTGATTGACCGGGGGTACGATTAATTTAACACGGATAATTATGGGAGACAGTAAAATGACAGACGCATCTACAATAGACGCAGTTCAACCAAAGGCAAGACGCTTATCATTTAAAGAGCTTCCAGGGTTTGATATTTCTGCTGAAGCACTTCTCAAAATTATCGAAATGCCGTGTATGGTTATTCGCCGGTCTCCTGCAATGAAAGTACTGGAGATGATCACGCTGCGGTTACGTGGGGATTGTCTTTCTGCCCTTGGCATTGACTTAAACTCTGCCCAAATTACCAGTAAAGGGACGGTATCGGGGGGCAATGGTGATATGGACGTATCAGTACCTGCAACACAACTCTTTTCTTTAATCCGCAACATGCGCGGCGAAGATGAAATTAACGTCCGCTTCCATGCGGCAAAAAACCATCTTGTCATTCGCACCGACAAAAACTCCTATAACATCCCGGTTTGCTTAGACCATATACCCGAAATTCAGGCTGAGACGCTGGAACATAATTACAGCGTTTACTTTCCAACGCAGATGCTGAGTCAGATTATCAAGCGTGTCAGCCACGCTGCGGCTCAGAACGATGTCCGCTTTTATATGAATGGGGTCTACCTCGGTATCGATAATGGCCAATTTATTGCTGTAGCCACTGATGGACATCGTATGGCCGTCAGTTCTCATGATATCGACTTCAGCGATGACGTGGGCGATGAGATTCAATCTCCGACAGCTCCTACCTCTATCAGTAACACGAATGCAGGTGTGATTTTACCCAACGGGGTTTTCCCCGTGCTCCATAAAATCCTGAGCGGTAGCCAGGGTCAATTCAAAATTGACTACAGCAACCGTAACCTGACATTTACGCTCGGAAGCCATACAGTCATTTCAAATCTTGTCGATGGCCGTTACCCGGACTGGAAGCGCGTGGCCAGCACGGTAGCCAAAAATACTGAACTGTTTAAGGTTGATCCTTCTGAACTCACCACCGCACTAAAACGCGCAACCCCATTGCTTAAAGAGGGCTCGCCAAACAACACCAGTGTTTGTGTGATGTCATTCAAAGACAACGCCCTACAGCTTAAGTCGCCCGGCTCAAATGCAATCAGTTGCAAAGAGGTGATGGACATTGCGAAAGAGGCAGGCGAGCCCGAAACAATTGTTGATATCGGTATGAATGCCGATTACCTCCTGGAATCACTGGCAAGCCTGGGGGCGTGTTCGGAAGAAGGAGAAGCCGCACAGATTGCTTTGCGTGATACAACGACCGGCATATTGATTTCAGTAAACAAAAACAATTACGACATCATCATGCCTGTCCGTGTCTGACAAAACGCTCTCGTTTTGTCGGCCTTTTCGAAATAGCCAATTTCATGGGCGTGATAACGTTAAAACAAGCTTCCTGACGGGATGGCTATATGCCATCTCGCTCCCATTGGTCGCGATCACTGCGTCCTAATATTCTGGAGCCAGAATGAAATGAAAAGCGTTCTGAAGTGGGTAGGAGCCAAACACAACATTATGGCAAGTCTTAAGCATGTACTACCGAAAGGTGGTCGGCTTATTGAGCCCTTTGGCGGTTCAGGCGCTGTAATGATGAATACGAATTACCCAGAATACATTTTGGCCGATATTAATAGCGACCTGATCGATACATACCAGAGTATTTTTAAGTCGCCTGAAAAGGTACTTTCTGAGCTTAAACGCCTTTACTGTCTCGGGCGTTCTGAGGACGCCTATTATGAGCTGCGAAGCCAGTTCAATAATCATGATAGTGCAAGTGACACTCAAGCTGCTCTGTTTATCTATCTGAATAGGTTTGGCCATCGCGGACTATGCCGATACAACCGGAAAGGCATCTTTAACGTCCCCTGGGGTTATTACGCCAACCCCTATCTCCCAGAGACAGAGTTATACGCAATGGCTGAGAAAATGTCCTCAGCAACTTTACTTTGCGCCAGCTTCCAGACCACGCTATCAATGGCCCGCCCGGGTGATGTGGTGTATTGCGACCCACCATATGTTAATCCCGGCAGATTCACGGCTTACCATGCCAGCGGTTTTACACCCGCTATGCAGATTGAGCTTACCAAACTGCTCCAGTTGCTGCCTGAACGCGGGGTTCATGTCATCGCATCATGCCACGATGCGCCTGATATTCGTGAGCTTTATCAAGCCTTCGCTATTCATGGTGTGACTGCCCGGAGAAGCATATTTAAAGGCAGCGGGGATGGGAAAAAAGCTTCAGAAATCTTCGCGGTCAAATTAGCGGATAACTCGAAAAAGGGAGCTGCGGCATGAAACGCTTCCATTGTTCTGAAAAGCTGCATAACCCAGAGACTGAGAAATTTTGTCAGGATATCGCCGAACAATATCGGACAGCACCTGATATTGCCGTGGCGCAGTTTAAACAAGTGCTGAGCTCTAAGCCTCTAACTTACTGGGAGTGTGTCGTGATCCGCGAGCGTGTCTCTGACCTTATTAAAATTAATCAAGCAACAGCTGAGGGCCACGATGAGCCAATTTAAACCCAAAAGCCTTGTAGTCTACCGCATCCAAAAAGCTCTGGAATTAGACAAGCTGGATGAACAGTTAAGTGAGTTGAAATACACTCCCTGCGGGCCTAATGATATGGCACGGTCAGGATGGATCCCGCCATTGGGTGAAGATGTCGAGCTGTTAAAGCATGAGTCGAATAATCTCATTCTTCTGACTGTTAAGCACGAATCGAAAATACTTCCTCCCGCGACCATCAAAGAAATTGTGCGAACCCGGGTTCAGAAACTGGAGAAAGAGCAAAACCGCAGGCTAAAGAAAATGGAGATCCAGGCCGTCAACGATGCCGTGCTCGCTGAGCTCATACCAAAGGCTTTCAGCAAATACAGCACTACAAACATTTGGGTGGATACTAAATCACGTCTACTGCTTGTTGAGACCACCAGCCATAAAAAAGCAGATGATGTAACAGCTTTGCTACGTAAAACTATTGGCTCACTTCCAATTATCCCATTCACGCTGGAAACGCCGGTAGAACTGACGTTAACAGAGTGGGTCAAAACAGGAAGTCTGCCGCCTGGCCTAGCTTTATGCGACGAAGCCACGCTCAAAGATGTGCTCGAAAACGGGGGGGTCGTTACAACAAAACGCCAGGATTTGATATGTGATGAGATCGCTCATCACATCGAGGCCGGAAAGCTTGTGACAAAGGTTGCACTGGGCTGGATGAACCAGATGTTTTTCATCCTGAATGACAATTTCATCTTTTCACGACTGACCTTTACGGAAGAACTTATTGAACAGAACGATGACATTTCGCCAGAAGATCACGCCCAAAGATTTGATGCCGATTTCGTTTTGTTTACCTCTGTTGTTATGGAGGTTCTGGACACAATGATAAAAGCCCTCGGGGGTGAAAGCCCAGGACTCATCACAACGCCGTCAGACGAACAACAAGGTGTCGCGGCAGAAGCCAAACAACCAGAAAAAACCTTCCATTAAAGGGCTGAGAGATGATTACAGCTACAGAACTCCAAGAGTTATCACGCCAGGTTGAAAATGCTAACATTGCCCGAGCCCTGGCAGTTAAAGAGTTGGTTAAAGAGACAAGAGATCGTCAGTTTTCATTGTGGGCGCTATTTATTGGTCTCTTCAGAGAGACACCGGCGCGAAAAAAGCTGAACGAATGTGAATTGCATCTTAACCTGCTGCTGCCAAAATGCAGGAGCATCTTTCTTCAATACGTAGTTATGTCCTCGTTGGAAGAAATTTCGAAATCACCAGATTGTGAGATTTATCAGCATCTAGTCAACTGCTGGAAAGAAGCTCAGATAAAATATAACGAGTCAGGCAGACGACTCAAACTTGCAGAAAATGCCCGTGAACTATTAAAAACAGCAAAGGATGAATGTAATAGTGCTTCCACAACTGAATTTCTGGATATGGTTACTACCAGTAAAGCAATATCCATACTTTCAGCAATAGACACATCCTCTGCGAGTAGTTCGTTAAAGAGAGCTATGGGTGCGCTTAAGCGATTAGCAGATGAAATGCCTGCCCGGCAATCACCTATTGATTCAAATTTACCAGATGACACGCTTGATCTGTTTGTCGATCTGACTATAAATCCTGTTATCGATATTCTCTCCTGGTTAAATATTGAAAAGCTGGATAATGCCGAAGTGCAGTGCAGCAAAGCCTTAAAGAAACTTCAGACGTTATTAGGACAACTGGGTGCTGAGCATGATTTGAGAACTAAGGATTATCAATCTCAATTAGATACGCTTAAGAGAATTGAACAACCATACATCAAAAAGGTGATGCGGCATATACCCGAAAATATGAAGTTCAAGGAGCCTGAGTATCTCCAGACTATAGGAATGAACCCATGACTCTAAAATATATAATCGCTCTCGCAATATTTCTGACATTTGTGTGCTTTGCAGCTTTCATACTTATCTACGCGAGTCGAACAAAACGAGAACAACAACAAACTCAGCAACCTTTGGACGAGCATGATCAGCAGGCAGATATTAATGCCGATGCCGACGAGAACGCCGCACTTGATGGGTTGAGCGAGTACTTCATCAAAAAAAATTCGATATTGCCAAAAGTCCTGATGGATCTTTATGTGCGCTTGAGTGCGGTGTTCAATGGTCAGTACATTATCGCACCCCAGGTGCTTGCCCGGGACTTAGTAGAGCTGGAGCTCGAAGATGAACCGGTTGCCCCGGTTGACGTACTTCAGGCGCAACAGTACGCAGATGAATTCGTGTTCGATTTTGTTCTCTCCGATGCGCATACCGGGGAACTAGTGCTAGCAATGATCAATGAAGATGCTATCAGCGCTCAGCCTGAAGGAGAGTTCATTATTGCCCTTTTTAAAAGAACTCACATTCCTGTCTTTCGCTATGAAACGTTGTCAGGCTTGGACGATAACGCCCTGGCAGTCAACATCGCTGAATCAATAGACGATGGCCGATTCTCTTAGTTCCACAAGGAATTTATTATGTCTCTGTCAAAAAAACAAAGAATAGTACTGAGGGCTAAATTTGGTGGTCGATGTGCATATTGTGGCGAGGTACTGAAAGAAAAAGGTTGGCACGCTGATCACGTAGAACCTGTGCTAAGGAAATCCGTCCAGGATATGCAAGCTGCGGCCAGAGGGAAATTTAAGCTTAAGGCTACCGGTGAAGTGTTTAATGAAAGTGCCAACTGCTTAGAAAATCTTTTCCCAGCCTGTGCGCCCTGCAATCTGCTCAAAACAACATATTCACTGGAAATGTTCCGCAAACAAATAAGTTTACAGGTTGAAAGGGCACGGAAGAGTAGTATGAATTTCAGAACGGCAGAAAGATTCGGCCAGATAAGCATTGTAGAGAAACCCATTGTTTTCTGGTTTGAACAGTATTCAGAGAAAAATGGTGCTATCAAATAAACGACTAATTTAACATTATCATGGCGCGTATCGCGCACTGCTTCGTCAAATATTCAGCCGTGATAATATTGTTTAGTAGGCCCATTACGGAGCGTATATGACTAATCATACAAACTGGACTGGAGACCTGACCGAAGGCGCAACTATATTTGTAGCCACACCAGATGGCCAGCTCAGCAAATGTAGAGTCGAGTCCGTTCGAGACCGACATTTCTCGGTCGAGGGTATTGAACGTGAATTCGATAAGTTGAATGCCTGCTCAGTTGATGGGTTACTACACTCTTACCCCGACGATTTCGAGTCGAGGGAGTTATTTGGTCTGTGCCAGCAAAAAAACAGGCTCAAGTCTCTGCAAATTGATTCATTATCGTTACAGCAAGTCCAGTACATGCTGGCTGGCCTGGAACTTGCCAGGAAGAGATATGGATACCAGTACCGAGGCAGCAAAGCCGTAGATACCAATCAGAAGGGTAGACTGGCCATGAGCATTGATGATTCGCTTCACCCAATTCAGATCGCTTATATACTGGCAGGTTTAAAATTATCTCTCCTTCAAACAGAGGTGAACCATGACTGCTAACCAACGTAAACGTCCTTCGCGTAACAATCGAGCTGTCCAGTTAACGTCCGAGCAGCTGGTAGAAGCGAAGACGCTTGACCTGAAAGCCCACCATTCGTTTAAAAACCTTATGGGTCTTGCTGCAATCAGTGTCGTGGTGTTTGTCTGTCTTGGCTCCTTGATCCATAAACAACGCTCAGTAATGAACGAATGGGACCTGGGTGAAGTGATCAGAGGCGTTGATTTGAAAGCCGGAACCCTCGCAAAAAACAACTTTTTCATCACCAACAAAGGGCAGTTTGAAGCAAGTGGCGTTACAGTGTCACTTACGGGTACAAAACTGAAATTACAGCAGCATCAGGACGGAAAATATTACGTTTGTAATTCTGCAACAGGTGATTGTGTTCTGGTATCCGATGTACAAGCTGAAAAAATTCGTGACCAGCTGTAGCGAGGGGAAAATATCGGTTACTGTCACCGGTAACCGAAGGAACCTTCGTATATGTCACGACAAGAAGCCGCAACGCAGTTATTTATGTCTGCACCACCAGCAAGTATTGATGTCGTTATTGAGCAGCTGGAAAGGGACGCTCAAGCAGCCGGTATCGATATCCATACAATCTCTGTAATGGCCAGCCTGTTACGTGATCGAATAGAAGCATACAGTGACGTGCTTAAAATCGAGCCTGAGCGGGTGATACACGCACTTGAGGTACTGCGAGGTACGGAAGTGCCGTGGGCTTTTTACACTCCGTCCAGGCTACCTGAGCTTGAAGATGTTCATTGCTGGGAAACTCCTCACGATTTTGACCAAGACCTAGGTGAACACCAGCTGCGGCGCTATATTTGCCCTAAATGCGAGCATGAATCAACCGACCCAATGCGCTGCACGGCTGGCCATGCTCCTGGAGTTAACCAGTATCCTGAAAGCTGTGATGCCACTATCTGGAATTCGCCCGATTCTTGGGATAGTATTAACCCTATAATAAAATTAATTATCAAATCTACGTTCCTGGCTGACCTGACTGTTCATACAATCTTCTATCCGAAAGGGTTGAAGCTTCCTGAAATTCAGGACGTTGAGTAGTCTGCTTCGGGCTCTGTGATCTGATAGTTATATATACCTCATTTAAGACCCCTTACTGGGGTCTCTTTTTTTGGACTTCCGCCGTGCTATGTACTTCACGGTATCCCCAAATATCCCGGCTTATGTAGTTCGTCGATTTGCTTCGTCACCTGCCATACCTGTCTCATAATTTCTCTATTTGGAGAAATCTGATGAACCTACCGACAGCTGTATTAGCGAATAACGATGAAAATGAATCAGACGTCCTCAGCCTTTATGCTAATCCCGTAGACAGTCAAAGTGGCCTCATTGAACATGACGGCTTTCAAAAACTAAATGCCATGCGCGATCTGCTGGTGGAATACAACACAACACTGAAGCACATGCAGGCCATGTATGATGCAGTGATGCGGAACCGGCATGATGAAGCATGGCGCATGTTCTGTGATTCTTGTGACAATTCCATCAAATATACGCTGGCTGTAGAAAATTTGTTCTGTATAGAACGGGCCCGCTGTGCTCTCGATGAAAAGTACTGGCAAAAGCTGCTCGATCTGACCGGCGTAAAACCATTTATGCCCACCGAAAGATACGATGACTGGAACGAAGGATTGAGGGCATGGCGAAAATCATCAGAATCAAATTTTGAGAAGCTTAAGCCTGTACCCTTCAACGAAGAAAGTATCTTTTCTACCGCATTCGCATTGAATGAAGAGAAAAAAGACTACTTCGCCCAGATGGTTCATGGTGTGTTTGAAAAGCTCTCCGCTCTGCATAAGACTAACCGTGCCCAGGGCTTCAGCAACAAACTCATCATAGCCAGCTGCTTACCAAGTAGAGATAACCGCAGATCCTATGACTATCTCAACTATTTTAATGACCTTCGTAAGGTTATTGGACTGATGTATGGACGAAGCGGTGCTGAGGATGTGAATTCGGCTGCGGTCAAAGAGTACATGATGAGTAACCCTGGCGAATGGGTAAGTATTGATAACGATAGTCTTAAAGTGAAGGGGTTTATTAACGGCAATGTGCATATCCTGATTGAGGAGGAAACTTGTGACAATCTCAATCTGGTACTATCCCATTTAATGCCAGGCTGCATTCCTCTCGATCGCCGATACACCACCGGCCATAACTCCGCAAGAACTGTAAAAACCAATGAATATCGGTCGCAGTTGATATCATTCTCTGCTGTTAACTCCTTAATATCATATGCCACTGACCATTTGAACGCGGGCAAACACCTGTCACCGGGGCCGCACACTTTTATCCTGCGGGACAACCAGTCTGTTAGTGAGAAAAAAGAACTGGTGAACATATGGGAGTCATTGGGTGCTGTCAGAAGATATAGAGAAGTATATGACTTTGACTTTAGCCCCGTTGAAGCATTCAAACTTCTGGCATTACATGGTTCTATACCTGACCGCTATACGCACCAGTTCTATGCAACGGTCGGAGAACTCCAGAAACGAGCAATTGATGAATGTATGGTGGCTTCAGGTATGCGTTTGCTGGAACCGAATATCGGTCTTGGTGCGCTACTGAAAGGGTTACCAGAGGGGGTGGATGTTACTGGTTTTGATATACACCCCGCAGCTGTTGCAATTACTGGCCTGCGCTGGAACGTCACCCTTAATGATTTTCTATTGGTCAAGCCTGAAAATACCGGCTTGTTTGAAAGAATTCTGATGAATCCTCCATTTAGTGACTCACGCTGGATTGCACATTTTCAACATGCGATGAGATTCCTGAAACCGGGAGGACGCTTGATAGCAATACTGCCAGGGAGCGCAAAGGAGCATCTTTTAACCCGAGAAGCTGGGCCCGGTTACGACATCAATATTCTGGGTTGCTATGACAACGCCTTTGAAGGAACCGCAGAATCCATAAAACTTTTCTCCGTTGATGCCCATGAATAGTGGGGAAAGGAAGAGCTGGTCGAGTTAATTTCGTCACCCGTAACTGAACAGAAAAAATGAGATAGAGAAAAAGCCGTCAGTTTGTCGATGTTAAATGCTATTCAAATTTTTCAACATGCGACAATTGAGCCAACTACATGAAGAGGAAACACAATGTCAGCATTTCTCATCAATAAATTATCTTTCGAAGATACCAAACAAATAATGTTGTCCTCCATGAAAACAATGGCATCTCTTCATGGTATTTTGGCAATATTCTTGCCGATAATTGCTGGTGGTGGACTCCTGACACTCATCATGAAAAATGTGACAATGGAGGGGCTTGCATTTTTTATCTTACAGCCAGTTGTACTCACCCTCTACCTTACGGCTATCTTATGCCGATATCAAAGCTCAGAGCTAAGATTGAATATCTGGGAAGAACTACGCAACTTTATCGTTGTGTTAGTTTATGCATTATTCCTGACCGTACTAATGATCGTAATATTGTGGTTAGTCAAATTTATGATTGCTTCAGCGGTTGCGGGTGAAACCAACCATGTTGAATATAAACAACCAACATTAACAAGCATTAGTCTGGCTTACTCCAACCTAATAGTGTATTTCAATATGTACGCCCTTGCCACTTTGAGCGTATTTATCGCTACGCCAATGCTCGTTTTATTCATACCAACAGTTACGCGGTGTAAAGGTTCTCTGCTGAAAAGTATACCAGTCATTTGTAAAAGTACTTTTATGAATATTGGGCCGTTGTTCGCATTTTCAGCTATCTCTGGTGTTGTTTTACTTTCGTGGTCATACTTTTCGCTCAGGTATGAATGGTTAATCCCGGCAGCAACTATACCTCTGGCCTACTTATCAATATTGAATTACCAGCTGTCTGAAGCAGCATTGCCTCGTAACCAATAAAAAGGAAACCTGTGATGAGAAAAATAATATTAAATGCGGTTGTTTGTTTATTTGCAATTAATGCATCAAGTTTCGCAATATCAGCGGAAAGCTCTCCATCTCGTGACGAACTGAATGACGTGATGAAAGTTCATGCTTCCGAGATTGCTGCTGTTATCGCATGTAAAGACTACCTCGAAAATGGCGAGGAACGTTTGACTGAAGCGAAATCAAAAGCTGGCCGTGTACTGGGTAAGATGGTAGGCAATCAAGCCAAGGGTAGCGAGTATGCTAGTCGGATTCTGGTAACTGTTAACGAAGCTAAGCCAGATGAGCAACTGAAGGCTGAATTCGACAAGGTCAACCTTGACCACTCAGTCCGCGTTGCAAAATGCGCTCAGCTAGGGAAGGTGCGAACAAGTTCCTGATATGAGATCATCATATTCATCCGGAGCGCATCCCAGAGGGACATCATGAGCCATCAACTCACCTTCGCCGATAGTGAATTCAGCACTAAGCGCCGTCAGACCCGAAAAGAGATTTTCCTCTCCCGCATGGAGCAGATTCTGCCATGGCAGAATATGACCGCTGTCATCGAGCCGTTTTATCCCAAGGCGGGCAATGGCCGACGGCCCTATCCGCTGGAGACCATGCTGCGTATTCACTGCATGCAGCATTGGTACAACCTGAGCGACGGTGCCATGGAAGATGCCCTGTACGAAATCGCCTCCATGCGCCTGTTTGCCCGATTATCCCTGGATAGCGCCCTGCCGGATCGCACCACCATCATGAATTTCCGCCACCTGCTCGAGCAGCATCAACTGGCCCGTCAATTGTTCAAGACCATCAATCGCTGGCTGGCCGAAGCAGGCGTCATGATGACCCAAGGCACTTTGGTGGATGCCACCATCATTGAGGCACCCAGCTCTACCAAGAACAAAGAGCAGCAACGCGATCCGGAGATGCATCAGACCAAGAAAGGCAATCAGTGGCACTTTGGCATGAAGGCCCACATTGGTGTCGATGCCAAGAGTGGCCTGACCCACAGCCTAGTCACCACCGCGGCCAACGAGCATGACCTCAATCAGCTGGGTAATCTGCTTCATGGAGAGGAGCAATTTGTCTCAGCCGATGCCGGCTACCAAGGAGCGCCACAGCGCGAGGAGCTGGCCGAGGTGGATGTGGACTGGCTGATCGCCGAGCGTCCCGGCAAGGTAAAAACCTTGAAGCAGCATCCGCGCAAGAACAAAACGGCCATCAACATCGAATACATGAAAGCCAGCATCCGTGCCAGGGTGGAGCACCCGTTTCGCATCATCAAGCGGCAGTTCGGCTTCGTGAAAGCCAGATACAAGGGGCTGCTGAAAAACGATAACCAACTGGCGATGTTATTCACCCTGGCCAACCTGTTTCGGGTGGACCAAATGATACGTCAGTGGGAGAGATCTCAGTAAAAACCGGAAATAACGCCAGAAATGGTGGAAAAAATAGCCTAAATAGGCTGATTCGATGTGTTTGCGGGAAAAAAATCGGCCCAGATCCGCGAAATTTTAATCAGCGAGTCAGCTTGGGAAGAAATGACCTGCTTATTCGCACCTTCCCTAGCAGTAGACCGTACGCATCGGTCACTTCCCATCCTTTAGTAGTATTTTTTCAATACGTTCGCCGCGCGCACCCGCGCGTAGCCATAGCAACGGCGCAATGCGAACAAAGGCCAAGTTGTGGCTAACCGACTTCTCAGCTTCGTAGGTCAGAGTGAAAAACTCGGCATTTTCCTCAAAACCGTCAGACATTGGGAACTCGTCTGTAAACCTATAATTGACCTTAATCGGTTGTTCATTCGGCGTTTTGCCTGTGATAGCAGCTTGTACACGTGGTTTGGTGATATAATCACAGATCCCCCACTTTTCCCAATCAGGATCTCCAGGCCTTAAGCCCTGTTCGCGCAATTTTTTCTGTTCGTCGGCAGCGACTTCGTTGTTAGTGACGGAGATGCACTGGCGACGACCACCACCTCCGCCGCGACCGTGGCGGCGTCCGCACCCTGTTCGTGGTGATGTTCCTGGTGACAGCCTGCGTGGCGATGCTCTTCACTTTTGCAGCAGCCTGCATGGTGCTCACTGTGGCGGCTTTCGTGGTGATGTCCTTCACCCTTGCAGCAGCCTTCGTGTTGGTGCTCTGTATGTTTACAGCAACCTTCATGATGGTTTTGCATCATCGTCTCCTGATGTTATTTAGATATATCTAATTTATATCTAAAGTTTATCGACTTGCAAGTCTATAAAATAATTTTTGTTTAATTTAATGATTATTAATGGTTTTTATGGATTGCTGATAGCTGTTTAATCTCAAGCTGACTATATCAAAAAAGTGCTTGCAATCTTTTTGATTAGCAATCATTATCATTTAAAAATAAATTTAGATATATCGTATTATCTTCACGAAGGCGAAAAAATGACAAAAAACACCTCACGCTACCCACAGCGCGTGCGTAACGAACTACGTTTTCGCGAATTAACCGTGCTGCGCGTTGAGCGTATCGGCCAGGCGTTCCAGCGGATCGTGCTGGGGGGCGAGGCGCTGGATGGCTTTGTTTCACAAGGTTTTGACGACCACACCAAACTGTTTTTCCCGCAGGCGGGCAGCGTATTTACGCCGCCGGAAGTGACCGACGAAGGCATTAACTGGGGCGAGGGCGTGCGCCCGGCGACCCGCGACTACACGCCGCTGTACGATGCCGAACGCCACGAGCTGGCTTACGATTTTTATATCCACGATGGCGGTATTGCCAGCCGCTGGGCGCTGGAAGCCAACATCGGCGATAAGCTGGTGATCGGCGGGCCGCGCGGCTCGCTGGTGGTGCCGGAAGATTACGCCTGGCAGCTTTATGTCTGTGACGAGTCGGGCATGCCGGCGCTGCGCCGTCGCCTGCTGGGATTACGTCAGCTGCCGGTGACGCCGCAGGTGACGGCCATCGTCACCGTCGCGGATGCTTCGTATAAAGATTATCTGGCGGATCTCGACGGCTTTAATATCGAATGGGTGGTAGGCCACAACCCGGCGTTCGTCGCCGAGCGGCTGGCTCAGGTCAAGGTGCCGTCAGAAGATTATTTTATCTGGCTGACCGGAGAAGGCGGCGTGGTGAAATCGCTGCTGGCGCGCTTTGAGGAGCCGAGTATCGATCAGCAACTGGTGCGTTCGCAGGCGTACTGGCATAGCAAATAATCGGCAGTGTGGTAAACCCGGATGGCGGCGCGTTGCGCCTTCTCCGGGCTACCTTTCAATGGTGTTATGTCGCCCCGGTAAGCGCAGCGCCACCGGGTGAGGCTTAGCGTTCCGCCAGCGCCTTAAACACCATCGCCACCGCGTGGGCGCCGGGGTCCATATTGCCGAGCAGGCTCTCGCTATTGAGATAGGAGGCGCGTCCGGCGCCGGCTTTGCTCGACTGGCAGGTGCGATCCGCGCCGGCCTGCGCCGCGGCGAAAGCGGCCTGCAGATTATCCGGTTCGGCCAGCAGCGCCGCCAGCGCCGGCTGTAGAGCGTCAATCATCGTCCGGTCGCCCTCATCGGCGCCGCCGTAAAATTTCATCTGCCCCAGACCGGCGTTCAGCGCTTCCGCCATGCTGGCGCCTTGCTCCAGCTTCTGCCCGGCGGCGGTGAAGAAAATCGACATCAATACGCCGCTGGAGCCGCCCATCACCACCGTCAGGCGTTCGCCAATTAGCGCGAACAGCGTGGGTAAATCATTGAGCGGCAGTTGCTGGCGTTGCAATAGAGCGGCAATCGCACGCGCGCCAGCGGCGAAAGTGGAGCCGGTATCGCCGTCGCCCACTTTGGCGTCAAGCGCGTTGAGATGGGTTTCGAGGCCGGAGAGGGTGCTGGTCACCTGCGCCACGTAATCGCCCACCTGCGGGTTGGCCGATGGCGTAAAGGCGACGCGTGCGCTGGCGAGCGCGGACGGCATGATATTAACAGCCCGCGGCTGCACCGGCTTCTGCCAACTGGCGGTTTCGACATCCGACAGCAGCGCCTTTTCAATGCTCTCTTCCAGCACGATAGTGGTCAGCGAGAAGCCTTTCATATCCAGCGCCGTTACCAGCGAAGCCGGGCCAATCAACCAGTCAACGCGCGCATGGAGTGGGGTGTTGGCCAGCTCGCGGGTCAGAATCGCCATCTCGGCCACCGACACGCCGCCGAGATTATTGAGCATCACCGCCAGGCGGCCGGTTTCAGGTAGGGCGGCGGTCAGCTTCTCTACCATAATCTGCATGATTTCCGCGCTGTTATGGGTCGCGATCGTCGAGGCTCCCGGTTCGCCGTGGATGCCCATCCCCAGCTCGGCGTGGCCGGGCTGATGGCGCGGCGCGCTTTCCGCTTCCTGCGGCAGGTGACAGCTGGCCAGCGCCACCCCGATGCTGGCGGTATGGTTGGCGGCGTATTGCGCTTCACGCAGGACGGTGGCGAGGTTGAAGCCGCGCTCGGCGAAATAACCCGCCACCTTATGCACAAGAATAGTCCCGGCGATACCGCGCGGCTGTTTGTTATCCGGCAGCGAAATATCGTCGCCGACGATCAGCATCTCTACGTTATAGCCAAGACGGCGCGCTTTCTCCGCCGCGAGGCCGAAGTTAAGCCGATCGCCGGTGTAGTTTTTAACGATCAGCAGACAGCCCGCCTCGCCGGTCACCGCCTGAATCGCGGTGAGTACCGCATCGACGCTCGGCGAGGCGAACAGATCGCCGCAGACCGCGGCGGTCAGCATGCCTTTACCAATAAAGCCGACGTGCGCCGGTTCATGGCCGGAGCCGCCGCCGGAAATCACCGCCACGTTGTTTTTATTCAGATCGCGGCGTACCACTACACGGATCGCCGGGTCGCTCTCCAGGCGGGCGAGGTTGTTCCACGGGCTGGCAATAATGGTTCCCTCGATCACGTCGTTAACGAGGCTGGCGCGCTGGTTAAAAAAGAATTGAGACATAGTGGTTCCTGATCAGTAAGCGAAAACTCACCCTCCGGAGGCGGGCCCCCGGAGTGGTAACGGTCAAAGTGGATTTAGCGACGAATAAGACGTTGCAGACGCATATCGAGCGTGATGGCTTCGCCAGGCTGAATATCATTCAGCGCTTCGCCCTGCTGGCATAGCCAGGCGATCCCCGCCGCGCGGGCGATAATCGCGCCGTGGGCCTGTTCGCTGCCGTCGCGCAGGCACAGGCCGGTGACCTTGCTGGCATCCAGTTGGAGTACAGTCGAGGGATAAATATTGTCGGCGATAATAATCGTCGGCTCACTGGCGAATGGCAGCGTCTCCTTAATACCCTGCAGATGGCGCAGCGTGCGCTGCAGAATATCGTCGACATCGATATAACGGGCCTGCAGATAGGCGTCATCCAGCTGACGATACTGCTGGCTGAGCTCCATCAGCACTTGATGCCACGCCCATTCCGCCGAGCACTGTTCGGTGAGCAGGCGATCGTTGGCGGCATCAAACAGATCTTCATCGTCGAGCAAGGTGTGATGACCGGCGAAGATCGCCGCGATATCGGCGTTAAATTTGTGTTCCGCCAGCTCGGTGAGCGCATTGAGATCGGCCAGCGTCTGGTCGATCGCCTGGCGCAGGCGCTGCTGCTCGCGGGCGATGTCGGCGGCGGCGGGGAGCGCCGGTTGGATCGGCGCCTGCGGATAAATCATCGCGGCGCCTTCAACACGCGCAGGTATGGCGGGTTCCGCTGTCGGCTGCGCCTCCGGCGACTCGCCGAAGTTATCGGCGGCCAGCGCCTGAAACGCCGCCAGCGCCGCATCGGCGTCCGGACCGCGGGCCAGCAGGCGCAGCTTATCGTGGCGGCGCACCTGTAGCAGAGCGATTTGATTCAGACTGTCCGGGGTGACGCATTTGCCGTTTTTCTCCAGCACCAGGTCGGCGTTAAAACCCGCCAGCGCGGCGACCAGCTTTGATGCCGGACGCACGTGCAGGCCGTTGTGATTGTTAATAATGACTGAAACCGATTTAGCATCGCCGTCGTCAGCAAGCGTTGGGGCGGCGGCGTCAGGCGTGTGCGAAGGTAAACCCAGCTGAACCCGCTTGGCTTCCAGGGCGTTCATGGCATCGGCGATAACTTTGTCGATCCCGGCGCCGGAGGCGGCGCTGACGGTGGCCGCCAGCGTCCCTTCGACCAGCGGCGCGGCGCACAGCCGCACCTTTGCCGCCATCGCCGGATCGAGCAGATCGAGGGCGGTTTCGGCGCTGAGCAGGGCGCTGCCGATATCCATCATCACCAGAACATGGTCGGTATCGGCGACGGATTCGATCGCCTCCATGACTTTAATCGGATCGGTGCCGATCGGGCTGTCGGGATCGTCGATCCCGGCGGCGATCGCCAGCTTACAGCCATCGTTCATTAACATCTGCCGGGCCAGTTCTCCGACACCTTCGCCCAGCCGGGCGCTATGAGAAACAATAACCAGGTTTACCATCGCGATTTCCTTACTCTTTGGCGGCGGCAGCCAGCATCTGAACCATAAACAGCACCGAGGTCGCGCCGGGATCCTGATGCCCGATGCTGCGCTCGCCGAGATAGCTGGCGCGGCCTTTACGCGCCTGCATGGTGATGGTGGCGTGGGCGGCGCGCTCGGCCACTTCGCAGGCGGCATCCAGCGCGGCAGGGATAGACAGATGTTGCTCGCTGGAATGACGCAGGGATTCCACCACCGGCAGCCAGACGTCGCACATCGTCTTATCGCCCGGCTCCGCTTTACCACGGTTGACGACGCCGTCCGCGCCTTCGCGGATCATCTGATAAAGCTCGTCGAGGGTCAGGCTCTGATGCGCCTGGGTGACCTGGGCGGCGCGGATAAAGAAGGTGCCGAACAGCGGGCCGCTGGCGCCGCCGACGTTGGAAAGCAGCGTCATCCCGGTATTCTTGAGAATAAAACCGATGTCTTTATCGGCGATCGACGGCAGCTTTTCGACCACTTTGCTGAAGCCGCGATGCATATTGAGGCCGTGGTCGGCGTCGCCGATCTCTTTATCAAGGCCGGTGAGAAAATCGCTCTGTTTGGTGAAAATGTCGCCACAGCGGTACAGCCAGTCGACGATTTGCGTTCTGTTCAGTGACATGTCGTGCTCCTTATTTTCCCCAGTTCAGCGCTGGGGTATGGACCGGGGCGTCCCATAACGCCAGTGTGTCATCATCCGCTTTCAGCAGGGTGATGGAGAAACCCGCCATATCCAGCGAGGTGCAGTAGCTGCCGATGAGGTTGCGTTCAATCACAATGCCGGACGCTTCGCAGCGCTGGGCAAGGCGGTTGTAAACGCCGTACAGTTCGGAAAGCGGGGTGGCGCCGAGGTTATTGACCAGCGCGATAACCCGATCGCCGTTTTGCAGCGCGGTTTTGCTCTGTTTCACTTCCTGCCACGCTCCCTTGACGTTATCCCACTGGCGCAGCGTGCGGCTGTATGCGCCGTTTTCCAGCAGGGTATCGACCATCTCATCGACGGTTTGGTCGAGCGAGCTGAAGCGGCGGCGGTCGATACCCGGCTCGCCATGGATGCCGACGCCGAACTCCATCTCATCATCTTTCAGGGTAAAGGAGGGCTGTCCGGCGGCCGGTACGGTGCAGGCGCCCAGCGCGATGCCAATCGAGTGACCAAGGTTATTTAAACGGCGGCCCAGTTCAGCGCAGGCTTCCAGCGAGTCGCCGCGTTCGGCGGCGGCGCCGACCAGTTTTTCAATCAGCACGGTATTGGCGACGCCGCGGCGTCCGGCGGTATAGAGGCTGTCTTTTACCGCCACGTCGTCATCCACCACGACGGTGGTAACCTTAACGCCACTTTCGTGCAGCAGCTCGGTGGCGGTCTCAAAATTCAGGATGTCGCCGGTATAGTTTTTGATAATCAGCAGGACGCCTTCGCCGCCGTCAATCTGCATCGCGCATTCGAACATTTTGTCCGGCGTCGGCGAGGTGAAAATTTCCCCCGGACAGGCGCCGGAGAGCATGCCCTGGCCGATGTAGCCGCAGTGCATCGGTTCGTGTCCGCTGCCGCCGCCGGAGAGCAGCGCCACTTTGCCGGCGACCGGTGCATCAGCGCGGGTGACATAGACCGGGTCCTGGTGCAGCGTCAGTTCAGGATGCGCCTTCGCCAGGCCGATAAGCTGTTCACTCAGTACATCTTCCACACGGTTAATCAGTTTTTTCATTGTTTATGCTCCGTAGGGTAGGGGGAGGTCGCCTGTCTATAAGGGTAGCCCGGCGATGTAGTGATTCTGGCTGAGCGGGCGCAAAATAAAATGCCGTCAAAATTGGTTCCATAACGGAACGTAGAAAAGAATTTTTGTTCCTTTATGGAACATTAATTGCCGATAAACAGGAGAAATGCGAGCCAGCGCTAATAATTTGTCCGTTTTTTTCTGCTA
>CP045204.1 GCA_009363175.1 Citrobacter telavivensis
GGCGGATTCCAGCAGCATCTGGTTGCGGGTGCAGATTTCCTGCGTCGGGCCCCATGTGGTGGCCACGATGGTCATGACGCACACCGGATCGCGCTCATCCGTCCGGGCCAACTGCGTGCAGGCGTCATACAGCGGGCGGATGGACGGAATAAACTGCCCGAAGGAGGCGAGAAATTTTTTCCCGCCCAGCGCCTTCATGCCGCCGGGCATCACATCGATGCGGATGCGCCAGGGGACGGCCCGGGGGACGGCTTTGACCAGTTCATTAAAACTTTTCGGGTGCTGTGGCGGAAGGGTGAGGGTCACCATCCCGTGCCAGAGGCCCCCGGTGTGAATAAGGTTGCCTACGGTTTCCGGCGAGTTGCCGAACACCTGAAGGTTGAGGTACGGCGCAAGCAGGGCAGAGTTATCGTCGTCCTGACGCACCCCGGCGACTGCGGTGTCTCCGGGCAGGAGCGGCCGCCACTGTGATGACGTGCTGTTGCGAGCCATTTCCCGACGGATTTCATTGCACACTTCCGGGATGTCCATCAGGCGTACCAGCAGGCCTTCACCGCCCCGGACGAGCGCCTTCTCCAGCGTGGTGATAAAGCTGTCATGGCGGATTTTGAGGCCGGACATCATCCAGCGCCAGGGCTGCTGACCGAAACGGGCCAGCGGGGCTTTATCATTCACTTCACGAATCGTTTTGTTAAAGTCTGCCCGTTCCTGCTGGCTGACCAGCAGCGGTGAACTCCAGACGGCCAGCCAGCAGCGTTCCCGGACCAGCCAGGGTGAGAGGGTGGTGATTTTCTCTTCCAGAATGTCATCAAGCTGAATGGCCGTGTGGCGGATGGCCCGTTTTTGCGGGGCGATCATCGTGCTGATCTCACTTTCCCCCTTTTCCTGATCGCGCTCAAAGATAAACGCCATCTTGTGGCCGGTGTTTTTGTAGCTGGTACTGAGCGTTGTGGCGAGGTGAGTAATGAGGCCTTCAAATGCATCCGGATGGTCTGCCGGGGCCTCTTCGTCCATGTCCCGTAGTGCGCCGGCAATCTCGAAGACGGAGAGGTAATACCCCTGGTGGGTGACGCCGATATACGGTGCCTGCAGCCAGGGGCGCAGTTCCAGATCCTGTTTATCCAGGCCGATAACCGTGCGCAGGTCACAGTAGTCAACAAAGTCTGCCGAGACGGCAAAACGGGAAAACGTGTTCATCATATCTTCAATGGCGAAGACCATGCGTTTAATGTTCATGAATGTTCTGACTCCGGATGAGCGGGAAACAGGTGCCTGCAGGCAGGGCTGCGCAAAAATAAAAATGGAAAGACGGGGTGACGCCTGCGGTATATAAGTAAGGGAAACTGTTTTCGTATGTGAAATACCAGGACGTGATTACCGGCTCATATGCACAAGCGTGTTCACTTAGTTGTTCTCCTGCAGGTATTCCCGGTCCGTAACCGAATCCGGCGTCAGAATGAGCGCCACGCCCGACATCTTCTCCCGCAGTTCATCGCGCATCGAGGGGGGGAAACGGCGCAGGGCATCGGCAAAATCTGCCGGACGAAATCCTCCGAATCGTTCTTCTACCGGCAGGCGGTGGCGGAGCAGTTCTGACAGGATCTTTCGCCCTTCACGCACCGTCGCCGGACTGGTGCTGAAGACAGCCCGCAGGGCCTTGCGGTTCAGGGCCACAACGCTGCGCGGATGCAAATCAGGCAACCAGACCATGGTACCCTGCGCGGCCGCATAGCCGTTGAGCGCATGCCAGGCATGGCAGAGATAACAAAGATGGAACGGCGCTGCCGGCAGGCTGAGCTCTGTCCGCTCCTGTGCTGACAGCGCGCCCGTTTCCGTGATGCTGCGCCAGGGAATATGACGCAGGGCGAGACGACGGGCGGACAGGGTGGCATGCTCCAGGCTGGTTCTGGCGGCTTTCAGGTTTTTCAGGTACTTCTGCCGTTCTGCCGGCTCCTGCGGCGGCTGGCGGGACTCAAGGCGCAGCAGGGCATCCCGGGCCCGGTCAAGGCGAATAAGCGCGTCTTCTGCCGTCTGTAACAGCCGGGTCAGCGGCAGGGACTCCGGCAGCACAAAGCGGTGTTTCACGTCAGCCCGGCAGCAGACGCAGCGTCCGCCGTCAGTTTTCTCTGGTGCCGGCAACATAGGCTCCGTGGTGTGGACCACGTCGGGCAGGGGAAGCGGATGCAGGTAAAGGGGCTCCTGCGTTTTTTTAGCGATGCTCATCCTGACCTCCTGAGGCGTGTCTGAACAACGCCAGCCGGCAGCCGGCGATGGCCGGAGAACTGCACTCCGCCAGTACAAATTCCTGATTGTCCCGTTCGTCACGGGCGATGACGTTAGCATGGTCAGCGCGCAGCACGGTGAGGCCCTGTAAGGGCAGCAGAACAGCGGGGGATATCAGCATAAAGGTTTCCTCAGCCAGCGCCGGCAGAGACCGGCACTGGCCTGTCTGTCAGTTGATAGTGATTGAGCTTGTTCCCATCTGTTTCTGGGAGCGGCTGATCAGTTCCGGGATAATAAACAGCCCGGCGCCAATGAGAAGGCCGGCAACACATCGCCCCAGGGTAACCTGCGGGTGGCTACCCACTTTTTTGAACGCCAGCAGGGAGGCACCGAAAATAAAAAGACCGACCATCTGAAAGATATCCAGACCGGATGTTTTGGCGCGTTTCGCACCGGCAGCGGCGCTGTCAAACATGTCGGCGATGTCGCCGTCAGCCAGCGAAATACCGGGCAACAACCCGATGGTGAGCGCGAGCAGGCCACGAACTGCCCGTTCGCGCAGAGCCATCCGGGTCAGTTGGATATAAAAGACGACGGCATACAGACGAGCCGTCAGGGCACGGAACAGTGACATAGAGTCTCCTTTGGGGATGGATAATTGAGGGTGTTAAAAAGCGAGGCCAATGCTGGCCAGCAGCTTGTCGATAAGCTGCGGTGAAAAAACAAGGGCTGTACCCGCCACGACCTTGACGGTGGCTGAGCGGATGCTTTCGCTGGAACTCAGCGCTGTGTGGCCTTCCAGACCGGCCATGCGGTACATGTTCAGGCCGGAATGAACAAAGCCCACACCGGCAAGCCGGGCAAGCGACAGCACGGCGTTTGCCGCGCCGGCCGCCTCTCCGAAGGTTGAAGGCTGGACGTAGGCGATGGCATCAAAGGTGGTGGAATGAAAGCCGAACTGCGCGCCGCTGGCATTGATGATGGAGGGCAGTGATACCATGGCCGCGCAGGCAAACAGGCCGCCAAAGAACTTCCCCGGGGACAGCGGTACGGCTGTTGTCGAGCGGGCCCGGGTTAACAGAAGCGCCAGGCAGATAAATCCCAGCGTTTCACCCCAGGTGAACAGGAAGTTGATCCCGCTGCTGAATATTCCCGATGCAAAGTTCTCGATGGCGGTCAGCGCATCGAGAGCCATCAGCGCAGCGTTCCGCCGGAGGTGGTGACGGAGCGGCTGGCCGGATCAATCCGGCTGACGGTGACCTTACCCAGCGTGTCGCCCTCCCGGACGGCCCAGGTACTGCCCTGCCATTTGATCCAGGCCATTCCGTTTTCCAGCGAGACCACCTTCATACCGGCAACAGGGCTGGCAGCCTGCCGTTTGCCGGACGAGGGTTTGGGCGTGGCCACGGTGCTCGCCGCGAGACGGCTTTCCATCGCAGCCAGGCGCTGCGTCAGCGCCATCAGCTGGTTACGGGTTTCCACCGCATACGCCTCGTCCCGTTTGATGGCCTCTGAGATCTGGCTGACGCTGTCTTTCAGAGTGCCAAGGGTGGAGTTTATCCTGCTGTCACGCGCGTTCAGCTCATCACGGATATCCGTCATCATCGCCACGGTGTCGTCGTGTATGGCGGTCTGCCCGGGCGTGGTCACCTCAGGCTGTGTCCCTGTCTGAGTCCCGCTCTGCGGGAGCACTGCGGGTTGTGCTGTCCCGGCCGTGTTGTTCAGGGTGTGGTCCACCTCGCTGAATTCGGCGCTTCCGGGGCGGGACACCAGGCCTGACAGGGAGGGGCCATACAGATACCAGATCCCGGCACCGGCAAGCAGCGTAGCCCCCAGAAGCCAGGGCAGCGAGTAGCCAAACAGCAGTTCGCGCTTCCAGAAGGGCTTTTTCTCCCCGGTATCGGCTTCACCGAAATCGACTGCGTCGTCATCGGTGATAAGTTCATCTTGCTGACTCATTCATACTCCTTACTGGGTTCAGTGCCGCCATACTGGCGGCGGATTTCGGCCTGACGGCGAGCAATGGCTTCCTGCAGGCGGGTTTCAGATAGTTGTTCCGCGGTGGCCATACCGGATGGTGCAGACGTGCTGGCTGCGGGTGACGCGGAGTTTTTTTGTCCGACAACGTCGTCAGGGGTGACGGCATCGACAAAGAGAATGGAGATCACCTCATCCTGGTTGACGGTGACCTGACGGAAGGGCTCCCGGGCCACCTCCTGGCTGATGACTTCCGCACCTTTCTGGGCCGTTCCGCCGGCGATAACGCCTGCTACGGTGCCTGCATCAGGTTTACCTGCCCGGCCGGTGACGGTGCTCATGTTGGTCTGAAGGATCTGCGTGTTGGACTCTTTGTACAGACTACCCACATTGCCCAGTCCCCCCAGGATGGCGGGCAGGACAATGTGCGTCCCCCATCGGTGGCTGACGTCACTGGCGACAGATGACATCAGGGTGCGTTCACTCTGGGCATATGCGTTGACACTGAACGTCTTCCCCTGCCAGCTCATGCGGGAGAAATGGATTTCCACGCCGTTGCCGGCAAGTTTCACCGATGCACTATGAAGACGGGCACCTGCAAGAAAGCCTGCGGGTATCTCTGCCACCACCTGAGAACCGGGGTTATCGGAGTCGACAGCGGTTTCCATGGTGGCCCCCACGCGGGTAAGGGCAGGGATAAGCGTCTGTGGCGTCGGCGTCTGCCCCACGTCCGTCGACAGGCTGGCGGTGGCCAGGGACAAGGCTGATGACGTGACAGTGTCACCCTCATGAAGTAACCGGGCCCGCTCCGGGCGCGTGCCCTTGCCCTGCGCGAGACTGATGCGGGTCAGCAGTTTCTGCAGCCGTTCCTGGCGTTTTTCATTCGCCTGCTGCTCCGCGGCCGCGGAAGCCTGTGACCGGGGCGCGGGTGGCGGCTCCGGCTGTACCGGTGGGGGCCTGTCGGGCTCAGGGGGACGCGTCTGAGGCGGTTCCCGGCTGTCAAGACCGACCGGCAGACTTGCAATAAACGTCGTGTTGTTGCGTGCGGCCTCTGCCGCTCCGCGGTCGTTGGACGCTTTCAGCAGCTCGCGGTAACGCGGAGTTTCGGTGGTCTGAGAGCCCGCGCTTGTTGCCGTGCCGTTCAGGTTTACGGCCGAGTCCGTGCCGTCGTCATGGTGCCACCAGGAGATCAGCCAGTACCCCCCGGCCAGCGCGATAAGCAGGCCCAGCATGATAATGGAAAGGGTTTTTTTACCGTTATTCGCGGCATCCTGTTCTGCGCTCATGATTATTCCAGCTCCGGGGTGACGTGTACGGACTGGCCGTTCACAGAGAAGGTCAGCAGCGGGGTGACCGGCAGTTTCCACAGGTGTGTGCCGTCGGCGGACGAGAGCGTCTGCTCAAACTCGTCGCGCAGCATGGCGCGGGAGCGGACCATCAGGTCATCGCCGCTCTGCCAGATCGCGGTGTCCGGCACATTGCCCTGAAATTTCAGACGGCGGGCGTCTTTCGGTGGTATGCCATCGAGATATGCCTGCAGCGTGGCATCGTGCAGGGCAATTTTGTCCACCGGCGTGCCGGGAAGCGCGGAGCCGGGCCCCGTGCGCGGCACCCGTAAATCCAGGCGGCTGTCAATCTCCTGGCTGGCGGTCCGTGTGTCGGTCTCGCCACTGGTGACGTTGAGCATGACGGGGACATCAAGCCCTTTCAGCCAGACCGAGATATTGCCTGATGCCCACGGACGCAGGGGAGTGATGGCCAGCATATTGCTGCCCTTGTTGTACTGCACGTCAAAGTTCTCCGGACTGGCGTTAAGCGGCGCGTCTGACTGGGGCCAGGGCGCACCGCGAATATCCGTCAGCGTTACCACACTCTGGTTGTTCATCGCGGTGCGGACCAGCGGCAGGCTGGCACCCGGTGACAGGTTCAGGGTGAGGGAACTGATACGCGGCACGACGCTGATGACCGGCGCGCTGACGGAACGTTCGTTGTCCGTCAGGCGCAGGCGCAGTTCGCGGATCTCATCTGGCGACAGCGGGGAGTCCAGACTGGCGGCTTCCTCCACCAGGGGAGACGCCTGCCCGGGAGCCGGCAGTTCGCCACTCATCTGGCTGGCCGGCACACCGGTACCCTGATGTCCCGCCGGCTGTGCGGCCTGCGCACCGGCTGCTGCTGTGCTCGTTGAGGCGGCCACCGGCGTCCGGGCCTTCTGCCAGCCGCTGTCGTCCGCGGTTGCCGCAACGGCCGGGCCACACAGCAGAAGCGTGACCAGGAGATAACGGAATGTCATGGCGTGATCCTCAGTAGTTGCGGGGGGCGTTGCGGGAGATCATCTGGCGTATTTCCATACCGACCGGTTTCTGTCGTGGATCCACCCGCTGGATGGTGATTTCAAACGTAAAGGCCTGCTCCGGCCGGCTGGTTGTCTGCCCGACCAGACGCAGGCGTAGCGGGTACTGCATGGTCCAGAACCAGGTACCGTCAGCCAGGCGTCCACGGCGCACGACCACACCGGCACCAACAGTGGCCGTCAGGTTCATGCGGGCCTTCAGGGCTTCCAGAATGTTGGAGGCTGTCAGCGCCTGGATATAGCTGGCGTGCCCCTCTTCTGAAAACAGCGGGGCCACCGAAGAGACCTGCTCACGGTAATGGACGAAATCCAGGTTGAAGGCCTGCATCAGGGCCTTGCTGCCGAACGCAGTGGCGTCCTCCTGGCTCCATGCCGGCTCAGTTGTTGGGGCAAGCCGGACCAGCCGTCCATTGTCCGTGGCAAAGTAGTCCCGTTCTTTCTGGAAGATCCCCCAGACCAGCACGGCGTTGAGGGTGAGGCTGATCAGCAGGGCGAGTCCCAGCCGGAGGTTGGACTGCATCATGTCCGGCACCAGTTGCTGCCGTTTTTCTGCCGTCTGCATCATGTTGACAGCGGCTTTAAGCGGATCGGGCGCAGGGGCAGGTGCCCGCCCCTTAGCCGGGGGGGCTTTTTGCGTGAGGTTTGTCATAGGCGTCAGGAAGAATAGTTTTTCCAGGGGTCGATATTGCCGGGAATTTGCTCGTTTACTTTGTCCACAGCAGCATCACAAATTTCGTTTTCCAGCTTCGACAGCACATCGTCGAGGCTGGGAAACTCCGGCACGGTGACCGTGATTTTTTTGATACGGGACAGACAGGACTGCAGGGAGGATGAGACATTATTTTCCCGCTGCGACCAGGCGGTCGCGGCTGTCCTGGCCCGTTCATAACCGGCCTGACTTCCTGCCTGGGCGGCGCTACCCGCCCGACAGGTGACTGCTGCTGTGGCCGCGGCAGAAAAAAGCATGAAGCCGGACAGAAGTCCGGCTTTCAGCATGAGATATCGCATTCTCGCTCCTTAACGGCTCAGTGGCCGGGGCTGTGGGAGTGTTCCTGATGAAGCGCTTTTTCCTGTCTGCCCTCCGGCTTTCGGGCGTCGTCCCACTGTTTCCACGTCTGTTCGAAACCCAGGCGCTGAAAAAGGGCATCATCCTGTTTTTCCGGTGTGTAGAGACGGGCGGGAAGCGGGGCATCCTCTTCACGGCCTTTCAGGTGAAACGTCATCAGCTGAGGGGCGGCAGGGGTAACGCCGTCCGGTTCGAAATTCACCGCCTGGCCGTAGCCCGCAAAGCGGGGACCCTGGTCGGTGATGGCGTTGATAACCAGCTGGCGGTTATCCGCCGTGGGGGAGGCGAGTGCCGGATAGAGTGTGCCGTTGAGGCGAACAACACCCTGCAGGTGTTCACCGACAGACTGGACGAGCAGCAAATCCATCTGTTTTGACTGGCTGTCCATGGAGGCCATGACCGGCGTCAGTTTATCCGGCACATCCTGGCCTGCCGGCGTGATGCCTGCCGCCCCCTGCGGTGCGGCCACCGGATGACGATCTTCGCCAAGGAAGAACTGGCGTTCTTCCAGACGGGCAGGCAGTTTCAGGTCGGCCATGTACTCCGGCCAGGCCTGGCGGATGTGCTGCGTGAGTTTGCCGAAGGTATCAACCGGGAACGACTGCAGCTGCTGTCCCTGCTCCGGACGGTCATGGGCCACGGCGATGCCGGTGGACGCAGCCGTCAGGGACCAGTTGTTTTTCACCCGCTCACGCTCCTCCCCGTCGACAACCCAGGTGTCCCGGGAGTTCAGGGTCAGCGTCACCACATCGCCCGCCTTATGGTCCTTAACGAGCTTACGCAGATCCTGTCCCCAGTATGTGTGGCTGCCCCCCCGGTTCTGCAGTTCGATAAAGAAGCTGTTGCCACGCTGCTCCTTGTTCTCATACATGGCTTCACCGAAATTCATCAGTACGGCCGTGACGCTCTCTCCGGGCGACAATGCCGCCGGCGCAGGCTCTTCGGGCATATCCGGTACCTTAATGCTGTTTGCGTCAGTTGAAGGAGCCGGACCCTCGCCGGGGGCTGGCGGTACCGGGGCGGCCTGTTCTGTTGCTGCCGGTGAGGTATTGCCCGGCGCAGTCGGCTTCGGTGGTAACGGTACCTGGGGTTGCGGCCCGCCGGAGGTCTTCTCCTGTGTGGCCTGGTCTGCCGTCGTCTGCGGGGGAGATTCCGGGGTATGGCGGTTCAGATCCGGGGTGGGTTGATGCGTGACCACGGCGTCCTGCGTGGTGCACAACTGTTTACGCATCTCTTCGAGCTGTTCGCGCTGGGCCGGAATTTTCATGCGGATATCGAGGTCATGCTCGATGATGAGCCGCATGGCTTTTTCCTTAAACTCTGGGCTGCCGGTCAGTTCAATCACGCCGCCGTAAAATTTTGCAGCGACGGCCAGGGCGGCCAGCACCTTACGGTCGTCCTGACCTGCTCCGTTGCACATCTCCAGGCGGTTACCGAGGTCGCGGAACGCATCCTCGCCATCAAGCCGGTACAGCCGGCTGTTGTCACGCAGTTCTTCCCACGTCAGGGCCTTGATTATCTTCTCAAGATCTTCTTTCTGCGGTACATCAGGACGGCGGGGCCCCCAGACAATGCCGTCAGCCTCTTCTGCATGGGCCGCCGTTTCGGCTGTGGCCTCTGTCCGTTCAGCAGCCGGAGTGCCCGCCTGTTCCTGTGCCTCCCCGGCTGCTGGGCGGGTCGGCTCCGGTTTTTCCTTCCCGAATGTACTCATGTCAATAAAGGGGGGCTCCGGCTCCCTGGTGTCCCCGGCGGTCATGGACAGCGCACTGAGATCGATGACCGGAACGGCGTCATCCATCACCTGCGGCACCTCCACCTCCTGTTCGTCCGCTGCATCAGACACCGACGGTGCCCGCAACGATGCCGGTGGGGTGTCACCGGGATCTTCCCGGGAGAGCCCGGATACGACAGCCTGTTCGGTGCTGCTCTCCTGACCAGGCATCACGGGCTCAGACGCAGCAGGGGAGGATGCCGCAACAGATTCATCCATCCGGATCTCCCCTGTAAGGTCACGCAGGGTTTTTTCAGCGTATGTGGCGATATCGATATCGTGGCCCTGAGCCTGCAGGTCACGCCCGGTCTGTTCAAACATGGCCAGCAGACCAGCACGGTATGCTGGGTCGGTTTCCGCGTTCTGTACCAGGGTGGTTGCGTCGAGATCTGAACGGATGAAACGGGCAAGATCGTCGGCGGCCTGTTGTCCCTGTTCCGTCAGAAGAGCCGGACTGGCCGTATCGGTTTCACCTGCAGTCGCGACTGCTGCCGGCTGTGCATTGTTATCCGACACTGCAGATGGCTGCGCGGAGTCCGGGGGCAGTGAGCGTTCTGCGGTCTCTTCCGTTTGTCCGGTACCTGCCTGAATCTCAGCTGTGGGCTGTGGTACCTGCGGCTGCGCCTCTGAGGCAAGTGGCCCCTGTACAGCCGTCTGCGCGGGCGCCGGTTCCTGCTGAAGCGTGGTCGGCAGTTGTGTGGCGTGCTCAGCATCTGCCTGCGCTTCCGATGTAAGGGCGCGCAGGGCGGTTTCAGCAAAGGCCGTGGCGTCAACACGCTGGCCGTTGCTAAACTGCAGGTCACCGGCATCCTGTGCCAGGGCTGACAGAAGCCCCTCCCGGTAGGCCGGGTCGGAACCGGCGTTCTGCACCAGAGTGGCTGCATCCAGTTCACCGGCGCTGTAACGGGCAAAATCGCCCTCTGCCTGACGGCGCGTGGTGTTCTCCGCGTTCGCCTGCACTTCCGTCGCCATGGCGCGCAGGGCGTTTTCGGCAAAGGCGGCGGCGTCAACACGCTGGCCGTTAAGCTGCAGGTCACCGGCATCCTGCGCCAGCGCCGACAGAAGCCCCTCCCGGTAGGCCGGGTCGGCACCGGCGTTCTGTACCAGGGTGGCGGCATCAAGCTCCTGATTGCTGTAGCGGGTAAAATCGCTCTCCGCCTGATGGCGAGTAGTGAGATCCGAAACAGTCTGCGCAAATACCGTCAGGGCGCGGAAACTTTCTTCAGCAAAGGCGGTGGCGTCAACTCTCTGGCCGTTGAACTGCATATCTCCGGCATCCTGTGACATGGCTGACAGGAGTCCAGCTTTGTAGGCGGGGTCTGCTTCAGCCTTGCGTACGAGCGTGGCAGGATCCAGTTCACTTTTCTTTAAGAGGGCATAATCCTGTGTAGCCTGTTGTTCCAGCCCTGTGACGGAGGGCGGCGCCACGTCCGGTATGGCGGGTTGTGGCAGGGCGTCATTTGCTGGTGTCGGCGCGAGGCCTGTATTTTCTTCTTTTTCCATGGTGGTTTCCTGAACAGAGGGGAGTCCGACACCGGCGCGGATAAGCGCCTCACGTATCCCGGGAGAGTCACTGAAAGGCGTGGTCACGCCCATTGCGATAAGGTGAACGTTGATCTCCTGATGGAACGCCTCTCTGCCCCGGCTGACATCGAGATCGTTAAAATCAGTGAGCTTCTGGTCGAGTTCGGCAAGCGTAAAAACCGGCACGAGGATCTGGCCATTCGTCAGTTCCGCAGCCTTCGTGGCACTGAGAATGCCCTTGTTTTCCGGCTCACCTGTCTGCGGGTTCCGGAGGTGATGATCGTTATCCGCGCAGAAGATGAAACGACTGTCAGGCCAGACGGCACGGGCATTCCGGGCGACGGCAATCATGTTGCCGGCATCAATGGTCATCAGCACCGGCAGGCCGGTGGCTTCATGCACGGAGGCCGCTGTGGAATACCCTTCGGCAAACAGCAGTGGCTGGCCATTAACCGGTGTGCCGAAGGCAAACCAGTTACCGGTTTTCTCACTGTCCTTCAGGATGCGGGCATCCTTGCCGCCGGTTTCAGGGATTCGCTGGTAGGATCTGATTTGCCCCTGCGCATTGCTGAACGGGACAACCAGTTCACCTCTGGGGGTGATGCGCACCCCTTCTGCGGCCTGGACTCCCTTGCGGGTAAGGTAGGGACTCGCGGTGGCCTGCGGGAGACGGGAGACATAGCGTTCGGCATAGGCGGCCTGACGGTTATATTGCTGTTCCAGCTCACGGGTATTGTCCTCGCGGGTCTGCTGCGCTTGTGCGCGCAGATGAAGTCGGGCCAGGGGATCCATTTCATTTCCGCCCGAATATACCCACTGTGTAGGCTTCTCATCAGATGTGCGGTAATTTCGGTACCAGCCTGCCGGACGACCGTCAAGGAAGGCCTTGTAAACTCCGCTTTTAGCGCCCTTTTTGTCATCACGGGTCGGGACGCGTTGACGGGTACCGTCCATGACGGGAGGACCTTTCAGTACGAGACCTGCTTCTTCCAGTTTCTGTGCGAATTCTGTCACTGGATCGTCTGCGTTCATGGACAACGTATGTGGGCGGGGCAGCCAGCGTTCCAGTCGATCGAGTTCCACGCCGGGACGGGCATACCACAGTTTATGTTCTTTATCCCAGACGATGGCCTGTTGTCCGTTTTCGAGTCTGGGATGGGCCTGTACTGCGGCGTCCTTTTCTTCAACAGGTACGGCAAGCCATGTTCTGTGATGGTTAATCATGGTCACACTCCGTAAAAATGGGCAGGGAAAGACAGGCCAGCGACGACAGAGAGAGTCTGTCCGGCGGAAGAGTCAGGGAGATACTCTGGGTCTCTGGGGCGGGGCCTGATCAGGGATTGTGGGAGGTAGTACGTACTGTTACATGTCCATTGGTCTGCGTATCTCTGGGGGGCTCATGACTAACCTCGGTTTATGTGCCTGGCGCCAGGAGGCGCTGGTAAATACGAAAATCACGTTTGTTGTAGCAGACGCACAACACGTCCATGTCAGTGCCGGTTTCTGCCAGAAAGTCGATGATCGTGTTGACAGCAATCCTGGCCGCGCGCTCGTGCGGATAAAAGTAATGCCCGGTACTGATGCAGGGAAAGGCGATACGTTGTAGTGCATTTTTATGGGCAAGCATCAGGGCCTGGTAGTAGGCCTTTGCAAGCAACTTATCCTGATGACGGGCCCTCAGCCCGAACAGCCAGTGGGGGCCGACTGTATGAATCACATAACGGCAGGGGAGATGGCCCGCAGGGGTAAGAACGGCATCCCCCGTTCGGATACGACCGTGTTGCCTGATATATGTCCGGCAGGCTGTCAATAACACAGGGCCAGCGGCCCTGTGTATCGCCCCCCCCTACGCCCCCTCCACGATGAAGATGTGTGCTGGCGGCATTAACAATCGCATCAACGTTGAAGCGGGTGATGTCACCCTGAGTGACGGTAAGCATCGTTTATTCCTTCGTATCGGGGGACGCCTGGGGGAGTGGCGGAAGTTTCCTGGCGGGGCGACCATCTTCCGTAAACGCATCCCGGACAATAAAACGGCAGGATTTGTTGCGAGTTAGCTCCGCATTGCAGGCTACATATTTATTCGCCACCGCAAATTTATAAAACTGATCTGAATATGCCTCATACTGTGCGGCTATGCAGGCAAACCAGGGCGCCGTGTCGGGGACTTTTTCCTGCAAGGAGGTACGAGACGTAAGGTAGGCGCACGCATCTTTCGCAGAAAACATGGCCGCCCGTATCATCCTGTCATGGGCCGTGTACTCGCTGTTCCATGGGAGAATAAAGTTGTATTTATCAACCAGCGGTGAGGCCATGCAGACCAGAAAACCGAGAGCGAAACCAGAAATCAATACCAGACTGCAAGACAGTCGGCGCTTGAGGGGTTGCATAATGCTTCCTTTATCAGTCCGAACGGATGGGGAATTACAGCCCTGTCCAGTCCCGTGGGGTTTCAGTGAAATGCCGGTACCACCAGGGGCGGCCCGAGGCGGTTTTACCGCGGAAGGTGCTGACAATGCGCCGGAGGATGGTTCGGACACCCCAGCCGAAAAAATTCAGCCCCATAAAAAACACCAGGATCCCGCTGCAGATGTAAAACGTGACCCATTCGGGCCAGCGGAACCAGGCGAGGTAAATCAGCAGAAAGGGCAGTGGAATGCCAGCCACGCTGACAGGCGGGGTGGCGTAGCGCCAGAATCCGTCTTTTTTCATGCGGTCAGTTCTCCGGCAGGCAGGTAACGCGCCGCTTCGTCACGAGCCACATCACCACAGTAATACAGCGCGCGAACCTGGTCGACGATGCGGCGTTTTTCCATGAGCAAAACGCCATCGAGGTGGCTTGCCCACTGTTCGTGGGACAGGTCATGCAGTTTGCTGCGCAGGGCATCGTCAAACACAATGTACTCACGCAGGGCGCGCCGTTTTCCGTCGGTGGTGCGGACCAGTACCTGATTCACAATAAACCGCATGATACCCAGTACCGCCCAGGCCATCGCATCGCGGATCTGCGGGTGAAACAGCCCCAGCAGGCGGGGGATCGATTCACCGGGCGAGCGGGTATGCATGGTACCGATACAGAGGTGCCCGGTTTCACCTGCCTGTACGGCGGCTTCTGCGGTTTCGGTATCCCTGATTTCCCCGATCCCAATCAGCTCCGGATTACGGCGAACGGCAGAACGCAGTCCTTCGGCAAAGCTGGCCACATCGCGGCCTATCTGCGCCTGATGGGGTGGCAGCAGGTCATCCGTCCGGCCAAGGATGTATTCAACCGGATCTTCGTAGGTCACGATTTTGCGATCCGGCTGCGTGTTCTGGCAGTAACGGTACAGTGCGGCCTGCAGGGTGGATTTACCGGAGCCGGTCTGGCCACAGATGAACCCGAGTCCGCTGTCCGGCAGCATGGCGGCGGCCAGATCCGGCTCAATTCCCATGCTGAGGAAATCGGGGATGGCGTGGGGGATCACCCGCAGTGAAACGGACAAGGCCCGGTCCTCGCGGGCGGAGGTGCCCTGGATTGAATGGGTGCGCAGGCGTACCCGCTCTCCGCGACCCAGACCGTAGCGACCGTGCATGTCACCGTCAATCTGAATGGCGCGGTCAGCCGGTATGCCGCCCTGAACCCGGGGACGGATTTCCCGGCCCAGCAGATCGTCCAGCATATTGCCGAGCAGGGTATTAGGTAGCACGCTTTGAGAACAGCGTACGCGGCGGCCGTAGCGGCTGACCGAGACCGGCGATCCGCCTACCAGATCCACATCGCTGACGCTGTGTTTTGCGCACCAGGCGAAGAAGGTCCTGAACTCGTCAGCGCTGAACGCGCCGCTGAACGGGAAAAGCCCGAACTCATCGGGTAAGGCCAGTTGACTCATCGTGGGCTCCTTTGGGTTGTGTTGTGACGGAAGGACGCCACCGTGACTTCTGCAGTTCAAACGCGGCATGGGTTTTGAGACGGCGGACGCGGTCGCCGGTGATCATCTTCTGACCGGTGCCGGTGACGGTCTGCATCTGCTCCGCGACTTCAGGACGGGTGATCATGCCCTGGCGCCAGAGCAGGGCATACAGCATCATGCCCCGGTAATCGCGGGTAAGGCGGTTCATGTTGGCTTCCAGCGTCATGTCCGCATTTTCCCGCCCCTCCTTCCAGCCCTGGCGGAGGGCCGTTTCCCAGACGTCGCGCTGGGCGCTGTCCTCAGGCACCACCCGGCCTTCGGTTCCGGGTGTGGCCGTGGTGGCCAGCCCTTTCAGCAGCCAGTCCCGCCAGCCCGGTGGGTTACTGACAAAGCGCTCAGGACGAATGATGCTCCAGACCCGGGAAGAGGTGCGTATCTGGTCTGGCGTGATATGCGCCACATCCTGCGCCTCATCGACCACCGGTGGCAGCCAGCCTTCCGGGCTAATTAGCGGGCGAAAGTCAAACAGGGCGGTGAGGGTGGAGTCGCGCGCCATCAGCGCCTGAGTCAGCTCCCATGAGCGTTGTGCCTTACCACCCCGGAAGCCCAGTGTTTTGCCGGCTTCCGTCAGCATCTGCCAGCGTGTGTCGGAAATCCCGCCGTGATGCTTCTCCTGTGGATGCAGCCAGGTATTAAGATCCGGCGGGGCCGCGGATAAGTCGGGCTGTGCGGGCGGAGGTGTTCCGGCGCATCCGGTCAGCAGGACGGCAGGGAGAATGACAGCGAGGAGGATCTTCATTTTCTTCCGGACTCCGGTTGCATAAAACTGACCTGCAGCAGGCCAGGGTACTGATGAAGCGTGGCGCGCCAGGCGGTCTGGGACTCAATCAGGCGCAGGACATTAGTGAACGTCATGCCGCGCACATGCAGCGTGACGGGCAGCGGGAGCCGGACGCCGCTGTAGTTAAACGTCAGTCCGCGTACGCGGGCCAGCTCAGCCAGCAGTTCGATCGCATCGCCTTCCCAGTCGAAGGACAGCGCATCGCTGTTCGCGCGGATGAGTTGTGTGGCGGAGGGCTGCAGGGTGGTGGATGAATAAATACCTTTATCCCACATCCGGTACTGCGCATGCCGGGTGACGGCAACATCGGATGCGGCACCGTAGCGGTCAGGGGCGGCGGATGCAGGAGCCGGACGAGAAAAGGACTGGCAGCCGGCGAGCAGAACGCCGGCCAGCATGACTGCAGGAATAAACTGTTTCATCGGGAATTACCTTGCCGGGGCGGGGAGCCGGCAGAACGTTGACGGGGAACTGTATCAGGCTGGTCTGTTCAGGTGACATGGCGGTATCCGCCTGTCACATCACTGTTTTTCTGCGCGTTGTGCGTTGTGGGTCAGGGTAACGGTTGTCATCACTGGGGGCGGTGACGATGAGCCAGGTCTATGGCTGGCGAACAGAAATGGCTTTCATTGCTCTTCTCCTGCATTACCCTGTACAAGCTCAAGTAATTCGAAATGCTCCGGACGCATACAGGTTATGTGTACCTGAACGCCGCAGCATTCACACGGATTGCTGATGAAGGTAAGACCATTACGACTTTTGTATCCCACACGAATTTTCCCTGTGGTCCCGGCAGGTAATGTTGCCAGGCTATTTCTGGTTTCGTGTATCAACTTCACGGTCGCGCCGTTCCAGTCGCACAGGCGTTTGGGTGGATTTTTCATTCCGCCTCTCCAGAGTTCCTGTCCGTGTAATCGATTAACTCATGCTGATGTTCTGGCACGTTATCCGTGTCCGAAATGCTCTGCAGGTGACGCAGGGCGGCCTCCAGTGACGGGAACGACTGTGTTTCGGCACGGTGCATATAGCGGTCCGTGCCAATGCCGTACTGGCCGGTATGGGTGTTGAACACGAAACTGCGTGAACAGTCTTGTGCCGGCACGTTGTAGATCATCATGGTTTTCTCACCACGGCTGTCTGCATGCAGGTACGGCATGACAAATTCCACCATGCGGACAGTCTGCATGAGTTCTGCCTGCGTGCTGGTTTCAAAACAAATCGCGAACACGGCCTGGCGGGTCTCAAGATTGTGGTAGCCGGTTGTACGAAGCCCGGGTACGGTGCTTACCCATTTGTCCCGGTATGTCTGCAGTGCATGTGTGGGCTCGTAAGCACTGAAAATAGCATGCCAGTTGGGGGCGTCGCCCCAGCTGGCAATGAGGTGTTCATCACGTTCATTTTCCAGCGCTGCCAGCAGGTCTTCTGCTTCCTCGAGATTACGCTCTGCACGCTGTACGGAACGTTTACGGCGGGTGATCACCTTTTGCATTTCGGCGATACGCCGGAAGATATCATCAACCTGGTGCATGGCGACTCCTTACGTCAGGAAATAACGGGGCATGTCACTCATGCCCCGGATGCCTCAGAAAGTGAAGGACAGTTGTGCCACGGCACCGTAAGTACGATCGGTACCGGCAATGCCGGTCAGATCGAGATGAACCACGTCGAACGGGGAGATGCCGATACCGGCCGTGAAGGCGCTGCCGTCAGAGGAGGCCATGTTCTGGCGGTAACCTGCGCGCAGCTGTGCCCAGCTCCAGGCATTGATTTCACCCCCGATGCTGGCGAACTGGCGTTTTTTGTCGTCAGTGAAGCCGCTGGCCTCGGTCAGATCCACGTCAACCGCGCCAGTGAAGAAGCCGTTGGTCCATGACGTACCGGCAGTGACCTGCGGACGTACTTTGAAAGTGGCTTTTTCTCCATTCACTTCCTTACTGTCGATGCTGCGCGGGATCAGGTTCTGCGCGACCAGGCCCACGTTCCAGTTCTCGGTCAGGTCAGCGGCCAGACCGAGGTCGGCGTTGAAGCCGTTTTTGGTGTTGCGGTACTGATCACCGTCAAAGTCGCTGCTGTCGTAGTCCTTCACGGCAACGTTGTAGTTGAAGAGGTCAACGCGCTGGTACTTCGGCGTGAAGCCAACGGACCAGGTGTGGCCTAAGGATTCAAACTCACGCGCCAGGGCGATACCGACGTCGGTGATGACCGCGGCACGGCCGTAGGCTTTTGAGGTGAGGTTGTCCTTGTCGGCCGTTGCGCCGGCAGCGACCTGGTCGAGGTAATCAAGGTCGTGCTGAGAGACTTTGCCGTCTACGGTCGCCGTTCCCCATGCTTTCACGAACAGGGCGGCCGGCAGGGTGTCGTTCGGCAGCGTGGCCACGGCAGAGACACCGGCCTGCGCATTCGCATGAGTATCTTTGAACTTGCTCAGCTGGCGTTTCAGCTCAGCGGCCTGTGCTGAGGAGTCACCGGTGTTCAGGCTGTCGTCGAAACGGTCCCATGCATCCTTAACGTCATCCGCACCGTCTTCCAGATGATCCGGGTCAGAGACCTGGGCACCGACGGACGGCAGGATAAGGGCGAAGTCATCATTTGCCTTTGCTTTAGTCAGCAGGGCCGGGTTCGCCAGCGCGGCGGCGCTGTAATGGGATGAGGCTACCCCGGTACCGCCCATCGCATCGTTACGGGCTTCAAAATAACTGGTTGCTGCGGTCGCGTTAAATGCCATCAGTACGGCAGTGGCAATAAGGCTTTTTGCTGTCATCTTTTTATTCATCTGGTTATTTCCTGTTTTCCAGTTTGTATCATTCAGGCAAAGCAATACCCGGTGCGTATGCATCAGATAAATTTTTCTGCCATGTGTGTTTCGTGAATTCAGGTATTCACTGACTTATTTAAAATAAATGCAGGTAACGTCGTTCCCTGTTCAAGTGCAGTGGCTGCACGCTCACCGAGCGTGATAAACCTTATACTCGCTGTGTCCTTCAGGGAAGTCTTAAGGCTGGTTACCCAGTCTCTTTGGTCGCTATTTAAACACTGTGGTGTGATGGACAATACCGGGTGATAAATAACATTGCCGGACGTTTCTTTTTTCTTAATTAAAATACCTGTTCTTTTTTCATATTCATTATCGGGCGAATTTACGTTAGTCCAGAATATGATTTTAATATTGTTATTCTCGTCGGATGGAATTATTCGTTTCCTGAATTCCTCCTCGCTCTGAGGCCACCTGTGGATCGGCAGGCTGGTATCAACAGGGCAATCGCTTCGCCCGAAAAGCCAGTCCTGCGAGACATAAAACCATCTGGCCAGTGTCTCAAGCAGAGGAGGCGTCAGGTAGTCCATCGTCCGCTCCCGGTCCCGCAGAATACTCAGGCGCAGGTTCCACGGGGAGAGCAACTGCGCGACATCTGGCGGGCTCAGGCCGTGGGACTTCAGCAGGTATTCAAAACGGTCAGCAATACTTTCTGCCGTATGGCTGAAGGGGAAGTAAATCTCCCTCAGCGTGCTCTCAAGAATCAGGTTTATCACCTCTGACGCCGAAATTCCGAGTTTTTCCGAAATCAGGTCAACCAGAGCTTTGGTACCGGGCCGGAATCTTAACGTTGTCGGCGATAAAAGTTTTTTACTGCTATTCTCACTCAGCAGCGCGGCAATTTTCTCTTTCTCAAAACCCGGAAGCGCCAGTAATGAGGCGAAGATGCCCGTAAGGCTGTTTGTCATCAGTCCTCCCTTGTCGCGCTTTTTCTCTTTTTGCTCCGTGATTTAGAGCATAAGGACTTCCTGCGCGTATGTATAATGAGTTATTTCGATCTGTCAGATCGAATACGTTCGTGTATTCGCTCCGAATCGCTTTTGGGTTTGCTTCTTCCTCCAGTTCCCGGCGGGCCAATGACAATCAGGTAACCCCGGTCCTGCGGGGTAATCCAGCGCCATTCGTTAAACAGTGTCTGCAGGCGTATACCCCAGTGCTCTGTCCGTGAGATACGAACACGCTTTTTACGCCAGCGGCGTTCCGGAAAAGCAGCCAGACATTTTTCCATGCTGCGCAGGTGAACCGGGCGCATGAGGTGTGAACGGAAATAAAGAGGCTCGCGGAAACCGCGCAGAGCGTTCTCCAGTGCGGCCAGATAACACTGATGGAAGCGTACCGCCTGAATACGGCTGAGCCTGCCCACCGGGTCATAAGAGGTCAGGTGCATGGTTCGCCAGTGCTTTCCTTTGTGTGTTGTTTCGACGGTGTAAAATCCCCGACCAGTACGGCGGGAAAACCTCGACAGGATTAAAGTTCCCGGGCGCAACAGCGCTAACAACAGCGAAAATGCTGCTGTGAAAATTAGTAGTCCGGTCATCAGATATTTCCAGTTATGTGGTGTGTTAACGGGTGAGGCCCAGTGCCATCGTGGGGTTAAGCGGGCAAATCATGATCCTGTCCCGGGTTTCTGCCGGCAGTTCGCCCGGTGCCGGTACCCTGTCGCCTTTCTGTGCTGCGATGGCCAGCGTACGCAGAAGAAGTTCGCTGGCGCGGCTTAAGGCGGTTTCGCGGGTCGGACCGGACGCGGTCAGCCCTTCAAAATCACAGAGGTGCACGCAGATACCATCTTCCTGTCCCTGTTGCTCTTCTATCCTTGCGGGATAGGGGACGAAATAAGGGGCGATTTTTTGCGTCTGACGACGCCGGGCATCGAGCTTGCTGACCAGTTGCCAGGCGCGCAGGTGGGTATAGCGTTTCAGCATATTCATGGAACGGTGACCGGAAATGGCCGCCACTTCCATGACGTTCAGTGTGCCGAGTTCAAAGAAGCGGCTGATGGCTTCGTGACGCAGGTCGTGAAAATGTAGATCAACAATTTTCAGTTCCTTAATGGCAGTCCGCCATGCGCTTTTAAACCCGGATGACGTATAGCTGAATATTCTGCCGTTGAGCTGCGCAGGCAGTGACTGCAGTAGATTACGTGCGCGACGGGAAAGAGGGACATCACGTGATGAACCATTTTTGGTTTCGGGCAGGTGTGCAATACCGTGCTGTAAATCGAGATGCTCACGGCAGAGCCCCAGAATCTCACCCTGTCGCATGGCCGTTTCCAGCGCCAGGTGAAAAATGATGTAAACCTCCGGATTTCGTTCCCGGAAGTATCGGGAAAGACGGCGCTCTTCTGATGACGTCAGTCGGCGATCGCGCCCGGAGGAGACCTTTGGTTTACGTACAAGCGTGACCGGGTTAGTCCGGCATGTTCCCCATTCAACGCGGGCGATATTGAACAGGGAGGAGAGCAGGGCCATTTCAAGACGGACAGTATTCCCCGAAACAGGTTTACCCGATCGGGTGGTGGCCTGCGTCAACCGGTGGTCGCGATATGCCGCAATATCAACAGTAGTGATCTCATCCATAAATTTATCAGCAAGTGGATGCCGCTTTATCACCTGTGTCCGGTAGAACTCCTGCTGATGGCCTTTTTTATGAACCGAAACGGTTTCGTAATATTTATCAAGTGCACGACTCAACGTTAATTTTCGAATACGAACAACTGACGACATACCAACAATCCCTAAAAGCTGGTAAACGTACAGAATTAATCAGCAGTCCTCAACATATCTGTCAATCCGGTCTGTGGGTTCTCGTCGGATCACCTGAAGGAAGCTACGCTACTGTTGGTTCTTTCAAAGGTACTTATTCAGGTATCAATACAACAGGAAAGCAATATAGATTGTATGTATGGGGTGGTAACCCTCCTAACAGGAAAATCAACTATGGTGATTCGGATAACTGCGTCAATACATATTCATTGATAGCTACTGTAGGCGGATTTACAGTAGCAAGGGATTATAACGGCAATTCAACGTGGCAAAAAACAGGCAATATAAATTTCGATGTCCCGAATGGCTCAACCTTTTCCATTGTTTCAAATGGTATGATGTCATACGGCTGTGACTACGGCAGCTTCACAGTTTTACGTTTCCAATAAACCTGTCAATCCGGTCGCTGGCAGTCACCAGGAGGAAAACCAAGGCTGACTCAGTACAGCTATACCAACTACAACAGCACGCATAACTACTATGCGATCGGTACCCACGATTTTTGCACATCACAATACGGTAACGAAAATGACCGTGATGACAGCTGGCGTGGCGTTGAACGGCTGTCAGATGGATCATGGAGAATCAATGTCAAAGACGGCAGTGAAACAGCCATGTGCCTTGACTGGTGAGCGTCTATTGGATGGTTAGCTTAAAGGGCAGCAATAAACGTCGACATGTTCGTCATCAAGACCCTTAGGCCAGAGCATAAAGCGACTACCTGTCTGCACATAACCTGTCGGACATAATGCTGTTTTATAAAATTGACGCTGCCCTGGATCTACCCAAGCATCAGGAGACACCACCCATTTACATGCAGACTCATTGACTTTTACCCCTCCAACCCACAGACCGGATTGACAGGATTATTGAAACGAAACAACTCCGTATCACACCTATACCATATGTGTGGTTGGGATCAAATTCCGTTTCCAGTTGTTGTTAAACTTGCACTATTCCGCACTGTGCGGTTTGGTTGTTTTTTTTTGGGGTTTTTTAGTGTTGATTATTGTACCTTTAGACCAACGGGTTTTTGTGCCAGACCGGATTGACAGGAAAGTATGGCACCTGACGCATCGCGGCTTACCGCCCCGTTTACCGGACAGGCGGTGTTCGCTGTGTGGATTTCATCAAGGGTAATAATGCCACCTACAGAGAGGTTTTTGTTCGACCGGACTGTACCGCCTGTTACCTGTCCGCTGGCAGTAATATTCCCGCTGGCTGAAATATTTCCGCTCGCGGCAATATTCCGTCCAGCCGATATATCACTGTCTGCCCGTACTGTATTTCCTTTTACCTGACCAGCAGCCGTTACGTTAACGCTGAAATTACCGTTCGCCCCGCGTACTTCACTGGTAAAAATACCGTTTGTGCCATTTACATTTCCGGCGTTATTGATGTTATTGGCACCCATGTCGATCGACGTGTGCATTTTGTTTAAATCCGGACGGCCATTTACCTGGAAACGATACAGGCGATCGCTGTCTTCCATTGCACCAGTGAGTTCATCCGTGGAAAGCAGTACAGCAATATGCCCGTTACCGGACGAAGCACCATAGGCACTCAGCGGTATTTTCCATGCCCGCAGTGCGCCGGTGGCCGTCTTTCCGTCATCAATGTAGCCGCCAAATCCGGGCCTGATCTCTTTTGCCATCGTCACCAGTGCCTTCAGCTCATAAGGCGTGCCGCCACTTGAGATGACCATGGCCTGGAGAAGTTCAGGATTTTGTGCATTCCTGATGACGTTTGTCTGCATCTTCTGGCCGCGGGTGTTGGTCTCCGTGAAGCCGGACGGCAGAAATCCGGTATTTTTCAGCATCGTTGTGGTGATGACGGTCGGTGCCGTCGTGGAGCTTGCGCCAAGTAGCGTTGCGTAATTCCGGCCAATATAGCTCCGGGCCGCTGCCGCATAGGTCCCGGTACGGGCGGCTTCTGTTCGCCAGTTTTTGGCCTGGATATAGTCCTGCCAGTATCCTGACGCATAACCCGCTATCACCATAAAAACAAGCAGTACAAAAGCAAACTCGGCCATGGCCCAGCCGCGGTCATGTTTTTTCATTGAAATACCCACACCCAAACAGGTTGATAGAACGCGTTCAGCTGCAACACGGCGCAGCTGAAACAAAACCAGGGACCCAGAGGTCCCTCTTTTTTACCGGTGAGGCGTCCTGTGCAGTGCCATAGAATAAAGCCGCCAGTCCCCCAGACTGCTGTCTGCACGGTGGCGTCAAAGCCCGTCCATGCCGTCAGTCCTGTCAGCAGCCAGAGGTCGCCCCGGCCGATCCTGTCGCCATGACGGTTGACCAGTACATGAAACAGACATACCAGCACGCCCGTTGCCGCTGTTTCCACCAGGCGCAGGCTTCCGGATGAAGGAAGGCAGGCAACAAGCAGCCCCGCAGCCAGAAAACGGAGCGTGAACGTCCGGGGCAGGTAACCGCTGACGGCATCTGTCACCGCCATCTGCAGCAGAAAACCCAGCATCAGCATGGTGTTGAACCGTGCGGCCAGGGGGACAGGGGCCATCAGTACCAGCGTGCCAGCCAGGCTGAACAGCCAGATGCCGGAGATTACCGCCGGATGGCCGGGGCGAAACGGCACAGAGACCTCATGAAGAAACACCGACACCCGCCGGAGGAGCAGCACACCGGCAGGTATTAGCACAAGGATCAGCGGCAGGGCATGTTCCGGTGCCACAGCCGTAGCAATGACTGTGCGCATTCGTCACCTCCCCTGCACGGCGGGCAGGCCTTTCAGCCTGCTGTAAATCCGCCAGATACGGTTTGCGTAATGTTCGCGCGTCTCATGCCGATCCTTGCGGAACCCGGCATTATATGAGCCCAGGCAGTTCCACGTTACGCCACAGACCTGAAAGTGACGGGCCAGGATCCACGCCCCTATCTGAATGTTCAGACAGGGACGGGTCAGCAGGTCGTCGGCCCCCCTGATAACCTCCATCCGGACCAGTTTCGGAATATGGGTGGAGTTAATCTGCATCAGACCGTAATCCGTACTGACCGGCCGCCCCTTTTTGTCCCTGTTTGTGTTGGTTATCACCGGATCCATCGACGACTCGCCTATGGCAATGGCCCTGAGCAGCAACGGCTCAATCTGGTAGCGGATACCGGCCCGGACGAAGCAGTCGTTAAAGGTGGTGATGGTGAGCGGGGACGAGGCCCGTGACGGCGATGAGGTCAGGAAGCAGAGCAGGGCGGTCAGGATCAGTGCGCAGAGGGAGAATCGGTTCCCCTGCATGGTATCTCCTTAACTGGTTACGGTGAAGATCAGCTTGTTGGTACCGGTATTGCCGCTGTCGGCCGTGCATTGTGTGCTGGCCTGCTCCGTTGTCACCTTGCCATCATCGTGCGCGGTGCTGTTAATGGTGATGCCATCGGATACGCCGGAACGGCTCAGCTGGGTGGTCAGCTGGATGCATGCATCCTGCGGTACGCGCTCGTACGTCAGCGTGAAGCCATTGTTAAAACCGGAAATGGTTAGCGGCGCAAAGGTAACGGCCCCACCCCAGGAGTTGTAAAGCGTGGCGGTACCGGAAGAGGCGGTACCACGGACGGTCATGCCTTTCGGCACCGCCTTCATCTGGATCATGGCACCAGTCATTTTGGCCGAGCTGGTAAAGGAGTACCCGTCCGAGGCCTTCATCAGGTTCTGAGCCCCGGTGATCAGCGACTGAATATTGGATGACTCCAGCCCGACACTGGTACGGCTTTTGATCATATACGCGGTGCCGAGTACGGCGGCGATGACAAAAATAACGGCAAGGGCGATCCAGCCCTGTTCGAGCAGCCCCCACCCGCGATCCTGATGGCGACAGTATGCCGGATTATTGTCTGCTGTGTGGAATGACATAGTGTTTCCTCGTTGAGATAGTTAAAACGTGCCCATACCCGGGTCACTGACTGAATTAATGTCCATGGCCGCGAAAACCAGCAGCATGAGCGTCATGACAAGCACGGTCAGCATGATCAGGCGTACAACAACGGCCCGTCGTCGGATACGGACAAGTGTCTGCTCCAGCCAACGCAGGCCATAGTTACTGATGAGCTCATCTGCGCCGTCCCCCTGTAGCACGGACAGAAAGTTGGCGGCTTCGCGGGACGGGAAGTTGTAGCCGCACTCGCGCAGCGCATGCCCGAGGTTTCCCCCTTCCCGGACGCTGGCGATAATGGCGTCGATCCGGACAGCCAACCACGGCGAGGCCTGGTTACGGAGCATCTGCAGCGCGCTTTTTGTCTGTACGCCGGCCCTTATCAGCGCGGCAATATTGAGTAAAAAGGCAGCCCCCTGAATATCCTGGTAAACAGACCAGGGCATAAATCCGTCCATGACACGCCGCAGCGCATCCGGCCGGTGCCAGTGAGCCAGCGACCAGGCCACCCAGCACCCCACAATCGCCAGAATGATGCCGCCGATCAGACCGTACTCATTCACCGCGACGGAAAAGTTGTATAAAAACCCCAGCGCCCCGGTCCACTGCTCCGGCGGGATGATTTCCGACAGCGACGGCACCAGTTCCTCATTCAGCACCCAGACCGTCCCGGCCAGCATGACAACCAGAGCCAGCGGGTAGATGGACATCTGCCAGACGGACTCCATGATGCGTTTGCCCGCATCGGTCAGGGTGGTGGCGTATTTCAGGGCCTGGGGGAGTTTGTCGCTGTGGATCCCGGCGATGATGACGGCCGCTTCTGTTTCCGGTAACCAGCGGGCAAGGGTTTTCTCCAGCGTCTTCTCGCCGGCATTTTCACGCAGGGCTTCAATACAGTCATCGGTAAGCTCTGCGAACGGATGCCAGCGCCGGCCGAAGTCCGTCCACGCATCGCGCATCTGCTGCAGAGCGGCTTTTAACTGCTGGCGGTTTTCAATCAGAAAACCCAGGGCCTCATAGAACTGCACCCGGTAGGGGCCGGCGAAGGTTTTCCTCACGATAAAATGCCGTATCCGGCAGAACAGGTTCATTTCACGCATGGCGTGCCTTCCTTTTAAGCATGAGAGGCATTACTCATCATCCGCTTTCAACCTTTCGTCTTCGTCGAGGGGGACAATGCGGTCTGCTATCAGTGGATCCACAAGCCCTTCGTTCAGCTTGTGCAGCAGATGTCGGACGCGGCTGATCCCGTTCATCTTTTCCAGCCAGTACTGGCGGGCAGCGGTTTTCCCCTCTTTTTTCAGACGGAGCAGAAGACGGTTATCCGTCTCAATCACCTCACCGATGACGGTTCGTCCCTTAAGCCCGTGTCCCACCACGGCGCGAACCTGTCCGTTGATCACCACATCATGTCGGCATGCTTCACACCCGTCCGGATTGTGGAAGAAGAGGTTTTCGGTACGGCATACCCCCTCCACGTTGCAGTACCTTTCCAGCATGTCACGCTCTTCGACGGTCAGGCTGGCCATCTTCTTCTCCCAGGGAACCCTGCAGTTCGGGCAGAGTGTCGGGACCAGTCGCTGGCTGATAAGCCCGACCATTAGCTGGGCGTCATAAATCAGCTCTCCGTTTACGCCCTGTGTGATAAGACGTTCCGGAATACTCAGCGCTGAGTTGGTGTGCATTGTGCTCAGCACCAGGTGTCCGGTCTGCGAGGCATAAATCCCCGTGAGCATTGAAATCAGGTCACGCTCTTCACCGATAACCATCACATCCGGATCAAGGCGCATCCCGGAGCGGATCCCCCGCGTCCAGGCGATATTAATGGCATCCTCATCGGACTTGTCTGCTATCACCGGCGTCTGTACGGCATCCTTCATCTGCCCTTCGACCGGATCCTCAATGGACAGCAGATGCTTGCCTTCATTGTGATCGAGGTAGTAACGGCAGGCGGTGCGCAGGGTGGTGGATTTCCCCGAGCCGGTCGGCCCGGTGAGCATGATTTTCCCCTCCGTTCGCGCCAGCATGCGCGTTAGCAGGCGGATTTGTTCCGGCAGAAAACCCAGTTGCAGGAAGGAAGGGACGGCGCTGCCGTCGTCAGGGATAAGTCGCATTACGGCAATGAGGCCATCTGCCGTCGGGCGATGGGAATAGCGGGCGCCCCACAACCCTATTTTTCGCATCAGCTCTGGAGACAGGCGCGCATCCTGCTCGCGGCCCGGGAAGAACGTCGGCTCGGCAATGTCTGACATGGAAAGCACGGCCGTTCCGCACAGGGACATCCCTTCACGGGGCTGGCGCGCGTCAACCGTATGCAGCGTGCCGAAGATACGCATTTTGACCACAAACAGAGAGGACGAAATGATGAAGTGAATGTCGGAGGCGCTGAGCGTCCTCGCCACATTAAAGTAGTCGAGAATTTTCTTTTCGCTGCCGCTGACGTCCTTCAGGTCGTTGAGCGTCAGCCCGCCGGTACCATCCTGCTGTGGCGTCAAGACAAGCGCCTTGTCCCGCGCATCCCTTAGTTGTTCCAGACTGACAAAACTGGCCTTCGCGCCGGGGTTACGTTCCATCAGTTTCAGCAGCGTCACCTGCACGCCGGGGTTACCCCGCTGGTTAATGTCCACGAGGATTTCTGTCCGCCCCTCGTTGCTGATAAGCAGCAGGGCATTATTGTCCTGGAGAGTGTCTGTCATGTTGACCTCAGAATGTCAGTGTGGTGCCGTCGCTGAGCATCACGCCGGCGAGGGATATGCTTTTTACCGTCAGCGGGGAGCCCGGGAGGCGGCTGCCGGTGGTGACTGTGGTGAGCTGGCCATTCGCCAGCATCAGGGTGGCCCGGAGAGCCCGATCCCGGCCGGTTATCTCAAGCACGGTGGTACGCCCGCCGGTCTGAGCTGAAGGCGGCCTGACGCTGTCGCCGGGCACCTGTGGCCAGACCTGGGAGCCCGGCGCGGTGGCCGAAGGTGTGCCGTCACGGTTCTCCTTCAGCTGGCGCTCCAGCTGCGCGCCCTGAACCTGTGCCTGTAACAGGATATTGCGGTTATTGAGCGCCTCGAGCTCTCCCTTGGTCAGGGCGGGAGTGACCTGTGAAGACGTTGAGTCCGATGCAAGTGCGCCACCGGATACGGTGGCAAGAATGATGGCCGCAAGCAGCAGGGCTGCCCGGCCGTGGTGAAGGTTATGGCTTACTGGCATACATCTGCCCTTCTGTGGTGTAGGTGAACACGGTGCCGTTGATTTCAAATTTCACACTGCTCAGCCGGATCCCGCTGCCATCAAATCCCGCAAACTGTACGAGGGGCGGCACCGTTCCGGTGAAACTGAACTGGTATTCCTCCCAGTCCTGCTTCGCAGGCGGCCTGCCGTCTGCGCCAGGGAGGGGATCGGGTTGCGCCACCTTGTTAAGGTTCGGCAGGATCTGCTGGCGCTGGAACCAGGAGAGTATTCGCATCATCTGGGCTGACGGCTCCGGCACGGCTTCATCGTGCAGGGGCATCTCCGACAGCGGGAGGGGAATGGTGGCTTCACGGCCGCCTTCACGGACATTAAACACGGGCTCCACCCCGAATATCTCCATACTGCGCTGGCGCAGCCCTTCGGCCGTTCCGCCGGGCTGGATCAGATAGACCAGCGAGACACCGTCCGGCCGGCAGTAGCCGGAGGTGAGTTTCCACCCATCCAGCATCACCGGAGCCCGTCCGTCCTGTTCCGCACACCCGGCGAGCAGGTCGCTGACGGGAGGAATGGTGGCCCAGGGATGGGGCAGGCGTGGAACCGGTGCCGGCTCGGTCATGAATTCCCGCGCCCGGGCCCGAAGTTCTTCAGCCGTGGGCGGGGCGTCCAGGGCGGGCGCCCGGTTAACCCACCACAGCATACCCCCGCAAACCAGCAGGCCCGACAGCAAGGTCATGGCGGCCTGGCGGGCACCACGATCCGGCCGGACAAGCCGGCAGCGGCGGCGCTGGCGCGGGGCGAGTCCGTGGATCAGACTGCTCCAGTCCAGAGGGGCGTCGGGCGCTGAGGGGCATACCCAGCCAGTTTCGGGTTCGTCGTTCAGCGCAAGAAACAGCGCCAGGGTCTCCTGCATCTTCCCTGCGTTGCCGGTGATGTCGGCCACAATGGCCGGCATACCGTTGATGGAGGCGAGAAACACGAAGTCCGTGCTGTCGAGCCGGTAGACGCCGTACCCGTCCGTCACCGTGTCGCAGAACGCCAGCGCGAGGGAGTACAGCGTGTGGCTGCGGTAGTGGAACGGGATGATGCCCCGACCTTCCGGCAGGGGCGACCTGCTACGGGTTTTCGGGCGTGGCGTGGCCACCACAGGAAGCCCCTGGCGGCGGGCAGTGCCCGCAGACCGGAACGGCAGAAACCGGCGTACTCCGCCTCCTGTTTCCCGGGGTTTCCATTCCAGTCCGGCCGCCCAGTCGTGGCGTGGCAGGGCGGGATCTCGAAGCAGGGTGACGTGATCGTCATGTTGCATGTCAGCCTCCGTTACTGCCCCGCAGGAAAGGTCGGGGTGATGACAAGCACCAGGGTGCTTCTTTCATTGTTGCCACTCTGTGCGCCGCCAAACACCGGGTTAGCCGGTGTGAAGGTGCCTGACTTGCTGGTCCGGGTGTTGTTCTGGTCGAAACCGGTCACAATCAGGGACTGCCCCGCGCGCAGGTTGACCTTCTGGCTCAGGGAACGCAGTTTGGTGTACGGCATCTCGATATAGCTGTTGCCATCCTTCGACGTAAAGTTCCTGATGGTCGGTGGATCTGACAGGTTGAAGTTCACCTGCAGCTGCACTTTCCCTATCTGCTGGATCAACGGCAGCAGGGTCATGTTAAAGCCGGTGGTGATCATGCCCGGCGTCAGCGTGGTGGTGGCCCCTACGTCGGTGGTGGTTGTGGTGGCCGACTGGGCGACATACACGGTCTGGTCTGCCATCTGGATCGGCACCGGCGTCAGGTTGGTTACGACGCTGGACTGAGAGGTGACGACGCTGACGTCCCCTTGCTCGGACAGGGCTTTTAACAACAGTTCTGAGCCGGTGAACTTCGCGGCCTTGCCGGTGGCTGTCTCGAGGATGGAGACCGTGGCCGATGTCGCGCCGGTGATTTCGCCGCTCGCATTGTTCAGGGCCGCACCTGCCGTGCCCAGTGAACGGTAGACCAGGTTCCAGTCGATCCCGAACTGCTCATTACGGGTGTTACTGACACTCATCACTTCCACGTTCAGTGCCACCTGGCGGTTCATTACCCGGTTCTGTTCATCGATATAACGCGCCACCGCGTCCTGGACTGCCGGTGTGTCGGTCACGATCAGCGAGGAGCTTGATGCCGAGAGCCAGTAACGGCCTTTCTCCGGCGTCAGGATGGCTTCAATCCCCTTGCGGATATCCGCGTAGAGATCGTATTCCTGGTCGATGCGGGTGCTCTGTGACGAGGTTGCATCCCCGGAGGCGGAGTTATCCTGGCCGCCGGAGGCCCCCATCGTACTGGTTGTGCCCGAACTGACGCTGGAGTTGCTGGTCGTCTTCGTGTTCAGCATGGCCAGCGAATAGGTGCGGGTTTCCAGCAGGTAGAATACGATGCTGCCGTGATCCTGCTTCCAGTACAGCCCACTGCGGGAGGCCATCTGGTTCAGCAGGCCCTCCAGTTCCCCCTGCCACATCAGGTTAGTGAGGACAAGCGGTGCCCCGTCGCTCACCGTGGAGGTGGCTGGCGTGGCCGCATTCAGCGGCAGGCGTCCACTCTCATCCGGGACCGGCAGTGGACCATTTATCTGGCGGGTGACGCCCCCGCCCGTACTCCGGGTGGCTCCCGCCGCATCCGGCGTGAAGATCACCGGAACCCGGCAGATTTCGGAGATGTTCTGTGCCAGTTCCTGAAGGGTTATCTGCGGTTTTGCCTGGGTGATATAGCAGTCCGGTGCCTTGCGGGCGGTGTCCCGCGCCTCTGCCGGAAGCGGCTGCGTGTTGATCCACTGGCGCTCAGTCCAGGTCAGAGGACGGGCATGCTGTGTGCGTGGCAACTGCGCCTGTGCGCGGGCCACAATGGCATCCGACTGCGCCTTTTCCTGCATTTTGTTGATTTCGGAAAAGGTACATCCGGACAGGAGCGTGACGGACGAGGCCAGCGCGAAAAAAGACGCCTGCAGGAGGCGCCGGAGTCGGAAGGGAAGATTCTTCATGGATAAATCCGGATTAGTTGAGATAGACAACGGCACCATCGGGAATGCCGGCAGGCGCGCTGAGTCCCGATGCGGTGCCGGAAAGCCAGACCAGCTGACCGTTGCGGCGCGTGCCAATCAGCGCTGAGCCGCGGCTGCGGTCGCGCAGGGCATCGACGAGCCCGGGCTGCTCGGGCATCCATACCCACAGGCGTCCCTGGACGAGACGGTGCTGAATACGGGGATCGGGGGTGAACGGCAGCGCGAGCAGGGAGAGGGCCAGCGTCCCGTCCCCCGGATTTCTGTTGTAACGGTAGTCGTTGATCCGGTTCGCCAGCATCAGCATCTGGGTGGCATACAGCTGGCCACTCTGCTGCTGCCAGGCGGTACGGGCTGTCTGGCGCTCTTCCAGCTGGATATCACCAATGATGGTCAGAAAGGCCATACAGATGGCCAGAAGGAGCCAGCCCATTACGGTTCGTCCGGTGTGTCGGTGACGGACACCAGGCACTGCATTCGCGAGGCTTTCGCATAGAGCGGCTTACTGGCGGTGTGGTACAGGTCGAAGACCTGGGTCAGCATGGACTCAAAGCTGCCGTGGAAGGTCAGCGGCGCATCAAGACGATAGTCGGTCACGGAAGCGGGCCAGATAACCGTCCATTTTGTCCCGTCAGCGGTTTCGCACCGGGTCTCGCCTGCCCACTGCATCAGCGTTCTGCGCAGAGTGGTGCCGGGCTGTGCCCGCCAGACTTTCCCACCGGTGTCGCTGACCGGGACCGGTGTGCCGGTCAGTACGGGCGCGGCAGGCCGGGACGGGACGGACGGGGTGACAGAGGCGGCCTGTGCCTGTCGCTGACTTGTCGACACTGGTGTGGCGGCCGGATGGCTCTCTGTTTTTTCCGTGGCCGAAGCGGCCGGCACTGTGGCACTTACGCTGCTGAACGGATTACGCGGTGCTGCCGGCGTCGCTGGTTTATCTGCTGGCTGCACGCGTGCAGCAGCCTGCTGGCCCGGACGGCGCAGTGTGACGGTCTGCGTTGTCCAGTTGAGGTCCCCGTGCAGGGACTGCTCTGCCAGTAACCGGTTCAGTACCCGCGTCCACTGATCGTTGGTGTAGACCGAGACGATGCGGGTATTAAGCGCTGTACGCAGGGCATTCTCATACTCCAGCTTCCAGCCGGACGGCATGATCCGCCGCACCCACTGCTCAAGCGTGAGGTTCCGGGCAGGAGAAAGCGACAGGACGGCAACCGTACCCGGCGTGCCGGTGACGGAAAGCGCCGGTAATGCCGGCTGGCTGCCGGGCGTTAATGGCTGGGCAGACGACGCGGTGGCCGCCGGAGTCTCGGTTTTCGCGAGTGATGGCGACGGCAGCGGGACTGAATTGCCTGCCGGAACAGCAGCTGGTGCGGACTTTTGCACCCCCACCACAGGTGCGCTGGCAGGGCGTGGAGGTGCCAGTCTGCGCTGGGTCTGCGCAATAATGTCCGCGCTTTCACTGATCTGACCATCAACAAACACCAGGGCCGGCATCTGCGCGCCGGTCTCCCTGGCCATAAAATCGGTGCACCCTGCCAGCAAAGGGGAGAGCAGCAGGGGGAGGGTGATTTTTTTCATAGGACACCATCAGTACGGGGTTTATGCAGTGGGGTGAACATCTATACGGGGAAAAGCACAGTCTGCCGTCATCCCCTCGCTGCGGATCCGGACCATTTCACCTTCCTGCACCACCAGTGTTTTTTGCAGGGAGAATGACCGGACGGACGGCAAATCAATCCTGGCGTCAGGATTGCTGCCCGGCGTGAAGGTCTTTATCTGCGGTGGGCAGGTATGCTGAACGCGCAGAGTTAATGCCTGCTGCCCAGCGTCTGTCTGAGTGACGGCCACCGTGATGACGGTGCCGGACTCCACATGGTCGCGTATTTCCTGTGTTTTCCTGTTGTTCCTCGAGACGGTTTCACGGGTGTAAGGTACCGACCGGGTACTGCGCAGGGTTGTCACCTCCCCGGTACGGGCATTGACCGGGAGAACGATGTTGTCCCCGGCTGGATCATGTGACGACGCGGGAACCACCGTGGCAGTGAGGAGAGGTGTGCTCTCAGTGAAGGACGAATGCGCCACGGCGCAACCGCTCAGCAGCAGGGAGAGAAGGACGGATATCAGTGTTTTCATAGCAGGAACTCCGGGGGCAACGAAAGACTAAAAGGAAATGTGAGCCTGAAAGGTGCCCGGTCAGTCCAGGGAGGTAACCTGAACCAGCAGGGTGGAGGGGCAATCATTATTACTGGCCTGAATACGAAGCGGGGACGCAGGATGAACGCCGGTGACCAGCGTTTTTTTCGTTTTCGGTATCACGGGAGACGGCATGCGCACCGTTCCGCTGTCAGCGACGCTGAAATCAGTGAACTTCAGGCAGAACTCCGACAGCGTCACATCCAGCGTGTGCCCTTTTGGACTCCGGTCACGGGATTCGATCACCAGGTTTACGGCACTGGCCCTGCTGCTACCGGCAGACGGCTTAACGTCATCGTCCAGGGATGAAAGCGTAAGATAGGCCCGTCTGTCGTCCGGGAGTCCCAGCTTCCAGGTTTCAGGTACGCTGAAGTCAGGTGCAGTGGTACCGTCCCGCTGCGTTTTCAGCGGCCAGACCGTGATTTCCAGCTGTGTGATATGCCGGGTAGCGTCAGGCCGGTTACTGCCGGTACAGCCACTCAGCAGCAGAAGTAACGGCAGAAGCAGGGCGGCAGGACCTTGTTTCATGGCTTTGCTCCATGCAGGGGGGAATGAATGTATGGGGTGATCAGCACGACCTGCAGCGTGTTCTCCTCCAGTGCGCGTCCGGCCAGTACGGTCTGACCGGGTTGCATACTGACGAACTGACGAATGCTGACGCTGTGCTGTGGATCCTGCATATGCAAATCCAGCATAAGGCTCAGTGGGCCTTCGGTGTGCTTAAACCCCGGACGCAGAACCAGTCCCATACTGCTGCAGTTCCGTGTAGAGCCTGATGTGTCGGAACAATCGCGGTACAGGAGAGGGAGCGCTGTCATATTGGGTGTGACCGAGCTATTGCTGTACTTAATCACCGCAAGGCTACTGGCTGCCAGGCGGTGATAAATGGCTTTACCGTCACCCTGCAGTACGGCGATATCCTTTCCGGCGTGCCATTCCGGAAGCAGGGTTTTCCAGCTCACGTCCGGGGATTTTTTTACCTCAACCACCATGGTTTGCAGCGTGACGGTGTCGGTATCTGCCGGGATTTTCCTGGTGGCGCTGTCGGGCGGGGTTCCTCCTGTCGGGACAGTGGACGGTGAGGTGTCGGGCATGGTGTAGTGGCAGCCGGTTAACGCCGCGGCCAGGGCAAGAGCGGCGACGGAAAGAGATTTTCTCATGGGTAACCTTTACGGTGAGGACCGGATTAATGCGTGGAAAGACCTGCTGCATGCAGAACAGTGCAGGGTTGGTTTTTTACCCCGGATGATGGGGGGGGTGAATAACTAACGGGAAAACAGATCGTCAAAAAATGACGTTTTGTCCGGGCGACAGATGTTATTTCGGCTGACTTTGATCTTCAGTTCCAACAGATGCGCTGTGGCATCCTCCAGTGCACTGGTCGCGTGAGCATAGTCGGCAAGGGGAACGATTTCAGTTCGGCTATCCGGGCTGCAGTTCAGCGTCACAGCAGTGTCGTTTCTGCTGACCAGAATACAGTCTTTCTGGTAATGAAGGCCCTGACTTACCTCAGGTGATGACATCATGACGGCTTCGTTAACGACCGCTTTTTTATCCGGCTCCAGATGAAGGGTATAGCTGGTCAGCAGTATACCCAGTACGGTAACGACTGAATTCACAGCGATGACGAATAACCACGGTTTTTTACCGGTTCTGAAAGTGGAAGCGTCATCTAACAATAAATCTATTATTGAATATACGAAGACAATTAACAGAACACAAAAACCGACAGCCGGTAAAAAATACGTAGAAAACGCACTCTCCGGCTCACAGGTTATTACGGGTTCAGACATGGCAGAGAAGGCCGGCAGTATAAGCAACAGCCATGGGAGCTTTTCATTCATAATATTCCTTGGGGGAGTAAACACGCTGGAAAAAAACGTGGGAGGATGGCGGTTTTTTTCACCAGACGTCACTCCTTTTGTACGGCACGCAAACTATCTGGCCGGAGTGATGGCAAAGAGACGGCGGCGGCGGTTCAGAACATCTTCTGATGCTGACTGGCAGTCAGCGCAGGTCTGCACACCAGGGAGCGCTTCCCGGCGTCTTTCAGGGATGGGGGCATAGCAAGATACACAGTGTGTGGCTGACGGGCGCAGCGGGGCACTGTAGTTCTGCTGGCGCAGACTGGCCAGAAACATCATTTCCTCGTTCGCACGATCGCAAATATCAGGCATGGTTTCTCCTGTATCTGGTTTAGCGGTAAAGAATACGCCCGCATCATGTGCGGGCCGGGAGTGCTGCTACTGCTGCTCTGTGGCTGTGACACACAGAAAAATACCTTCCGTGCCGGTTATCCGTACTTTTGTGCCGGCGGGATAATCACTGTCGGCTTTAACAAACCAGACACTGTCACCTATTCGGGTCTGCCCTGTGCCGTTGATTAATCCATTATCCAGTGTCAGTACCATGCCCTTCATCAGCGCAAGACGGTCATTGAGTGGCGGCCTTCCGTCAGTGTGCTGTCCGAGGTAAATCATTTTTTTGATGCGACGCAGGCAGGCCATCAGAATGGCCACGGCGGCAAAAAAGAGCCACTGCCAGGTGACTGAGAGCGGTAATATCTGCACCAGTCCGGTAGTGGCCAGCGCGGCCAGACTCAGACAGAGCAGCCATCCCGTTCCGGTTATGATTTCGAAAGCCAGACAAAGACCCGCCACCATCAACCATATCTGCCAGGGGGAGAGACCGCTAAGCCATGCCATATCAGGCTTTCCCAGCGTTCAGAGTGCTGACCAGCTCCCCGATGCCGGCAATGGAGCCCATAACACTTGAGGCATCCAGCGGCATCATCACGACCTTACTGCTGGATGAGGCGCCGATCTGCTGAAGAGCTTCGGTGTATTTCTGGGCGACAAAGTAGTTAACGGCCTGGATATCGCCGGAGGCAATCGCCTCAGACACCATCTGTGTGGCACGCGCTTCGGCCTCAGCCGAACGTTCACGGGCTTCCGCCTGCAGGAACGCAGACTGACGCTCCCCTTCGGCCTGGAGGATCTGCGACTGTTTTTCGCCTTCTGCGCGCAGGATTTGTGCCTGACGAACGCCTTCGGCTTCCAGAATACTGGCGCGTTTGGTGCGCTCGGCTTTCATCTGGGCATTCATGGCGTCAATAAGCTCTTTGGGAGGCTGGATATCGCGGATTTCAATGCGGGTTACCTTCACGCCCCAGGGGCTGGTCGCATGGTCAACGGCGCTCAGCAGGCGGGAGTTGATGGAGTCACGCTGTGAGAGCATTTCATCAAGCTCCATGGCGCCCAGTACGGTGCGGATATTGGTCATCACCAGATTGGCAATGGCATTACTGAGATTGCTGACTTCGTAGGCGGCCTGCGCGGCGTCAGTGATTTGCACGAAACAGACGGCATCAATGGCGACATTGGCGTTATCGCGAGAAATGATTTCCTGAGACGGAATGTCCAGTACCTGCTCCATCATGTTCATTTTACGGCCGATCCGGTCCATGAAAGGCACGATGAAATTGAGGCCGGGTTTCATGGTATGGGTGTAGCGGCCAAAACGCTCCACGGTCCACTCGAACCCCTGCGGCACGATTTTGACAGCCGAGGACACAAAGACGAAAGCGACAAACACACAGATGCCTGCCGGCAGCAGGCTGGAAATCAGTTCATACATGGGGAAACTCCGGAGGTGTAAGAAATAAAAATCAGGCAGAACGCCGGTAACTGTCTGGTTTCCAGATATCGCGGTGATCCGGAACCCATTCATTCTCGGGCAGGGCATTTGTGCCGACGTGGAGTGTACGTATCCACGTGGAACGGTCGAGCTGGTCCTCTCGCGCGGAAATGACGATAAACCGGGCATCGTAAAACGCTTCTTCCACACGATCGTTGTTGCCCCGGGTCTGGTGCATGAGCAACTGGAACGTCACGGGCCTACACATCACGCCGGTCGGAAGAAAGGCGTCCGTGGTGGCCGTCAGTTGGAGAAGGTGGTTACGGCGGCCTTCCCTTCGTTGAAGGATTTCCGTCATGATTTCTTCAGGCCAGCGGCATATTCCGGTACGCCAGCCTTTTTTCAGCAGCGAGCTGATGGCCATGCGAAAACGGAACAAATCGCAGTCATCCGCGCGGGAGGAAAACATCAGCAGGGTGTTAAGTGTTCCCTCGATGGAGATGTCCCTGTCCTTTTCAAGCAGACTGCGCAGCGTGGCAAAATCGTCCCCCATTCCCCTGAATGACGGCATGAGGCGGGCGTTATCCAGCCAGCTGGCGATAAATTTACGGCGGGCGGTTTCGGAACGGAATGCTTCAGTTTTACTGGCGGTCCGCAGTGCCACCAGAATGCACCACAGAAGGTGCGTCAGCGGGTTTTCTGTTGATGTCATGACGTGAATCGCCTCATTCTTTATCAGTATCCGGAATGGCGTCTGCACATTCAGCTCCGGCTATGGCGAATGAAAGTCGTGCACAGACTTAACCGGCCAGGAAGGAACAGAGGGTGTTCAACGGGCAGGACCGGCACAGACGCCATTCCGGATACGGTAAAAAAATCCCCGCCTGGGCAGCGGGGAAAACACACAAAAAATGATACAGGACGGATTTAAAAACCGTGCTTGCCAGAGTGATAGACCAGGTCCATAAGCATGGCCGAACGGGAAAGCGGCATGGGGTCATTTTCCATATTCACCATAAAGTTGTACTGCGCTCTGGTTAGCCAGATGGCGGAGGCTGCTTCGAGTTCGGCTTTTGCCAGAGTATGTGAATCAGGTTCCGGGAAGTACTTCATGAGGCGTTCAACAACGCCAGAATCCACAGGTTTTATCTGACGCCCAAAAGCCACAAAATCGGAGAATGCCGAGTGCATCCGGATATTGGTGATATTGTGATGCTCGAAATTTGCCTTAAGAAAAAAATAACCCGGGAATACAGTGGTAATACGCTTCCGGTAGCCATTAATCTTGTCGGAACGTTTAATGGTCTTCACCGTCAGCGGCGTCCATGGCGTTATTTTTTGCTCATGGAGCCAGCCGAACAAATTCTCCCGGTTTTTGCCACCGGTAATATACTGCGCAAGGTACCACTGGCGGTCATTTAATATTTGCATACTCTCTGACGCTCCGCGCGGAATCGATCCCCGTAGGGACAATTCTGTATTAGAGGAGTCGAATACACTCAGACATAAAAACGAAACAGTCTTATAGCCAGACACTTAAGTCGGACTGCTGCATTTCAGACGCGGTTATGGCTCAGTATATTCTTGTGATGAATTTGAAAAGGTTTTAGGCCGGACTCACTTTTCAAACTCGGCTGGAATATTGTTCAAAACCGGAAGTGCTGTAAAGAAAAAAATGAGATAAATCTGAAAAAACCGCACATGCGTGCGGTTTTCATGCTTATTATTTAGTCACTTTTTCGAGGATATGAATATGTGTGCGTAGCAAGAAAACCGCTCGCAAAGATTCGTGACCATCTACGTTGAGGGCTTTGGTGCTTTCACGAAGATGGGAGCGTACTGTATTTGGTGAAATATGGTGAATGTCAGCAATTACTTCATAAGTACAACCTAAAGAGTAAAGTGCTGAAACTTCAATCTGCATTTTTGTTAATTCAGGAAACAAGTTGCGTAATACATTAAGATTATAGGCCTTGGTCATATTTACCTCTATGCAAATCAATAGGTTAAGTTAGTGAATTGCATACCCGTTAATGGGGTAATGCCCCATTGTGGTTCGGTTTTTTAGGTGGGATGTTTAGAGCTAAAGGTAAATTATCCAAAATAAAATTGGATGCAGCTCTATATTGACCAAGATGAAATGGTGGCAAGCCTTTGAAAGTAAGGATATTTACGGGGAATGAAACGAGAAGGTAGGTCATGAAGAAGATAACCTCTAGGTAATTTACAAAGGTTGCTTCCGCCAAAGTTCCTACACTCTGGCGATAGCCCAGACGGGGGTAGGAATACCGGTCACCTAGAACCCGGCCAGCCCAAAGGCTGCCCCGCCTGAGCTACCATTGATTGGAGCAAAGTTCATGCAATGAATACATGACCATTTAATGGCGCTTTATGACGTTGGTTGCTGCTTACATTTGATTTATTCGGAAATATGAGCAGCTTACCAGGTGAATACGGGTTCCTACGCCCGACCACAGGACTTACTGTGGCGATGGAAGGGTACTTAGTAACGGTCATGTAGTCAAGTTTGGGGAAGTAGCTACAGACATCCATCAACGTAACTGATTCTGGTGGTAGCCCAGGCAGAGGGGGAAATACCGGTTACGTGTACCCGGCCAGCCTTTCGGTTGCCCTACCTGAGCCACCATTGTTGGGAAGATGAGGGCTGGCAAATAAAAAACACGCTTAAGCGTGTTTTTTTACACGTAACTGACAATCGGGTTTCCACTCCCGGTTGAAGAATTTGCTTCAACATTAGCAGGTTACTGATTAACGTTAAGGCAGTCAAGTTGGGTGCCCGACTATCCAGTCTTAGTGGTACAGAACGATTTAGTTTAAGGGCTAGCTTTAACAGAAAGATAAGTTAATAGGCGATGTAAACATGAAGTACCAAAAGGAAAGTAGACGTTAAGTAGACTAGGAAAAGTTCATTTGTGATCTTATACTCCAGCAATACCTTGATATGTTGTTAGTGAGGCGAGGAGGGCGTAATGATAAGAACGGTACATTGCTCCCGTGTTGCCGGTGTTTCAGAGCTTAAAGCTAACCCGGAAAAACTGGTGGCTTCCACGGCAGGTGAACCACTCGCGATCCTGAGTTATAACAAGCCGGTTTTTTATTGTGTCCCGTTGGATCTGTTTGAGCGGATGAAGTCGGCACTGGAGGCACAGGAAGCGAAAACGGGCGTATGATCCTCTGCAAACCGGGATCCTTTGAGTTGATCCTTTCATATGGTGGTGATAGAGTCAGCGGAAATATATTTAGTAACATTCTGAATTTTATGGTTGCCACGCCGTAAGGTGGCCGGTCTGGATAAGTCGCATTGACGAATTTCAGATACAAAAAACCCCGTTAATCCTTCAATAACCTTGGCCGGATACGAAGATTAACGGGGCCTCCCTTAGTCCAACGGGTAGTGTTGTACCTGTTGGGGAGTATAACTCGTGCGCAAAAAAAGGCAAGACCTGTTGAGCATACTCCACCTGTACAACATAAGTGCAGGGGGTAGTGTCTGAGAGACCCCAGTCAGTTCACTGGAGTGAGCTGAGCCCTGAAGAGCAAATCCGCTACTGGCAGGGGGTGGATGACGGCAGTATTGATTCTTTCCTGGTTTCACCGGAGAAGAAACAAACCCGGCGTCGTCGTGGCGATCACTCCACAAAACCAAAATGCGAGAGTCCTGCATGGTTCCGTCCTGCGCATTACAAAGCGCTGGGTGGCCAGCTCGGCTATGCCTACAATCGTCTTGTCAAAAAAGACAAAGAGACGGGGCAGATCAGTCTTCGCATGCACATCTCCCGTCACCCGTTTTACATAAAACACCGTGAAAAGGCAGGGCGCAGGTATGCGTTCCGTCCGGAAAAGCGTCGTCTGCTTGATGCTCTCATGCCACTGGCCATCAGTTTCTGCGATGCCGGTAAACACACCACTGTGATATGCGTTTCCAGGCTGGCCAGAGAGCTCAGTCCGAAGGATGGCAGGGGAAAGGTCATTCCTGAAATGGAAGTGACCGTATCCCGGCTGTCACGTCTTATAAACGAGCAGGTGCAGTTTGGTGTTTTCGGCGTTGCCGAGAAAACCTGGGATCGTGAAAGTAAATCCTGGCTTCCTAAATACATCTACATCACCGATACCGGCTTCAGGATTCTGGGTGTTGACATGCAGAAGCTGCACGAACAGCAACAGAGGAAGCTGAAAGAGAGTGAAGAGCGCCGCGCGCTCATCCGGGAAGGTATTCTTGGTGAGGATGAAGAGATCTCCGTTCATGCGGCCAGAAAACGCTGGTATGAACAGAAATCCCTTGAGGCACTGCGCTACCGCCGTCAGCAGGCCGCAGCCCGCAAGCGGGCTAACCGCCTGGAGAAACTGCCCCGCGACCAGCAGATTGAGGATATCTCCGGCTGGCTGCTGAAGACCATGCCAGCGGAAGAAGCATATTACTGTTCAGATGAACGGCTCCAGAAGCTGGCCATTCAGCATTTGTACCAGCTGAAGCTGGCGCTTGAGGAGCCACCTCCCTGGTAGAAAGCCCGTAATCCATCCCTGATAACCTTCAGCCCCTCCGGGGCTTTTTGTGCTGGTTACGTTCCGCCGGAAATGCCCTTTCCCGGCCTCATTCCCCCGTTCCTGCCGGTGATGGCCATATTCTGTGACGGCCGACGTCCGTTCCGGAAGTGTTATCCACATAAATCCGCAAACGAATAACGTTAACTTTCAGCAAATGAAAAACGTGAAACCTGCATAATCTTCTTAAACACCGTTATTAATCCCCTGCATTCTTACGCTGCAGGGAAATCTTTTATCCCTGCAACTTCTGTGAACAAAACAAAAATGCCTTCGCTCGCAGCGGCCAGACGGCCGCGCCGCTCAGAATCAAAGGTACCTCCCGTCACAACGTGACGGGCCCCGATCCGAAAACTAGTTACAACATTCTCTTTGATTTTCCGAAAACCAAGCGCAGACACTTCAGCTTCAGTGTGGAACCCACCACTAAAAAGCGCCGCCGCCCCGGCCGAAGGCCGGGAACAACATCGCTTTTAATGATGGATGTTGTAACTAGTTTCTTCGCCGCTGCCAGTTCTGTTGCTGCATGGTCAGTGCTATTTCCCCCGTAAGCGGCTAACGCCGCTAACTCGCAGTACCACTCAACAGCCCTCCAGGCTGTTTCGCTAACTGCGCCCCCCCGTGGGGGAAATGAAACACCATCATGGCGTTAAGCGGATTATGGCCTGGCAGGGAGGGGGATGGGATAGGCGTTAACTATCAGGCAAGTTTCCGGCTGACGCCGGGCTCCGGCGGCCAGCCCTCTGTGCTGTATGTAACCTCATCATACCGCCTTACATGCCGCTTCGCGGCATCTGGGGGAAGGCTGCGCGCTGCTCGCCTTCCTCAACCCCGGACGTCAGCTCATGTTACCGGCTTCGCCGGGCGCTCCGGCGGGATAACCCCCGGTGAAAACCCGGTCAACCTTTCCGCCGGCATGTGCCTGATGGCACATCCGTAAGCCCGCATTTCCTGGCCTGTCATGAATGTATTTTTAGTGTAAAAACCTTATATAACATTCAGTTAAAAACATAATCGCGCTATAATTAACCAAGTACTGATACCTGTAAGATGAGGTTCCTCATGAGCGATTCCGGGCAACCGTCCGTACCTGAAAAGATGACAAAGAAAGAACGGAAAAAACTCGCACTCAGCCTGGCGCTGAAAAAAGTCTGTACCCGCTGGCCGGAGCTGTGGCCGGGATGGAAAAAAAGGGAGTTCCGGCCAATCGCCCACGGCATCAGCCAACTGATGCACGACCAGCTTAAAGCTGACCCGGTTCCTGACCTGACCCATAACGAAGTCGCCCGGGTTATGTTTTATGTGACGGGAAGCCTGAGTTACCTGGAGCAGATTAAAGCAGGCGCTTACCGCTACGGCCTCGACGGTCAGCCTGTCCAGGAAGTGACGGCAGAGGATGAGAAGTACTCACGTCTGCGCATTAAGGAAATACATCAGCGTATCAAGGCCAGCGCCGCCAGAAAAGCCACAGAGCAGGATACTTCTGAAGAGACTAATTCACCGTGATAGCAACCACCACACTGACGTCCAGGTCCGGCCGCATGGCCTGTGTGCCCTGGTCGCGCTCCATATCGCACGCCAGGATGGCGTGGTATCCGGCGAGTCCCAGGAAAGCCTGTTTCTGACCCGCTGGCTGGCCACCGCACAGAAGCAGAAACGCTTTCCGCGTGAAGTGGCGCCGGACATCGAGTGGCTGCTGAAACAGGGACGCCTCTACGGCGTCAGGGCGAAGCTGGCCAGCAAACTGGAATACCTCTGGCACTCCTGTACGGGCGAGATTTCAGCGCAGAGCGATCTGTTCCGGCTGACCTACGCCATTGAAAACGCGAAAAGCATGCACTGGACTTACCGGTTGCTCAGTGATCGTGAGTGGAGTGGCCGCCATGCCGTTCCGGTGAACCCTGCGGTTAACTGTATTAGTCTGTCGAAGTCATCCCTCGATGCCGCGTTCGATGACGACGGCAGGCTGAAGGGCAACCTGATGGCCAGAATCACCGGCAATCTCCCCGGGCTTTCCGTCCTGCTCTCGCGTTGTGGCTGGGAGGCTATGGCGGCAGAAAATGTCGGCTCTGACCCCCTTTACCGTCTGTGTGTAACTACAGTCTGATTTTTAAGGAACATCATGTCACCTCTTATATCCGACCCTGTTAAGGCTCTGCAGGCTTGTGTGAACGTCCTGAAGGCCCGCGGGTATGACACTCAGAAACCAAGTTTGTTTCCGGCCAAGACGCGCCTGCGCGCAGATCCAGCCCTTCAACTGCCGGTCATTGTCGCAAGTACGTTGCTTGTAGAAAAACAAGCGCCCGGGCTGAATCACACGCTTGATGAGGAACTGAAGAAAGTATTTTCGGAAAAGCGCACGATGAAACATCGCCATCGCCGCAGGTAACTGTTATCTGAAAAAAAAGCCTGTCCGGACGAACAGGCTCTCAAGGAAAACAACGGATCGTTATTGTAATTCGGGTGGTGCCGGGTGCCTCCCGGTGACGTTACCCCAGCCAGTAACGACGCGTGCATACCTGCAGACTGCAGTTGACCGGAACGCCCATTCGCGCAGAAAGGATTCACCACGGCAATACGCTACTGCTGTAATAATCATGTTGTCAATAAAAGGCAGGTACATCATGAAAGAGGGAGCCATCAGCCGCCAGTCAGCAACAGTCAGTTGTGAATGTTCAAAAGTGTATAGGGATTGCTATACATAGCTCTTGTGTTATCCTTGTAAAGCAATTGCTATACAAGGAACACGCACATGAAATCAGATGTTCAGCTCAATCTTAGAGCCAAAGAATCTCAGCGGGCACTCATTGATGCTGCGGCAGAGATCCTTCATAAATCCCGTACAGACTTTATCCTGGAAATGGCATGTCAGGCGGCGGAGAATGTGATTCTCGACCGCCGCGTATTCAATTTTAACGATGAGCAGTATGCAGAGTTTATCGCTATGCTCGATGAACCGGTTGCGGATGACCCAGCCATCGATAAGCTGTTGGCAAGGAAACCTCAGTGGGACGTGTAACAGCACCAGAACCGCTATCCAGTTCACACCAGCTCGCAGAATTCGTCAGTGGCGAGAGTGTACTCGATGAATGGCTTAAACAGCGAGGGCTTAAGAATCAGGCTCTCGGGGCCGCCCGAACGTTCGTTGTCTGCAAATCCGGCACGAAGCAAGTCGCTGGCTTTTACTCTCTGGCCACTGGCAGCGTTAACCATACGGAATCCACAGGTAGTCTTCGGCGCAACATGCCGGACCCTATACCGGTCATCATACTTGCTCGTCTTGCAGTCGATGTTGCATTCCGTGGAAAAGGGATCGGCGCCGATCTGCTTCACGATGCGGTGCTGCGTTGTTATCGGGTTGCTGAGAATATCGGTGTACGTGCGATCATGGTTCACGCGCTTACTGAAGAAGCCAAAGGCTTTTATCTGTACCACGGCTTTAAGGCTTCAAATACACAGGAACGCACATTATTCCTGAAACTACCTTGATTTAACATAATGTTTCTTAAGTGCACTTTAACTTATTGTTATTAAAGGATAATTAATAGGTCAATAATGATGCCACTGGATAAATATGACGACTACCGCGCTCTGTGTTATGAGGCTCTGCAAAGTGACATGCCGGACGCAATTCAGGACATTTATGCGTTAATGCTTAAGTGCCGTTCTGAATACATGCTTAATTTTCAGCAACAGTTTCAGGGCTGGGTTCTGAATAAGTATCTTATGCCGGCAATACAATCCCCGAACAAACTGGATATTTTTCTCGCATGGGAAAGCCGGAATGCAGACTGGAAACATATCCTCCGTATGTCATTGCTTGGCGGCCGTGTGGGCTCTGTTGCCCGAACGCTGCGGATGTCTCTGTTAACTTTTGCTGAGCAGCACAGCAAGGCCGATCGCTGACGTCTTTGTTCACCGCAATACGAAGAGATATTTCGGGAATAAAAAAACCGGTCTGGTGACATCCCCGCGACCGGCTCAATAAACTGTCTGATGTTATGTACTCATCAGTGTGCAAATAATATACCAGTTTCGGTTACGGGTAACAATGTGGTTTTATTTTTGTGCGCTGTAGTAAACGTTTTACATACACACCAGTAACGGTGTGTTTCCTGCCGTGGAATGTCTGAGCACCTGGGAACGGGTAAAGTAAATCGGCCTGAACCGGAAAATAAACAGCACGCCGAGGTGAAATCGAACGTCACCACAGGTTAAGCGAGGATAAAAAAAACCATTCCTCACGGGGGGGAATGGTCAAAAAGTTGCGTCCTGATTCTTTGTATATCAGGGTACAGGGAGAATAGCTCCAGCTGTCGTGGTTAAAACGATAAATAAAAGGCTTAATGTGGTCCATTTTTGTTACGGAATTGTCAATCTGTGCTTTTACACGTTTTTCCGTCGAAGTTGGCCGGGCTCAGTGACTTGCCTGACCGCCCTTCTTCATTGTACGCCATCGCCACGGTTCAACCGGGGATGGGTCTGCCCACAGACCCGACCGGCTCTCCCGTGCCAGCCTCTCCAGTCCGACATATTCCGCTACCGATGCCCTGTCGTGATACCGGTAGGCCCAGGCCATACCAGTTTTCACCTGAACGGCATTAATGTCTGTTGTGTCTGACCAGATGGTTCCAAGCAGGCGGCCATAACGATCCTGGGTACTTCCAGAGACATGCACTGACTTGTCGGCCGTCAGTGCGGTCAGCGCCTGTCGGGAACGCTGGCCAAAGGGCTGACTCTTTTCCGGCGCATCGATGCCAGCCAGGCGAACACGCGTCAGTCGGTTTCCCGGCTCAAGAACCTCAACGGTATCCCCGTCCAGCACGCGCACCACATGGCCATGGATATCCGCGCTGGCAAACCAGGCTGCTGTAAACAGACACAGCGAGGAATACTTCGTAAATTTCAGCATCATCTCTGGTTCCGTTCTTCCTGATCAGTCAGCTGCAAAATCATCTTCTCCAACTGCGCGCGGGTTTCGCTGGTACCGTCAAAGTCCACTTTGACGTCACTGTCGGTTAGCGAATCAAGCAGCACCTCCAGCTGGCTGATCCGGTAGTGGATTTGGGCGAGGGTCATAACCATACGCCAGTGCATGCTGGAAAAACTGGTGAACGTCACATGACGGCGTTTAACCGTGGTCGTGTCAAAGTCATAGCACAGGGGCATAAGACGATTATCATCATAGAGGGTTTCTGCCGTTATGCCCCTGACATGTTGTGCCAGGTACGAATCCGGATCTTCCGGTCCCTGACCATTCATTTCCCGCAGCATGGCGTAGTACGGCGCCCACTCCACTTCTGAAGCGGCGCTCAGCATTAACAGCTGGGTATTTTCACCGCCCGTATACGCGGCCAGTATCTTCTTCATCTGTCGGCAGTATTCCCGCAGGGAAGGATCCCGGCCAAGAGAGGACCGCTCGTAAGCGGCACGGGCGTAAATAATGAAAAGCAACACTTCAGTATACATACGCCCCTTGTGTTCAATATTATTTATCAGCTCATCATTCCAGCATGCAAGCGACATTGCAGCCGGCATGGCCTGACGCAGATGAATCAGCAGCGGATCGGCTCTGTCGGTTACTTTTTCCCAGGCATGTTCCTTTTTCGGTCCCTCCTCCATTCCACTGGCCCGGTTCCAGTGAGTGAAAATCAGCTCGTATTCTTCTGCAAGCTGCTTATCCAGTTGCCCCTGACTGTGAGCCTGAAATGCGTGAGCTATCTGCCCGTTGATATGCCGGATCAGTGGTGACAGATCGGGAAACACATACTGGATTGGTGAAGGCCTGGGAACCGGAAGCAGCCTGATAAGGTTGCTCAGTTGGTTTTCAGTTATGTAGGGCCCTGAGAACTGACCGGAACCCGCGTCACGGAAACCAATAAAGGGCTTATGATTGTTATTCATGCCTGTGTACTCACTTTTTCTATTATCTGCAGGATATACTAGCTGTTTCACCAATTCCCGCCCAACATAAGTGGCCAGGATCAGACGTTAACCCCAGCCCAATTCTGACGGTTCCATACTGATTGTGGAGTCGCTGGACTTTTGTACAGATCGCCAGGGAAATTTCACCTGGCTGATCGGATTCGTGGCCGCCAGAATCACAATGGAATAAGGCCTGGTATGAGAGCCTTCCCCCACGTGTCATCGTCTCATCCATGCCATTCAGGATCCCTGGAATAAATGACAGTGTAAATACGGCTATCATTTCTTATTTAAGGTTGTAACGGATTCCCGAACTCGTTTAAATACCTTTCTCCAAAAATATAAGAGGCGTAGTCAGTTAAATGCCCGACATCACGATAGACTTGTATAGAATCGACATGGCTGATACAGGAGTTGTTTTTGCACTGTATTTTCTTTGGATCAATAATTATCAAAGAAGGATATTCTTCTTTAAGCATGTCAAAAAGCGTTGTCAGGTACTGACTTTCTTGTGCCTGAATGCGTCGGGAATCACAGGCTGTTTCTGAGAATGTCTTTCTCAGAATAGCTTCACGCTGTCGGCACTCCTGATAGCCCTTTGGCATGGGATATATTGTTTTAATAATGACAGGTCTTGCCCCGGATTCAATAATCTTTGAAATCGCAAGTTTTGCGGAACGGGTCATTCGTTCTTTTGTTAAAGCATCAGAACGGGCATCATCTTTTTTAGTAATAAGATGCGGTCCACGCGAATAATTCTGCCAGACTTCACCAATAATAACATAATCAAATTTATTATTTTTTATGATGTTGTAATACTCGGCCGTTTTGCTGTGGCAATACTCATAATTTTTATTCTTATATATCCACCAGTCATATTGCCATATTCCCGGCAGGGTCAGGCATGACGAAACACTCAGTGCATTAATTTTTATTCCGGCATCTTTCCCCAGTACATCGAAAAATCCCCAGAAATGATTGGAATTCGAGTCACCAATCACAAGCGCAGATTTATTACCTTCACGAGCGCCAAGGACACAGGTTTCCAGCGAATGATTCGTATCGATGCATTTTTTTCTGGTAACGGCCTTCCTTTCATAGTGCTGGATTGTTTTGAACTGATGTGAATATACAGAACCAAGACGCTCAGGAAAACCCTGTTGTTTTACTGCAACAGAATACAGGATACTGTAAAAAATTGCAGGTAAAGCTAAAAGCAGTGTCACAGTGAGTTTCAGACTATACCTGAATTTCCTCATTGGTTGTTCGATAAGATAATAACCAATCAGCGACAGTGTGATAATACTGCCGCAAATGTATATGAGGTTCAGACCGGTTAACTGGATGTTGACATAGCGACAGTATGCAAGAACCGGCCAGTGCCATAAATAAAGTGAATATGATATTTTTCCAGTGAATGAAAAAGGTTTTAAAGATAATAACCTGCTGATGAAGTTACTTTCTTGTTTTCCTGAGAAGATTAAAACGCATGTGCAGGCCACGACTATTAACGCATTGACATTTGGGTAAATATCAATCACATGCTCTTTTGTCGAAATGTAAATAATTCCGATAATCGCCAGGGTATTTAAAACTGTTGAAATACCCTTGTGAATATATTCCTTTCGACAGGTCAGTAAATATGTTGTACCGCCTGCACAGAATTCAAATACTCTTGTGCTCAGGAAATAATATGACTGCCCAGGTTCATTTTTTGCTATAAACAATGCTAATGCTGCGAATACAAAGGTAATGACAGACCATAATACTAAAATATAATTATCACTGATATTAACATTTTTAGTTGCCGGGACTCTTTTTTTAAGAGAAATGGTTATCGCGATGAACAAAGGAAGGAATATATACCATTGCCATTCAACGGCAAGCGACCATGTATGTAACAAAGGAAATATATCACTTTCAGGTGTTGCATATGCTACTGACTGACGCGAGAAATACTGATTGGCAATTAATAAGGTGTTATATTTTGCGCTTTTAAGATAGTCCAGATAATCCGGGGAAACAAAAAGAACACTTGAGACAAGTAACGTCACAATACAAACAAATATTAATGCAGGCTGTATGCGCCAGAGTCGACGAACAAAAAAATCTGAGTAACTGAAAGTACCTTCTCTGAGTGATGATAGAATAATGCCAGTTATCAGGTAACCGGATATAACAAAGAAAATATCAACACCGATAAATCCTGACGGGAAGTACCCGATGCCGAGGTGAAATAAAATCACAACAGTAACCGCAATAGCCCTGAGGCCATCAATATCCGTACGGTATTTTTTCTTAATTTGATTTAGGTTCATTTTTAATGGTGTGTTTGAATTTAAATGCCAACATATATAATAATATGAAATATATTAAAAAGCTATAATATCTAACATTATATGCTAAACTCTCTGTAAGTTAATTTACTTGCGTTTGTTTTTGTTCCATTAGATTACATGCACAGTTAGAGAGAAAACCGTGAGTCAGCGATTTTTCGTGCGCCACTTCCACGGTCCAACGGGAATCGGCAAAAGCAATACCAGAAATACTGGCCTGGATAAGACAGGCAACCGTAATAACTTTCACTGTGATCCCGGTTTTACGCATCCAGGTATTCTCAGTTCCTTTCATAGAATTCTCAAATATTATCAACAAGTTCATCAATCAGATGCCCGGCCAGGCTGATATTCAGGGCCGTACAATTTGTTTTCAGTACCTCCAGCATACCGCTGTGGCTGTATGTCACCCATCGCTCCAGTGCGCCATGATAGGCCCTAAATAACTGTTCGGAATAGTAGATCACTTTGAGGGAACTCAGCCCGAATTGTGCGATCTGATCAATCGCTGAATATCCCAAATCACCAACCGGACTGAGCGATGCCGATCATAGCACCAATTCCCCGTGACGAACGACGCCTGATGCAGAAAGCTATCCATAAAACGCGTGATAAAAATTATGCCCGCAGACTGACCGCCATGCTGATGTTGCACCGGGGCGAGCGCGTCAGTCATGTGGCCAGAACACTCTGCTGTGCCCGCTCATCGATTGGTCGCTGGATTAACTGGTTCACTCTGTCTGGTGCTGAAGGCCTGAAGTCATTACCGTCAGGACGTGGCAGGCGCTGGCCGTTCGAACATATTTGCGCATTGCTGCGTGAGCTTGTGAAGCATTCTCCCGGCGATTTCGGTTATCAGCGTTCCCGCTGGAGTACCGAACTGCTGGCGATAAAAATCCGTGATGTCACCGGTTGTCCGCTACATGCCTCAACCATCCGGAGATGGTTACCTGCTGCCGGGCTGGTATGGCGCAGAGCAGCGCCGACACTGCGTATCCGTGACCCACACAAAGAAGAAAAAATGGTCGCTATCCATGAAGCACTGGCGAAATGCAGTGCGGAAAATCCCGTGTTTTCCGAAGATGAAGTGGATATTCATCTCAACCCGAAAATCGGTGCTGACTGGCAGTTACGCGGGCAGCAAAAACGTGTTGTCACACCGGGCCAGAATGAAAAGTACTATCTTGCCGGTGCGCTGCACAGCGGTACGGGAAAAGTCAGCTACGTAGGTGGAAACAGTAAAGGTTCATCTTTATTTATCAGACTGTTAAAACATCTTAAGGCGACATACCGGCGGGCAAAAACGATTACGCTCATTGTCGATAACTACATTATCCACAAAAGCCGTGAAACGTTGCGCTGGCTGAAAGCAAACCAGAAGTTCAGGGTCATTTATCAGCCGGTTTACTCGCCATGGGTCAATCATGTCGAACGGTTGTGGCAGGCGCTTCATGAGACAATAACCCGAAATCACCAGTGCCGTTCAATGTGGCAACTGTTGAAAAAGGTTCATCACTTTATGGATACCGTCAGCCCATTCCCCGGTGGAAAACACGGGCTGGCTAAAGTGTAGCGGTATTAGGATCAGTTATTTAGAGGTGATGATGTTTAACTGTTGCTCTGCGCTGGTGAGTGCCGGTAATCCTGCCAGAATATCGTTCTCAATAGCGCGAAGGTACACAGGAGAGACGGCAAGGACAAACTGATCCTGGGGGCAGATCCGCATCAGTTCAGCCAGTGTCGGGCACCGTCCTGGTAAGGGAGGCTTCGCTGTAAGTCGGTGCCAGTGCTCGCCTGCCGCATACGGCAGGGCATGAAAGGTGCATTCATAGGGTACGGCAGGATCGGTAACATGACGGAGCCCCAGCCCTGCTGATACGGCCCATAACTCGACGGCTGCGTGACGATGAGCAACGCTCCTGGCGCGCTGCCAGTGCAGGCCTTTGTAGAGATCACCCGTGATGATTTGCCTGTCAGTTGCGCGAATCTGGTTTCTCCAGGCCTCTATTGCCTCAGCGGGTCCCTTCAGCTCGTAGGGAAAGGTATTCTCAGCCGCCGGCGCTGACTTGCTCCTGCTGCAGCTGACGATAAGATGAATGGTACCGGCCCCGCAGGACTGGCTCAGGGCTTTCCCGCCTGTTTGTCTCCCGCCCATACCACGTAGGTGGTCAGCTGTTTAACGGCGTCTTGTCCGACGTAGCCAGCCAGATAATTCAGCGCCGGTGTGGCATTTTCACGAGATAGCGGACTGTGGAATCCAAATCCATCCGTTGATAAGAGCCATTGCAGACGTTCAGTCCAGTTCTCGCCGGCTTTTCTGACAGGGGAAAAGACGAGGGCGACCAGCTGGTCACGTTTGCAGAACAGCTGTCGCCGCTCCAGTTCGTCCAGCAGGCTGTTCAGGTCGTGCCGGTCATATTCTTCCTGACTCATCAGAGGCCAGCGGATGCGGTGCATTTGCAGCTCCTGCGCCTGGCCGCCGGTGAACCCCGCACGTTCCAGCAGGTCGGCCAGCGCGGCTTCCGTGTCTTCCTCGTATGCGGCAGCCGAGAGCGGGAACGCCTCCGGACTCTCGCGCAGAACGCGCAGCAGGCGCGCCGGTGCCGGCAGGTCGCGGAGCGCCTCGCCGGGCATAATAACTGCCTGTCTGATCTCCTCATTCAGACCGGTGATCCCCTCCGCCTGCAGCGCGGCGTCCAGCTGGCGGTACCAGGTGTCCGTCAGGTCAGTTGTGGCGGTACCGGCGGGTTCGCCCTCTTCCGGCGTGTGGCTTTCATTGATCTGCATCCGGACAACAATGCCGGCATCATGGCAGGCCTGAAGCCAGGTGGCCACCTGCAGTGGATCGCCCGCCAGGCGCGTCAGCTGCCCGGCGGCGTTCCACAGTTGCAGGCAGGTGGTTCCGTCGAGACGGAGCACGTAATCGCCCCGGCACGCCATGTGCCAGGAACCATCCAGCTGTACCGGCCGATCGGCGCCCGGCGTACCGGCATCCTCCGCCGTTCCGGCCGGGACCAGCGGCAGAACACAGACGGCCGTCGCACGCTGTTCGGCCAGCATACGCTCCTGCTCGGTGGCCAGCAGCGGGGCCGCCAGTTCGCGGCCTGCCGCCGTCAGTTCGACGTGCAGATGCAGGTTCCGGGTACGCAGGGTACGAATCCAGCCCGCGTTCTCCATACGACGGCAGGAGTCGCGCAGATTGTTACCATAGACGGGGCGTTCACTGCCATTCGCCAGTATCTGCTCGATATCCCGTGTGGCGACGGGGCCGGGACATCGTTCAGCCAGCGCGGCCAGCACAATCAGAATTCTTCTCTGTAGCGGTGACGGGCGGCGGGCTTTGACCGTTGTCACGATACGCGGTCCTCTTTTCCGAAGATAAGGGCTTTCAGACGCTGCAGGTCGGCCTCAACACGCTCATTTCCTGTCACGCCCTGATAGCCGAGAATCGCCAGCCTGTGCCAGAAAAGCAGTACTTCAGAGGCTTTACTCAGCTCCCGGTTGTAAAAAATCCCGTCCCGGTTCAGGTCGCATTTTGATATTGCTTCCTCAGCTTCCCGGGTCAGTTGCTCATAGCTAAGTGAAAACACTGATTCTTTATCCATTTCATGTTCTCCGTATGATATTTTTGAATTCACAATTATCATATATGATATGATTTTAGAGTGATATGATATTAATAATATCAGGTATGATTTTTTATTGTATAAAATAAATCATTGCTCTTTTTTGCTTTATGGCGCTGACTGCGGGTTCCGCAAACCATAAAAAGCCCGGCGCGGGGGCCGGGCTTTACGTTCATGATACCGCTTCCCTGATGCTGTTCAGGTTCGGGCTGGCGCGGTGACCCGGGGAAAGGCGTCCGGCAGCTGCACGGCCGCCAGGTACGGGTGTAGATGACGGGCTTCCAGTGTTTCCCCGGGCATCAACGCGTCAGTCAGCCTGGCATGCAGGTCCTGGTTCAGGGTGAAGAATTCCGTCAGCAGCGCGTTATGCTCCGCTTTCAGTGCCATCAGTTGACGCTGATTGGACGCCAGCTCCAGCGGTGTGCCGGGGTCAGGATAGTAGATACCGGTGGTCAGGTGGCAGACCAGCCAGGGCACGGCATGAGAAAGCCAGCGTCTTCCGTCATCGAACGCGCCCGATGAGACGTCACCGGTATAGTGCTGCTCGCCCGCCATACCCGCCAGCGCCAGCAGCATTTCCCACGCTTCCCGGTTTTTGTCCATCAGACGGGGCCGGGGCTCTCCGCACCGGACGTACCCCAGCGAACCGCTGTTATCTGTCGACGTTTTAATGCTCACCTGCAGCGTTGCCGGCAATGGAGACCAGGCGGCATACATCAGCGCGTGGCCCGCTTCATGGGCGGCGGCAATGCGCCTGTCCGTATAGTGTACACTGCTGGCAGTCTGGCACGCGGTTGTGCCTTCCCGGACTTCCGTATCACCGGCGGGGTCATTGCCGGTAAGCAGGTTGCAGACAGCGTACACCATGCCACAACACACCATGATGACGACGACGGGGAACAACGGGTTTTCATCGCTGGACTGGCTGATTGTATCGGACAGCCCCCCGATAATGACGGGCAGCAACGCTAGCAGGGTACCGCCATACACGAAAGTGCGTATGAACGCGGCCAGACTTTGTGCCCGGCAGACACAGATCACCACAATTATTCCGCCAATGAACTGCGCGACGTCTGCGATATTTCCGACGTAAGAGGAGACGGGTGTAAACTCCAGTGTCAGCAGGAACCACCACACCAGGAAGAGTCCGCTGATCTCCAGAACGAAAGTCACCCGGGGCGGTAACGCCAGGCGGGATGGCAATGCACTGCCTGAATACGCTTTTTTATTCACATCCGGTCCTTATTGTTGTGTGAACGGCAAAGTCTGCACCCGTCAGGATGTCGGCCCTGAATACGTCAATCCTGCGGTTCTGCCGGCGGGGAATCTTCATAACTGGCCAGTTCCCGTCTCAGCTGAAGATAGTCCGCCGCGATGGCGGCCACCACGCCCGCGGTCATCCGGGCATCGGCAAGGGCTGAATGCGCCCGATCCTGCCAGGTGAGGCCGGCCTCACGGGCGGCACTGGCGAGCGAGATGGAGCCATAGCGGTTGGTGGCCCCGTAATAGCCGGCGGCCAGCTGCATCGCGCAGTGGACCGTGAGCCCGTCCAGCCACGGAGCCGGATCGCCATGTGCCGCCGCGGTCTGCTTCAGGATACGCAGGTCAAAAGGCGCATTAAAGATAATCAGCGGACGGGCGCCGATAATGTGCTGAAGCGGTGCGGCCACCTCCGGCCAGGACGGTTCGTCGCGGAGTGCCGGTGCCGTGATCCCGTGGACGGCACCGGCCTGCGGATCGATGTCGACCGTCGGGCGGAGGCGGGTTGCAAAAGCCACGCGACCGTCGGCCTCCGTCAGGCCGATTTCCAGCGCTTCGGCGTGGTAGCCGAGGCCGGTGGTCTCCGTGTCCAGGAACAACGGCGCCAGGCTCAGCCAGGTCCGGGCTTTCTGTGCCAGTCTGCCGCGGGGGCTGTTCAGGCGGGACAGCACGGCCAGACGCTGCCCGGCGCGCCGTTGCTTCTCCGTCGGCGGGCGTTTCTCCCGCATCGGGACGCAGTCAGCGATACGGTACACGCCATACTGGCCACCATAACTGCTTTTATACCATCTGACCGGCTCCACCCCGGGCGCCGGCTTCATCCGGAATTCATCGCGCAGGCGTCCCCGGGTAAAACACGCGTCTTCCGCAATGGCGGCGGCGCGCCGTGCGGCTAACTCATCCTTATCCATTTCTTCTCTCCGCCGTCTGGCATTGACTATTCCGGTACCGGTGATGTACTGCACTGGCGCAGATACCATTCGAAGATCGCGCAGGCGACGTCATCCGGATCGTCCTCTTCAAAATCCGCGCCGGTAAACGGCGAGTTATGCCACTGCCGTGAGTAGTCCGTCAGCGCCTGTTTCGCCTCATTCCAGACCAGCCGCTGGTAGCGGATCGGTTTGTCCGGGGCCCGCCGGTCCCAGCCAATCGCCAGCAGGCCGTAAGTGGCGTAGGTGATCTCCGGCAGCCGGCAGCGCGCATCGAGCCAGTCACGGCGGGTCGCCATCCACGCCTGAAAGTCCGGCTTTTCTTCTGCCGTCAGCACATCCTTTCTCCGCCAGGCCCGGATGGGGCCCGCGTGCTCCGGCGGGGGCAGGAACGTCGCGATGGCCTTGTCCGTCCAGAGTCGGGCTTTCAGTCCCTGCCGGCTGATCCAGTTCGCCTGCCATTGCTGGCTGCGCTCCTGCCGTTTTCGTTCTCCGTATTCCCGCCGTTCCCGTTCGTCATAGAGGTGCCAGCGGCCATTGTAGTAAGGCATTGCCCTGCCTCCTTCCGGTTGCAATACTGTGGGGCTGGCAGCGGTTCTGCGGCGCCCGGCGTTGACCGGCTCACGCGTCCCCCTGACACGCCGGTACCAGGTGTGCCGGCCCTGCCGGAAACGGCCCTGAACCTCCAGGCTGCCCCCCTCATCCGGCAGCAGGAACGCCACCCTCGCTCGCCAGACTGAGGTCACTGGTGTACACCCGCAACCAGTCCGGCTCCCCGTGGAACAGAACGCCGAAAAAGGCCGTCCCGTTCGATGCTGCCGTCATCACGGCGGCCGTGCGGCGCACCGTTCCCGTGCAGGTTTTTTCCCTGCTTTTCAGAAAGCTGAACAGGTTCACAGGCGCCCGGTTTCTTTTCCGTCGGTGGCCGCCGGTGACGGCCGGGAGGATGCCAGCAGGCTGTCCGCGGTGGCGCGCAGCCAGGCATAGAGTTCATGTCCGTCTTCGTCCAGCCCTGCATTGAGCTGAATACCACGCTCCGTGACTGTCCCTCCACTGCCACGGATGCGTCTGAGCAGGGTGCCCAGGATCCCGGTCCGATCGTCAATCACCACCCGGTCCTGATATTCCACAAACTGGTTCAGGGTAAGGTCGACAAACCAGCCTGTCACCTCCACGATGACGTGGGATTTAATGGTCGACCGATACTCATCCCGGAAATCCTTTGTCGTCTGCATATGGATAATCACCGGCTTCAGGGACGGATCACCGTCCTGAAGATACTGCGCCAGAAAGTTGCTGGCCAGATCGCAGCAGCCGTGTGGGAAGGCTTTCAGCTCCTGAAAGCGGCCCATCCGGAAGCACTCATGTGAGCGGGTGTCGGCGGCCAGCACCAGGGCGTTGTGAAAGGCGTGGATACGGCGTCTGATTTCCGGTGTCATTTTGCCCCCCTCCCGGCTTTCGGCTCCGCCCGGGCCAGGGTCAGCAGCTCGGCCTGCAGGGCGCGGTTTTCTTCCCTGGCGCCCTTCAGTTCCGCCTTCGTTTCCTTCAGCTGGGCCGCCAGGTGTTCGCCGGTGGCGGTGAGACGGGCCACCTGCTCGTGCAGCGGCAGCGCCTCATCCCGCAGTTGCCGGATGTCCTGCAGCAGGCGGTCACGTTCGGCCATCACCTCGCGCAGCACCGCCAGCTCGCTTTCCAGTTCAGCCACCCGGGCCTGCGCGGCGTCGCGCTCGAGGTCGGCCTGTTCAATGTCGGCGTCGGCCTGCTCGCGCGCGGCCAGCGCCCCGGCGTCCGCCTGTTTTACCGCCGCCTGCCACAGCAGGGCCAGCTGGCCGGTCAGCAGCTGCGCCAGCGCCGGCGGCAGTTCCGGCGTCTGTTCACTGGCCTGTTCGCGCAGCCGGGCGCGGAACGCGCGCATCACCGGGGAAATGGTGGCCAGCGAGCCACCGCCGAGGTGGTCACGGACCTGGACGTTGGTCGGGTTCGGGGTGCCGGCGGCGATGAGCGCCGCTGCGGCGTCCTCGATGCGACGGATCATGTCAGGGGAAGGCAGTTTGCTCATGGACTCTCTCCGTGGGGTGTCATGCACTCAGTGTATCCAGTGTTTGAAAAATACACAATACAGTTAATACAATTCGATACATATAATACAGTATGATACATTCAGTACATACGATACAGTTAATACAGACAGTACGGTCAGTACATACACCCGCTCTCTTTTTGCGGTCAGATCCGGAAAAAGTAAGTTCCGGATCTCCCGATCGTCACCGGCCGTTCACCGGCCCTGCCACACAACATGTAGTGTCATTTTCAGCTGCTTATGACGCTATATGTTGTATTACGCACCCTGATCGTGACCTGCTGTCCGGCGGCCGATATTGCCGCTTTGCTTATTCCCTGACCGTGGTACACTTCCGGAAAGTTGTGATATGGCAGAAAGTCGGATCTGACGGAAACGACTCTCCGGTAATTTAGCAATGTTGTTATATCTCTGCTTATTATCACCCTGAAAATGATGACGGCAGGGGAAAATCATCCGGATGACAGACGCAGGGTTGTGCACAGCAGATTGTGCTGTGCGTTGTAATTACTCTGAGTGACTATTTACTGGGGAAGGATACAGGAGGGGATAGTGTCCATTACGCTGCAGAAAATATATGAGAGCCTGAGAGTGGAGTACGGTCATCACGAGTTATGGCTGGACTGGCGGGAGTGGCCTTTCCGGCAGCCTAATCCGGCGCTGGAGCGCCAGCCGGTTGTCATATCCTGTTCCGGTCGTCAGCTTGCCGCCTGGGACGGTACCGGTGACAGCTGGTCTTTTGTTCAGGGGCGGGAGCAGCTTCACTTTGATGACCAGTCTGATTACTTCAATCCCGGAAGAAATAAGGACAACTTTCTCGACGCCAGACGTATTGCCGAGTTAAAGGAAAAATACCGGTTCTGATGCTCTCTCCGGACCGGAATGCGCGGAGGCGGGATTTTTTACTGACATCCGGTAAGTAACCGTGAACGACAAACAGGAGAGAAGAATGGACTATGTGGCAAAATCGTGCGGAGCTGTGCGCAAGTACGGTATGAATATCATCGCCGCTTCGCATTTAATGGAGGTTAAGGCCTTCACTCAGTCTGACCCGCGGATGCCAGTCACGCGGCTGCGCCGGTATCTGGGGCAGTACGGGCTGCGCGGTGAAGCGCTGAGCAGGGAGGTCAGGCGTATCGTCGCTGGCCCCGAGCGACCGGATAACACGCTGAAAACCGGAATTTACTATACCTGGCCCTATGGCTGGGAGCCTGTGGATTTCACGCCGATGATGCGCCGAATTCTTAGCGGAAAACGTACACGGCATGTGATGCTATTCGATGAATTCCATCAGGTGTTCAGGAAATGATGCCTGCCCTTCCCGGCCAGGGGATTGCCCTGCCTGCCGCACCGCTGCCGGTGGCCATCGACTACCCGGCCGCCCTCGCCTTACGACAGATGGCGCTGGTTCAGGACGAACTGCCGAAATACCTGCTTGCACCGGAAGTGAGCGCCCTGCTCCACTACGTTCCCGATTTGCACCGCAAAATGCTGCTGGCAACGCTGTGGAATACCGGCGCACGTATCAATGAAGCACTGGCCCTCACCCGCAGTGATTTTTCGCTGGCCCCGCCTTACCCGTTCGTGCAACTGGCCACCCTCAAGCAGCGCGCGGAGAAAGCCGCCCGGACCGCCGGACGTACGCCCACAGGCAGCCAGCCTCATCGTCTGGTCCCGCTCTCCGATTCGCAATACGTCAGCCAGCTGCAGATGATGGTGGCCACGCTGAAGATTCCGCTCGAGCGGCGCAACAAACGCAGCGGCCGGACGGAGAAGGCGCGCATCTGGGAAATCACCGATCGCACGGTCAGAACGTGGATAAATGAAGCGGTGGATAGCGCGGCCGCCGACGGGGTGACGTTCTCAGTCCCGGTGACGCCGCACACGTTCCGCCACTCCTACGCGATGCACATGCTGTACGCGGGCATTCCGCTGAAGGTGCTGCAGTCACTGATGGGCCACAAGTCCATCAGTTCAACGGAAGTATATACGAAAGTGTTTGCGCTGGATGTGGCGGCGCGGCACAGGGTGCAGTTCCAGATGCCGGGCGATCAGGCGGTGCTACTGTTGAAGGGAAATGTCAGATGACCATCATTCTCCGGCAGACCAGTTACTCATGCACGGCCGGACGTTATCTGCAATAAAAATAAATACGATCAGCTTAAATAATTTCTGGACATTTTTTCCGGTAGTGCCGGAATGTCCAGGGAGAAAAGCATTTATTGCTCAACATACAGCAGTTATCCGGTGGGATTTCTCTCTGCGAGAGCTACTGGACAGAAACACCTGAGTGTCCAATGTGGTGCAGGGATTTAACGAGGGGCAATAAAAAGACCGCTGGCGCGGCCTCAAACGAGGGTATTACAGTTGGGGCAATGGCATTTTGATAGTCACTCATTAACGACCCCGTGTCTCATATTAGCTTTTTTTAGCTAGTTTAGGTCTTCTTAAAAGGTAGATTAAATCAATGAACGATATTATAAATAAAGGAATAACCCATGCCGCACTTTGAGTAAACATGAGCGGAACGAATACACCTACTCCAATTAAGTAAATTGGAAGTCTGATAGTGGCATCTGTGATTAACATACTAATCTCCTGAAATGGAATCTAAATTATATTATCGGCATCGCATTGCAAAACTTAACATCTTTTTTTAATTTCGCGTCCGATCAGGGTAGTAATAAGGGCTAATACGAAAAGAGCGACAAAATGATGTCGGTTCTATTATTAAACTTATTGATAAATAATGGCTTCATCGAACTGTATTGTGCTTTTGCTAAGTAATAGTGATAAATAATAATCGTTAATATATTTTTTATCTTCATCGTTATATGCCTCCTGAGTTTATCAAGCGATATCCTGTGCTAACAGCTTCATAGAAGCAAGGCCGACAAGCGGCCTAATTATAGACAATCACCATATAAATCAGGGAGCAGAGGTAATGAAAAGAAGTTGTCCACCGTCCAGCTTAAACACTGTTAACGCAAGACCGCCTTTGGGGATCTGAAAAGGTTGGCTGGATTCAGCATGATTACCGTCAAACAACACTTGATAAGACTGCTTGATAGTCGCACCACCTTCATTTACTGAAAGTGGTGTGTTTTTAACGACAATAGCATCAGTCTCTTTAAATTTAAGTGGAGTCATATACTTTTTTAAGGCTGCAAAAACATCCTCATATGAAAGTACCTTGCCGCTGGCTGCGGGTTTAAAGATGATAACACTACCCTGATAAGCATTTAAATCAAGGGTTTCGGCTACAACATTTGAATGAAAACCGAACTTATCCAGAAGTTTGACTGAATTTACTAGCGAGTTTGTATCTGTATAGCCGAACACACCATAATGCGCCCCACCATAAGCACCTTCATTTGCCGAAATACCCGTTGCTGGCAATGTATCAGCCACGGCATTAAAACTCCCCAGAGTGGTACTCAGGAGCATAATAAATAATGATGATTTTAAGATGTTCATGCTTGACCTTTTTTTGTTGATTTAACTGATTAAATTATACCAGGCCAGATCTCCCACAACCAGCAGAACTGGACAGAATGACCTGAATGTCTAACTGCCTGGGGTATTAATAATGAACTCAAGCGAGCGATCAATTTAACTTCAAGGACGTTTGACGTGAGAATACCGGAAGAAAGGCCGCACTAGCGGCCTATCAAGACTAATCTATATATTTCCATCATCAAGCTCCCAGATGAATTTTTCATACTGCAAACTGACGCTTTCGACGTGGTTCATTTTGTCATTTGCGGTAAGTTTACAGTTAGACACGCCACACTTCACGTCCGCTTATAAACATGCCACCAGGTAACTAAAAGGCTCACAATAACGATTATCAATAATATTGAGTACATGAGTCTAATCGTTACCATAAATATTGGTGGCAGCGTTATTATCCTAATTAAAAATGAAATAGCTACCATGAATAAAAAAATAAATGGGTATGTTGATAAGATAAAGTTATAAAAATTATCCATGATTAATTCCTCGTTACCGGTGAGGTATTGGGATAAAGAGATTCACAGAGTCATGCGTTTAACTGCTGCCATAATGGAATAAAAATTTCCTGAACAAACATCACCATGCCGAGCACCAAAGACGCTAAAACAGCAGAATAGGACAGAATCATTCCAACACGGCATAGAAACGGGTTATCTAAATCGGACATAGTTTACCTGATGGATGTACGTTCGGTTTATATATTGTACCAGACCAGATCCCGCACAACCAGCAGAACTGGACGTTATTACCTGAGTGTCCAATGTGGCGCGGGGAATTAAAAGAGGGGTAGTAAAAAGGCCGCTTAGCGGCCTCATTCTGGATAAACAGATTCTTTTCTGGCATTAATGCCTTCAAGACGTACACGGTTTTTATCAGGCAGATGAATACCCAGCAGGCGAAGAATAAAGCATCGCCAACCCTGATTAATCTGACGGTTATAGCTGTACAGGTCATCATTCTCGTTTTTCAACTTTGACCACTCATTGCTGAGAGTTACTGGATCAAGTTCGGTAACGGCCTTTACCACACCGTTGATACGTACCGTGTTAATTCCGGTTCCCGTCATCATCGTTACCCCATATATCCTTGATTACAGCCATTCTACCAGGACAGACCACACGCAGCCAGCTGAACTGGACAGAATAATCGAGCGTCTAGGTGACAGCCTGAATCAGCTGTGGTACACGAAGGTGTTTGTGCTCGACGTCGCCGCGCGGCACAGAGTGCAGTTCCAAATGCCGGGATACGAGTCGGTTTCCCTCCTCAAGAGCGCGGGTTACGACCAGAACTGAAAAAGGAGTCTATTCTCTATGGCAATGAAACTTATCCGCAAAAAAGCTCCCAGAGGTGGACTCATCCGTTGGTTAACCGGGGATGAAGAAACGGCAGTTAAGAATATATCAGGTCGCAAAACATCAGCGGGCCGGGAGGAATACATTCTGGCGGAAAAGGTGCTGCTTGAAATGCGCCAGCGTGAAGCCTGGCTTCAGTGTGACTGTGTACCTGGAGACTCGCCGGCAATGAACAGCGCCAGGCTGATGCAGGATACCGGTACCCTTTTTCTGGCCGGGTTTAATCATGAACACGCACCAGAATGTCCAATGTACCGTAAGTTCAGTGGCGATGATGGGGCTACGGCAGGCGGAACCAGGAAAACGGCAGGCAGCCGCCGCATAAGTTATCGGAATTTCCTGCCTCCGGACGAGAACGGTGCCAGAGTAAGAGCTCCAGGACATCCGGTTGCGTCCGCCGGTGATCGTACAAGACGCACTCGCCGCTCACGCATCGCACGTCTTCTTCTTTCCCTAATCGAAGATGCCGGTCTTAACCGACTTGAAAGTCTCTCTCCCCTCCCCTCCCGGAAAGCAATCGATGCGATCAACGACCTCAGAAGAGTAGCAGAATCACAGGAGTTTATCCGCGGCCGACAGTTGTCGGATATTGTCCGTTTCCAGCCCGGGATGACCCAGTACGGGAAGGAGCAGCTAATGGAATCACTTGAGAATCATGACGCTAACTGGCCAGCAGGCAGAGCCCATATGTTCTTTCAGATCTTCATGTCTGAGTGCGTCACCCGGGATGAGGTCATGTTCAGTTGGCCAGGTGGCGAAGTTTCGTTTCGTCCTGAGCGCGGTATTAGCATAAATGGAGAGTCAACTGACGGGCTGCGGCCCCCATATTGGGTGATCCTGGCGTTCCGGCGCGGTACCGACAGTAAGGTGATCTGTAGCGAAGGTTATGCTCATGCCCTTTACCGTAGGGGATGTCCGGTACCGGTCGACAGCGGGCTGGAAAGGAAAACGATAGACGGTATTGCGGAACTGGCCCGCTGGCTTAGCCGTAACCCTGACGCCCCGGTGCTGAGTCTGGTGAAACCCCTGTTTGATATTGAGGTGGTGACTGAGGATGAGAAAGGGTTTGTCCTGCCGGATTTCATCCTCAATGCCAGGACGAATGCAGGACAGCATTACCGCTTCATAATCGAAACAATGGGGTATACCGATGAAGATTATTGCGAGCGAAAAACAGAGCAGCATCGCGGGATGAAAACGTTAGGTCACCTTTTAACGGATCCACCGAGATGGCCGGGGGAATCGGACACCAGTTTAAGCAAATACCTGTGGGGTTATTTCAGACATCTGGACTCAATAACGCCTTTGTAAGCCGGTACAGTGGATCTGACTTTACAGACCTGTTCAGCAATGTTCTTCAGGTTATGGGAAACAGGCCAACTTTACTGAATGTGGGAAGTAGACCAACTTCAGCTGTTGCGATCAACAATAGTAAAAATGAGTTTACCGTCCTCCACTTGCCTCATCGAGGCTTTGAGCGGGGTACTTTCGTTAATGTTTTTCAGAGCGGGATTAAGAAAGGTTCTTTTCATCTCCGCAATATTGGTTCGCTGGGAAGCGGGTAGCATGAATCGATCAGATAACCACTCTGGAGTGGTTATCCATATGCCAGACTGTCGGTACTGACACAGACTCTCATATAGCCGTATCACTTTCACACTCTTGAGCTTACCGCAGTCGTACAATGAATAAGTTGTGAACTGGCTTGTAAGTCCCATCAGATACGGCATAACTTTATAGTTAAACTCAATTTGCCACTTACCCCGGCCTCGCTTTAAACCTGCCTCAGCAAGCCAGGGACGCTTAACTTCTTCGAACTCCCCTTCCTTCGGATAGAAGGTTACGTTGCTGTCGGCAAGAACGCTTACCCCCTTTTTAACATCGCCGGAAGCAGTATCAATACCAACTTTAAAAAACTTAGCGTAATCCGCAACGGTTATTGAGAAGACTGGCGACTCTTCAGCAGGATCTTCTTTGTTGAAATAACATTGCATCAGGCATAACCACAAAACACGTTTTGCCTGTAGAGGCAGGTGGTATGCAGCCTCTGTCAGTTCATTTGACTGGCTAATGTTAACTGCTTTTTTGACCTGGACAGGGGAAGTTGATGTAGTCATTTTTTGTATGGGTAAAATTCACAGTACCCACATAATGACACGCTCCGCAAAATACGACAAGCACAAACAAGAACTTATCCACAAGAAGAAGCCTCATTTTTTACTTGGGCTGTTTCCCACATTAAGTTGGCCCATAACCCATATCTAGTTGGGGCATATCCCATTCAAAGCTGGGGTGCTTCCCATATTAATCCGGGGTCTTTCCCATACGATCTTGCTTTATTTCCCACAATGCCATGCCCTGAAGCCCCTGCCGACAAGGGCTCACCGCATTTTAAAAAGTTAAAAATATCTAAAAAATTAAGAAAAAATATAAAAAGCCTTTAAAAATTAGCCAGTGGATATGTGGACAAGCCATACAATTAAGTTGGGGTATTTCCCACAAAAGGGATGACACTCTTATCCGGCAAACGTGCGTACGAGCTCATTCAAACATTAGCTATCTTTCGCTTCCTCAAACACATCCGAAAAAAACCGGATGTGTTCTGCGGCGAGCGCTGAATGTTTTCAATCAACGTTCCTGATCTTACTTGGCCCATTTCCCATAGTTGTTTGTATATAAAACTTGGTGTGTTTCCCATAGTACAGGTCTCATAAGCTCATAACTTGGCCTGTTTCCCACTTATGAGAAGATACTTACATCAACAAGACAAAAAACTTGATTTATGATGTTTTTGGGGCAGAATGACAAAAAATGTCATCAGGTGGTGAATATGGAAAACATAGAGCAGTTGAAAAAAGTGGCTGTGCGTGCCCATAAGATGCTTGTCTCTCTTAGTGAAAACATACGGCAACAGAAAGACGAAATGCATCTTAACGAGTTTTATCAGGTATACAGTAAAGCATCGTTGTATAAGCTACCAAAACTAAGCAAAGGTATTGTTGAATACACTGTCAATGAAATGGAAGCGAACGGGTACAGCTTTAATAAAAAGCCGTCCGGAAACACCATGAAGTATGCAATGACGCTGCAGAACGTCATTGATTTGTATCATCATCGCGGGGTTCCTAAATACCGTGATCGCTTTCATGAAGCATTCTGTATTTATGTATCAAGTTTAAAAGGAGGTGGTACAAAAACTGTTTCGACTGCTTCTCTGGCGCACGGATTAAGGGCACATCCTCACCTCCTTTATGAAGATCTACGCATACTTGTCATTGATTTTGACCCGCAGGCATCGCTTACGATGTTTATGAGTCATGAGTTGTCGATAGGGCTTGTAGCTGAGACTGCTGCACAAGCTATGCTTCAGAACGTCAGTCGAGAAGAACTACTTTCTGATTTCGTTGTACAGTCCGTGGTACCTGGGGTTGATATTATTCCTGCGTCAATAGACGATGCGTTCATGGCAGAGAGGTGGAAAGAACTATGCAATGAATATCTACCTGGTCAAAATATTCATGCCGTCCTCAAAGAGAATATTATAGATAAATTGAAGCATGACTACGATTTTATCTTCGTGGATTGTGGCCCACATTTAGACGCGTTTCTGAAAAATGGTATTGCTGCTGCAGATCTACTTTTAACCCCCCTCCCCCCAGCGACTGTGGATTTTCACTCCTCACTTAAATATATAGCAAGCCTTCCAGAGCTTATTGCAAAGATAGAGGAAGATGGTCAGGAATGTAAGCTGCTGGGAAATATCGGCTTCATGTCCAAGATCCTGAATAAGCCTGATCACAAAATTTGCCATAGCCAGGCAAAAGAGGTTTTCGGCGGGGACATGCTCGATGCTGTACTGCCAAGGCTGGATGGTTTTGAGAGATGTGGAGAAACCTACGATACCGTAATTTCTGCTAACCCTGCGACATATGACGGCAGTGCTGAAGCCTTGAAGAGCGCAAAGCTGGCAGCAGAAGATTTCTCTAAGGCAGTGTTTGATCGAATTGAGTTTATCAGAACAAATAGGGGGGCATAATGAAGCAAAGAAAAACAATTGGCAGATCTATTAACTCACAAAGTACTGCTGAAGACCGCTCTTCTTCCGAAAGAACGCAATTCTTTACGTTAAAAACCGGGCGAAAAGTTAAATTTACCTTTATGACCATAGCTCCACAGGATGTGGAAGCAAAAACTTTTGTTCGCCAGGAAACAAATGGACGTGATCAGGAAGCTCTCACCAAAGCATCGTTAAAAGACATAATCAAGACAATTAAATTTCAGCAATTCTTTGCCTGCATCGGAGTATGGCATGACGATAAGATTGAAATTCTTGACGGGTCACGGCGCCGTGCTTCTGCCATCTTTGCTCATACTGGGCTGGATGTAATGGTAACGTCAGAAAACCTTTCGGCTGAAGAAGCAAGACAGCTTGCAAAGGATATTCAAACAGCAAAAGAGCACAATCTACGGGAGATAGGACTACGTCTGTTGCAAATGAAAGAGCGCGGTCTTAACCAAAAAGAAATTGCCGAACAGGAAGGTATGTCCCAGGCTAAAGTTACCCGAGCTCTCCAGGCAGCTGCCGTTCCGCCGGAATTGATTAAACTATTTCCAGTGCAGTCGGAACTCGGCTTTTCTGATTATAAAATGCTGATAGATATTCATCAGAACCTGAATGTAAAAGGAATTGGTCTTGAAGATCTGACTGAATGCATCTCGGCTAATCTTGATGAAATCATGGCAAACAGTGATTTGCCAGAAGAAGATCAAAAGCACGATATCCTGAAACTAATCAGTAAAGCCAGTCAGTCACTGATAGCTGCACCACCGAAAGAAAAACCAGTTGTTTCACCATTATGGGAATTTAATGAGAAAGATAAATTTGCCAGGAAGCGTATAAAAGGTCGGACTTTTACATATGAGTTTTGCCGCCTCTCCAAAGAGGTTCAGCAAGAACTAGATGAAGCGATAAACGAAGTTCTGCTGAAGCGTTTTTCTTCTTAATTTCGCCATGGCGATTTCACTGTTAACTCACTGTTTTTTCTGGTTTTCATTTCCAGATTTCACGGTGAAATCGCCATGTTTTTTCATGTTTATACCCCCTCCTCGGTTGCAGCGAGCATTCCTTACTCTCCCTTCGATGTAAAATTTAACTGATTCTCGCGATAGGAATATCTTTCCAGCGGGTGGTATACGCAGGAGACAGCATATCTCGTTTCATCTGCCATTCAGGCGCTATACCTCTTCCTGCAAACCATACCTTTCCAAGTCCTGAGTTGTTAATCCCATCCAGAGCTTTCATCAACTCATCGCTGTTAGCACGCGGCTGTATTTCATCAAATAAATTCAACTGGGAAACGCCGAAAGGCGTGAAGTCATTCAGCATCACGCCGGCTTTTGCATAGCGATGGCCATCAAGCCAGATCCGATCCAGAGACTTCACTGCCGCTTTAATAATGTCCCGGGTATCACGGGTTGGCATGAGGAGTTTTTCACTGGCTATGTTGCCGTAATACACCTCATTGACGGCAAAAGGTGAGGTTTTGATGAAAACGGCGATGTGCCGGCAGAACTGATGTTCGCCTCTAAGTTTCTCGGCCGAGCGCTCTGCATACTGACAAACGGCCTGTCGCATTGCTTCGTATGTTGTGATTCGTTCCCCGAATGAGCGGCTGCAGACGATCTGCTGTTTAGCCGGTGGAGCATCATCAAGAGATATACACGCCTCGCCGTTCAGCTCACGAACCGTCCGTTCCAGAACGACCGAGAAGTTCTTGCGCACAAAGGTTATATTCATACGGGCCAGTTGCAGGGCGGTGGTGATCCCGTACGTATTCAGCTTTTTACCAGTTCGTCGACCAACGCCCCAAATCTCATCAACAGGCTGCAGCGAAAGCAGTTTTTCCGTTCGTTTCGGATTACCTGTTGTCAGTGCAAGCACACCGCCAAACTGGGGCCACTCTTTTGATGCCCATTGTGCTGATTTCGCCAGGGTCTTTGTTGGCCCCATTCCGACGCCGATCGTAAGTCCGGTTCCGTTCCGGACGTGTTCACGCAGCTGCCTGCCGAAGTCCTCAAAATCTATGCAACCTTCAATTCCGCTGATGTCTGCGAACATCTCGTCAATTGAATATGCTTCCACCCGCGGCGCCAGCTCCTCAATATGAGAAAAGACTCTGTTGTTCATGCTAGAGTAGAGTTCGTAATTGCTGGAGAACGTAACGACGGGCTCAGGAAACTCCATCGCTTTTAGCTGGAACCACGGTACACCCATCTTGATTCCCAGCCGCTTCGCTTCCTTCGATCTTGCAATTACACAACCGTCATTATTGCTCAGAACCACGACTGGTTTATCCCGTATATCAGGGCGGAAGATTTTCTCACAGCTCGCGTAGAAGCTGTTTACGTCTGCCAGGGCGAACATCAGTCTTGTCCTCGTGTTTTGTGCACGAACGCAGTGACGACACCAAATATCTGCAGATGATCCGGATCTGGCCAGAGAGTAGGGTATGCAGGATTCATCGCCTGGAGCCCTGGACGTGGCATCAACAGTAGCTTTTTAACTGTAAACTCACCGTCTATCTCTGCAATCACGATATCTCCGTGCCGGGGGCGTTCCGCTTTGTCAACTATGAGCAAGTCGCCGCTGTAGAGGCCAATGTCACGCATTGAGTTGCCAATGGCCCTGACAAAGTAGGTTGAGCTACGACGCTGAATGCAATACTCGTTCAGGTCCAGCTCAGACTCAGTGTAATCAGCAGCTGGCGACGGGAAACCTGCCTGACAACGTTCCAGAAAAAGCGGGGCAGAAAACGGCTCAGGCATTGATGCTGCAGGATAAACGCGAAACATAGGACCTCTACATCTTAACTGTGTTTATATACAGTATTATTAGGTATTTTCCCGGGGTTTCAACACCAATATTTCTGTCCGCGGACAAGTCCCTGTACAGGCTAAGAAAAAATACTCCCGCTACAGGTAACAACACGTCGTAAGCTACGCTCCCAGAAGTATCAAATCGACTGACCGATCATTAATATCTAAGGTTTTTTTATTGCATCATTCTGGTGATTTAAAGCGTTCTTTATAGGTTTTTGTATTCTTTGAATGTTTTAAATGTTCATTTTGATGCTTTTATGTTTCCATAGTATGCTTTTTCGCTGTATAATATGACCATTATGGTGATAACAAGGAAATCAAAATGATTCATATTTTTTGTGATGATGGTTCTACGAACGTAAAACTTGCGTGGTTTGAAAACGATGTTCTGAAGACATTTGTCTCTGCCAACTCATTCCGTCACGGCTGGAAAGTGGATTTTGGGGGGCAGGTATTTAACTATATGGTGGCTGGTATGAAATATACCTGGGATGCTGTCAGCCGGGACGCGGTCTCAACCACAAACGTCGAATACCAGTATGGTGATCTTAACCTGCTGGGCGTTCACCATGCATTGCTGAACAGTGGCCTGGAACCACAGGACGTCTCACTGACTGTCACGCTCCCGCTCAGTGAGTATTACGATCAGGACTGCCAGAAAAACGATGAAAATATCAGTCGCAAAAAGGCTAACCTGATGCGCGATATCACCCTTAACAAAGGTGAAACGTTTACGGTTAAAGACGTCTACGTTATGCCTGAGTCACTTCCTGCTGCGTTCTCTCGTCTTGCCGAAATTAAGCCGGGTGCCGGTGAAACGACACTTATTATCGATCTCGGAGGAACTACACTCGATGCCGGTGTGATCGTGGGGGAGTTTGAAGATATCAGCGCGATCCATGGTAACCCGTCCGTTGGCGTATCTCTTGTCACTCAGGCCGCGCAGGGGGCCCTTCGTGCAGCAGAAAGTGAAACCAGCCCACTGATTGCCGACAGGGTCATCCGTGAACGAAAAGATCGTGCATTTCTTCACAGCATCATTAATGATTCGGACAGAATTGGATATGTCACTGACAAAATAGAAGAGGCTATCGGGGCACTGGGCGCCAGAGTGGTGAGCGAACTTACCCGCTTCCGTAACGTGAACCGTGTCCTGCTTACCGGCGGCGGCGCGCCACTCATCGAGGAGTCGATTCGCCGTGCCTGGCCGCTGGCAGCAGACCGTATCGAGGTTATTAAAGAGCCTCAGCTGGCGCTGGCCCGGGAGATAGCGCTCTTCAAAAATGAGGGCTGATCGTGTCTGCAGGAAATTTCTTTCTCTATCTGAATCATGATGACCATACGGACATGCGTGCGCTGGCTACTATTGAGTCGGTATCCCGTCCGCTACGCGGTGAGTTTATTCGCACCGCATCCGTGGCCGGCGCTGTTCTTTACCGAATTGATATCCGTCTGCCGGCGATGCTGGTAGCCATGTTTGTCGGCACGATTAAGGTGTCCCAGTTTTCCGGTATCCTTGCATTACTGCGGGGGACCGGAGGGGCTAATACTTCAGGCGAGGGAGAAGCATACCCCTGGACTCCGGGCCGATACACTGGCCCGTCTCAGCGCCGCCGGTTGACCCTGCAACTGGATGACGATGCAAGCGCCAGCCTGGTGATCCCCTTGCTGGATGATGCTTCAGATCGGCAACGTATAACGCTTCTGCGCAGCCTGATGATTGCAGGCTGTGTACTTCACGAACTGGAACCACGTTTTCCGCGACTGCTTTCAAGCATGCCGGAACCACCGGTCACGCTGGATGCACTGCAGCAGCTGGCTACAGGGTTACTGAAGGAGAGCCTGATTAATATTCCTGACTCCGGGCAGAGGGAAGCATCTCAGCAAGAGGAGGGGAGAGGAACAGAGTCTCACCCCGGATCAGATACCAGTGTTGCACGTAAGAATATGAAAAAATTCTTCTGATTATGCCCGCCACTGAAGTTGCATTCAGTGGCGTAATTGAACAGGACATATGGTCAGTATCATTTCCCCGTTGTCTGTATGAGGAGAATATTTCGGACCTTTCCTTGAGCTCATATCTCTGTCAGTCCTGGCTCTTTTAATCTCTACACTGCCGTCTGGATTATATTTAACTGAATGAGTTGCCCCAGCCAGGTCTGCAAATCCAGTTCTGGCTGAGATGTATTCTTCCTGTCTTAACCTGCCCGATATCTCCATTCTCCGGATGTCTGCAAATTGTGGACCGGACACCTTAAAAAAAGCGCTCCCCTGTGCCATGCGCCTTTCTGCATATGAGTTTCCATTTCCTGCGCCAGATTAGCAGGTATCTGTCTGCCACCCGCTGCCAGTGTGCCGCGTCCGGTTGATCACGGGACGGGCGTCTTTACCGCTCAGACCTGGCGTCGTTGTTATTTTACGCCATCCCCTCGCAAGTTTAAGGAACGCCCTTCAAGCCGCTTTCGCGGCATAGCCTTGCCGCCGGAAAAGCCCGGCGGCTGCGGTATTCCACGGTCGGCGTTGACCCGTTACCGGTCACGGCGAACAGGCAGCGTGCGGCAGGGAACGGTATCGCGGTGATGCCTCCTGCCCACGCTGACTGTATAAGGAGCTTCCCATGCCGAACTGGTGTGCCAACCGCCTGATGTTCAGTGGTATTAAAGACCGTTATGCCCTCAAAACGTGGATTACCGGAGGTGAGCTGTCTTTGAACCGCCGTGCGAGAAAAGAGGGGATTCAGCTTTTCCTCGCGGGCTGCGCAGGGATACTGCGTCCCCTGACAGAGCAGGTATATCCGCCATACCCGCTACTGGTTTCCAGCGGGACGGCGGCAGATAACAGGCTTTCGACGAAGGCATACAGCGACTGGCTGACAGCGTTTATGGCCGGAGCTGAACTGGATGCGGAAACCTGCAAAAAACTGCATCAGCACTGGCTGGACAGTGATATCCGTCATTACCGCTGGTCGACCCTCAGTGACCCGGAACAGGCGGTTATCAGTCGACTTTATCAGCAGAAATCCTTTGACTGGGGAGACAGTTTCCAGCCCTCGCCGGTGAACGCATGGTGGGACAGTCTGTGCAACGGGGATGATGCTGCGCCTGCCGCTGAACCGATGGATTTCCGTGAAGTGCTGCCGGGACGTCTGGATATTGAAGTGAACGGTTTTAACGGTGGCCTGCTGACAGATATTCCGTCTTCATATGGCCATTATGTGAATCTGTACGGCTGTAAGTGGCCTGTAGGCTATGACGCTAATATCTGCTTCGAAGGGGAAAATACCCTGACGGTGGATTTCGACACACCCTGGAGTCCGGTCAGTGAAGTGGTTGTTGCAACACTCAGTCAGCTCTGTGACGGTGAAGTTGAGCACTGGTTCGCAGAGCAGGGGTGCGACTACTGCGGCTACGCGCGGTACATCAACGGCGAAACGGAGGTGTATATCACTGACGAGCTGGAATGGGACGAGACAGATCCTGACGATGAAGACAGTTTCCTCTGTGTAACCGGCCCGGACTGGATTATCAACAACGTGGCACACTTCGGCGGATGACAGGAGGCGGGCGGGATACCGCCCGAAAAGGGAATGAAAAAACGTATGACCGTAAAAGCCTTTATCACTCGTCTGTCACGTTTCCCTGATGATGCACTCTGCTGCGGGACATTCTGGCTGGCTGATGACTTCCTGGCGCTGGACAGCACTCTCACTGAAGACGATATCGACGTCGCAATGGAGCTGGCGCAGGACTGTCATGATGCGAATGACGGATTTAACTGGAGCCACCTGCAATGGGCAATCAATGAGGTGAAACGCGTATGAACACATGGCTTGCAGGGTTAAGTGTCGAGGTCGATGGCACTGAAATGATGGTGCACCACCTGATTACAGCCACAGATCTGGAACATGCGGAATCCGGCATCATGGAAATGGGACGAACCTGGTGGCCAGAGCTGAAACGGGAGGATGACCGGCATCGCTGGGAGTATCCCGGTGGCGTGGTCTGGTTCAACAGCATCACTCTCCTCGATGACGTGGAAAACAGTATCCTGCGCGGTCTGAAATTTCTTGATGCGTGGACTGTGACCGGCACACCTGATACCCCTGTACTCCGCGACGAGTGGGGGAGTGACTGGCGGGATATCACCCGCTGACAGCGACCGGGCAGAGCGGCTGCCCGGTGCTTCAGTAAACAATAATAATGATGTCGCGCTGCTCCGCATTCATGCCGCGCTTCGCGCGGGGATATCCACTGCCCGGAGCCAGTGTGCCGCGACCGGACGGACACGGGACGGGCGGTTTTTCCGCTCCTGTCCGGCGTCGTTATTATTTTACGCCATCCACTCGCAGGTTTTAGGAACGCCCTTCAAGCCGCTTTCGCGGCATATCCTCACCGTCAAAAAGACTGACGGTTGCGGTATTCCACGGTCGGCGTTGACCCGTTACCGGTCGCGGCGTACAGGCTCCGGGCAGCAGGGAACGGACGTCGTGGCGACGTCCTCCTGGGTGCCCCCTGTAACCATGAGGTATCCCTATGTCCCGTTTTATCCTGGGTAACTGCGTCGATATTATGGCTGGCTTTCCTGACCGTGCCGTTGATTTCATCCTCACCGATCCCCCGTACCTGGTCGGTTTCCGTGACCGTTCCGGCCGCAGCATTGCCGGCGACAAAACCGACGAATGGCTGCAACCTGCCTGCAATGAGATGTACCGCGTACTCAAAAAAGACGCGCTGATGGTCAGTTTCTACGGCTGGAACCGCGTCGATCGTTTTATGGCGGCGTGGAAAAATGCCGGGTTCAGTGTTGTTGGTCATCTGGTTTTCCCGAAAACCTACACATCGAAGGCCGCCTATGTGGGCTACCGCCACGAATGTGCTTACATCCTGGCAAAAGGCCGTCCGCCCCTGCCGCAAAACCCGCTGAATGACGTGATTGCGTGGAAATATTCAGGTAACCGGCATCACCCGACTGAAAAACCCGTAACCAGCCTCCAGCCGCTGATCGAGAGCTTCACACATCCGAACGCCATCGTTCTCGATCCGTTTGCCGGTTCCGGCACCACCTGCGTGGCCGCGCTCCAGGCTGGCCGCCGCTACATCGGTATCGAACTGCTGGAGCAGTACCACCGAACCGGACAGCAACGTCTGGCCGCCGTCCGGCGCGCCATGCAGTACCCGGCCGCTAACGACGAGTTCCCGGAGGCCGCGTAATGAACTATGCAGGACACGAAAAACTCCGCGCAGAAGTGGCGGAAGTCGCCAACAGCATGTGTGACCTGCGGGCGACGCTGAACGGGATGGAGCACCGCTATCGCTTTGATTCTGATGTGCTGGCCGAACGCCTGACCCGTCAGACCCTTTTTCGCATCAATGCCCTGTTTATGGCGGCATACAACGAAATTCTTGAGCTGGATGCCTGCTTTAAGGACTAAGGAGAAAAACATGTACGGAACCTGTGAAACCCTCTGCCGGTTGTTGCGTGAACAGTATCCCGCAGAAACCCCGCTGAACCTCATTGTCTGGTCCCCGGCGGATATCGAAGCGCTGGCCGACGGAATGGAATATGCCGTTTCGGAACAGGACACAAGGGCGGTACTGGTGCGTATGGACGCCATACCGGAAGAACAACAGCTTGAGTCGGGCGTGTCTGCCAGTGCGGTGATGGATCTGATTGAACAGGTGAAACAGGCCGTTCCGGCGGTAATGGTGCCGGCTGACCTGCTTGAAACCCTGCTGATAACCGCTGAACAGGCGTTGTGGCACAGGGAATGGTCCGCCCGGGATGAGAACCATCCGGTGCCGGAAAGTGTTACCCGTCGGCTGGCTGATGCGGCGAAAGTTCGCGCGTTACTGAAAAAATGAAATCAACACGCCGCCCGGGCGGCGTGTACTGAATCCGTTCAGAAGGAACCCATTATGCAGGAAACCACCACGTTAAACGCCCTTGTGATGCGCCGTGCGCGCGATTTGATTGCTGATTATGGATGGCCTGACCATACCGATGTTGATCAGCGTGATCCGGTAAATAAACCGGGATGGATAAGCATTTATGTCCGTCTGGATGCGGCAAATATTGTTCATCTGCTTCCTTTGTTTTGTTCCGGTGAAGTACCCGCAGAGCTGCAAAGTGCCATGACAAAGATAGCCGGGACGCCAGCGCAGATTATTTTATCCGGCAGCCGCTATGCCGACACGCCGCAGCTTCCGGAGGACGGAACACAGGTAGCTTTCCCCTGGGCCGGGGAATGGCTGACGGAGCCGGAGATTCAGGCTGTAACGGATTGCCTGTCCCGCGCCGTGCGGGATGTCTCCCGGCAGGTATGGGAGGATGCGCGCCGGATTCAGGCGGCGCTGACCACGCGCGGGGAAACGCTGTTTTACCGTCAGACCCGAAATTTCCGTCTGGTTGTGAAGGAAAATGATATGCCCTGCTGGCTGGACGACGATGATGATAATCTGCCAGTGGTGCTCGATGCCATTCTGAACAAAGGGGCGCACTACAGCAGCGTTGAGTTCTTTGTTATCAGTGACAAAGTGGATCAAATCCTGGCATGTGGCCAGATGTGCGATGTGCTGCGTATTCCGGGCGAGCCTCCGCGCCGGTGGATGGATTTAACCCTGTTACATGAGGTCATGGCAGAAGCGCGTGCAGAAATCAGTCTTGTCCGCAATGCCCTGTCAGCAATCCGGCCAGTGTAGCGAACAGCAGGGGGCGGCAGCCCCCTGAATCAACATTGAAGGATAAGATACCCTCTTAATTTGCAACCTTCTATTTAGGTCTAAACATGGTCGTTAACCTACAGAATCAACTCATTCTGTATAGCCGATAATACAAGGATGTCGCCGGCTCCGCTTTTATGGCGGCATCGTCCCTGCGTGACGTTGCCTTGTGGTTTTCCACTCTGTCAGTCCGGTGCCGTGTGCGGGCTGTGCCGTGCATCCATCGTAGCCGGGCTGTCGTCGATACAAGGGTTCGCTGGCGCCGCTGCGGTCACCCGGTCCTTCCTTCACGGCAGCCGCGATCTTCCGGTTGTTCGCCCGCTCAGATTTCACGGTCTCACCCTCCAGCTCCCGTCTGCCGTGCGCGTCAGGCTGCGGCTTCCCTGTCGCCCTGGTATCTCCGACCGATCGCCCGTCTGTTATGGATGCACGGCACCGCCCGGTGTCGCAGACCATGTGATTACGGAGGTTTACCATGCAGCATGCAGCCCATCAGCACACCCTGAACGTCGAAGAATCCGATCGTCTTTCCTTCCTGCCGTATATGTTTGGCAATGATTTTATGCTGGCTGAATTACAGGTGTACGCGCTGGCGAAACAGTGGATGCCTGAATACAGCGGCGGTTTCTGGCATTTTATCCGTCTGCCGGAAGGCGGCGGTTACATGATGCCCGATTGTGGTCGGGTACATATGATCAACAGTGAAAACTGGTTTGATCGCACCGTCAGCGCTGACGCGGCAGGGATCATTCTGACCTCGCTCGCGATTAACCGCCGTTGCTGGACGCATCACGACTGCGGCCATGCCGCGCTGACCCGCCTGTACATGCTGCGTGATACCCAGCTCTGGAATCACATTACCTTTCACCCTGAATGCAACGCCATTTATGCCGCGCTCGACTGATTAACCGACGGGGTGGCGATGCCGCCCCGCTGTAACTGTCATTCATTTAGAGGAACCCGCAATGTACGGAACTGTCAGCGATATCTGCTGTAATTTACTGAAAGTCTTTGAGAATAAAGAAAAAATTGCCGTGATTATCTGGAATGAAGAAGATGTGCGGGAAGTGGGTGCGGCTTTTAATCCGACTGTTCCCGACACGCAGGCGGTTCTGCGCGCCATCGGGGACGCGGACAGCGATGCACTCTGGCGTGACGGTATTGGCCGGAACTTTGTTGAAGGAGAACTGCGATGGCTGGCCGCGCTGCGGCCACCCCGTCAGATTGCCATTCCTGAAGATGCGCTGCGCACACTTCTTCCCCTGATGGAAGCCGGAATGAATATCCCGCGTTATCAGACGCAGGACAGGATCGCCGAAGAAGAGGCCGCGCTGGATACGCTGCGATACCTGCTCTCCACTGATACCTCGGCGCATAACCTGACCGGAGGAAACCAGCCATGAAGATCAGACCCGAAACACGCGAAATTCTTCGCCAGTACCAGGCGCTGATTAATGCCCGCCGTCGTGATGCAGGCCAGCGGGAACTGACGACCGCGCAGGTGGTGGATGAAATCTGCGAATATATGACCTGTCAGTGTGCCGTGTACATTGGCGGTCATTTCATCTTGCAGGGCGGGAAAGGGCAGTAAATATGAGGGCAGGCGGGGGAGGCCGCCTGTCAGCCCGCGCGTAAAACCCGTGCAGGCTTACGCCTGCGGGGAAGGACCAGAGCAGCGCTTCGCGCCGCTCTGTGTCCTTTCCCCCTCTGATTCATATGGCGTACACTTACAGCAGGTTTCCATTTCTGTCTGAGGATGTGATGTCCGGATTTAATCTCGCCGCAAAATCCAGAGAAGAACAGGATAAGGTCGCAGTGGACCTGGTGGCGTCAGGTGTGGCGTATAAAGAACGTATGGCTATGCCGGTTGTCGCTGAACTGGTGGTCAGGGAACAGCCTGAACATCTGAGAGAGTATTTTTGGGCGCGGCTGCACCATTACCGTCTGCTCAGTGAGCGGCTGCCGGATAAAAATTCCCCGGAATATGCAAAAAATGATGATGAGGTTAAAAAATAGCGCTGTTTCCGATGAGGGTTACCTGTCTCCGCCCGGATGTTATTCATGCCGGTTGACAGGTTTGTCTGGCCAGTGTGTGGTGTTTTCTGCCTGTCGGTGATAATACGCTTCCTGTTCCTGTTCCTGTTCCTGTTCCTGCTTATGATTATGCTCCCTGTCTGGTTTCGCTGACGCCGGGCGACTTCCCTGTCGGGAATCGGGGCTGTCATGCTCCGCACCGAGCCAGCTGCGCTGTCTCTGCCCGGCCCCTCCGGGGCAGCGGGTTTCCATCCCACTGTCGCAACGTCAACACCGGGCTTGCAGCGCCCGTTCCGGCCGCGCCGCCCCTGGCGCGCCGTGGCCTGCGCTTCCGGCACCCCGGCGGTAAAGCTGCCGGGGTGTAAGGCGCAACGCCGTTTCGCGTGCCGCGCTCCGTCGTTGCGGCGGGCCCCTGCTCATTGCCGTACCTGGTGCCGTTCCCCCGTTTAAGTCCCTGTCGCCGGGGCTGAGACAAGCACAACCCGCCTGGCTGTCCAGGGGCGGCACAGCCTTTCGCGATAAATTTTTTCCGGCCATTCCGCAGGCTTCATTAGACCGTAAAAAATTGACCGCTCACCCCGGACATCTGCACCGGGCCGTGCTCGTTTACGCCCTTGCGGCGAAGGTTCTCAAACGGGTGAAGGTCATACCAGAGGGAATACAGCAGCAGGTTCCCGCGAAACATCAACACCGCGGCTCCCGAAACTCAACGGGTGATGTTCTTTAAAAATCAGGAGGAAAGACAATGCAGGCTCAGGCGATGCGGACGTATCAGATTGCGTTTACCGGACGTGATGCGAAAGGCGTTTTACCCATGTTTACCCGTGTACAGGCCATGACCGGAAAAGGCGCAGTGAGGGCGTTTATTGAACGTTACAGACCCGTCAGCGGCTGGCTTTTAGGCGACCCCGAAGACATTACCGACAAAATGCAGAAGGAGGCAGAAGGGGCGGGCAGCAACCCGCAGACATGAAAAAAGCAGGGTAATCCCTGCTTTCTCCACGCCGTAAAAATCGCTCTAACGGTTCTTACGGCTCCATTAACTACCAGAAGGAGTTAACTATTATGACCGTTTCTATTGTTTCACCTTCCGCAGAGGCTGTAAAGCCCCGCCGACATAAGCGCATCAGTCGCGCCGAGCTTTCCGTGTCAGAGATTGACCCGGCGTTAAAGGCATTCGGGCGGCATATTGCCAGGAGTATCCGCAAGGGGCGCGGCGTTCACATTCCCGCGATGAAAAACGCCGCTATCGGGCAGGTGCTCCGCACCCTTGAACTGAAACGCGCATTTAACTGATGAGGTGAGCCGCCCCGCGAGGGGCGGCAACCACAGGAAGGAGAAAAAACCATGACACAATCCACCGCACTGGCACTGACTGCCGACATGACCCCGCCGCCAGCGTCCGAAGACAGCCCCGCGCAGTCGTACCGGGCGACGTACTCCCCGGATGACAACAAATTACGCCTTTATGCCGCGTTACGCCTCGATGATGAGAGTTATCAGAAGATCCACGCCGTGGGTTTTCGCTGGGCACCAAAACAGGGGTTGTTTGTCGCGCCCGCCTGGACGCCAGCCCGTGAGGATATGCTTCTGTCCCTTGCCGGAGACATTGAAGACGACGACAACACCCTGTTTGAGCGTCAGGAGCAACGCGCCGACCGTTTCAGCGTCTACAGCGACAAACGCGCCGGAGAGTCAGAACAGGAACTCGTACATGTGGATGTGCTGGCGTCGGCTATTCCGGCTGGTCAACCGATCCTGGTCGGCCATCACAGCGAGCGACGCGCACGCCTGGATGCGCAGCGCATCGAGAACGGTATGAAACGCGCCGTGATGCTGTTTGAACGTGCGGAATACTGGGCGGAACGGGCACAGGCATCCCTGCGTCATGCGAAGTATAAAGAGCGCCCTGATGTGCGTTATCGCCGTATTAAAAAGATTGAGGCGGATCTGCGCAAATCCGAAAAGGCCATTGCACAGTCGCAGAAATATCTGACGATGTGGCAGGCGGAGACGCTGGATCTGAAAATGGCGCAGCTTATCAGTAATTACGACCACATAACTGCCTGTTTCACGCTCGATAAGTACCCGCGTCCGCCGGAAAAAAACCAGTACGAAGGCCGGATGTCCCTGCATTCGGCACTTGATAACGGGATTATCACCTTTGAACAGGCCCGCGATATTGCGGTTCGCTGTCACAAGCGTTCGATCCGCCATCAGCAGCGCTGGGCTAATCATTACCTGAACCGCCTGGCGTATGAGCGGGCCATGCTGGACGAAAGCGGCGGAGTGGTCACCCGTACGCAGGAGTTTGAGCTGGGCGGGCAGGTTCAGAGCCGGGGTGAGTGGCTGACCATCATCCGCATCAATAAAAGCAACGGCGCGGTCAGTTCGGTTGTCACCCCGTCTTACCGCTTTATGGGCTACAAAGGGACAATGACGCTGACGCCCGATCGTATCACCGACTATAAAGCCCCGACCACCGAAGAGGCCATCGCTGCGAAACAGGCCGCAAAACGTCCGCCGATCGTCAACTATCCGGGTGAGGGTTTCCGGGAGATGACAAAGGCCGAATGGGCTAAAACCCCGGCAGATTATAAGGCCGTCCGGGGTGTGGCGGAAAATGATGAGCATGGCGCGTACCGGTTCCGCCGCATCATGACCGGCGGTTATACGCTCGATACGGTGTACATCACCGACATGAAAACCGTCGAAATTCCGAAAAAATAACCGTCAGACTCCCCGGCATTGCGCCGGGGAGATAAGGGCTATTCATATGCATAGTGAACTCAAAGACCGCATTCAGGCGATGCAGGTCAGACTCGACGGGCGCACTCCCGTTACCGAAATCCGGGCCAGCTCACAGCTTTTCGTCACCCCCGATCCGGTCTGTCGTCAGCTGGTCGATCTGGCGGATATTACGGATTCAGACCGGATACTGGAGCCGGAGGCGGGGACGGGGGCTATTTTACGGGCCATCCGGGAGGCAGCACCACTGGCGCGGTGTGACGCCGTGGAGCTTAACGCGGCGTTAGCCGGGCATCTGCGGGCGGCATTTCCGGGCGTGACTGTCTGGTGCCGGGATTTTCTGGACTGGCAGCCGGAAACCCGCTACAGCAAAATTCTGATGAATCCGCCGTTCAGCCATGCGCAGGATATCCGGCATATACAGCACGCTTTAACGCTGCTCGACTCCGGCGGGGCACTGGCGGCGATTTGCCCCGACGGGCCACGCCAGCAGAAGATACTCCGCCCCCTGTCGGATGTCTGGGAACCGCTGCCGCGTGGCACGTTCACGTATACCGCTGTTTCAACCGTTCTGCTCAGAATACAAAACTGACGGGGCTGTAACCCAGGCGGGGAGAGGATCCCCGTCCTGAACCACCACAAAAGGCCGCGCGCCTGCGGCGCTGAAGGGGGCCGCGCTTCGCGCCGCCGCCCTCTGTCCGCGTCTGTTCATGTTATCCGCCGTGTTTTGTCAGCGTACCGGTGTATTCCTGCCCTGACATATCTCTCTGTCCGTGAATATGGACAGGAATGTCATGCTGATGAGTAAGCGTTAAGTGAGCGCCGTATTGACGGCTATTTATTGGTGAGATCTACGTTCCATGGCAGCAGTTCGGCCACTTTGTTGATGGGCCACTCCGGCAATACGCTCAGGATATGGCGAAGGTAACCCTCTGGATCGATACCGTTCAGCCTGCACGTTCCGATCAGACCATACAGCAGGGCACCACGTTCACCACCATGATCACTGCCGAAGAAGATGTAGTTTTTCTTGCCCAGACAGACCGCTCGTAGCGCTCGCTCAGCAGCGTTATTATCCGGCTCTGCCAGACCATCATCGCAGTAGTAACACAGGGCATCCCACTGGTTCAGTGCATAAGCGAACGCCTCGCCTAACCGGGATTTTTTCGACAGAGTGGCACTTTTCTCCACCAACCAGTCATGCAGGGATATCAGCAACGGTTTACTTCGGGACCGTCTGGCGGCCAGCCGCTGAGATGCCGGAAGGCCGCGTATTTCCTCTTCTATCGCGTATAACTCACTGATGCGCTTCAGAGCCTCCTCTGCTGTGGCCGTCCGGGTGCTGATATAGACGTCATGGATTTTGCGCCGCGCATGAGCCCAGCATGCCGCTTCTGTCAACGGGCCACCTTCACGCTCTGCGCTGAACAACCTGTCGTACCCTGCGAAGGCATCTGCCTGCAGCACGCCATGATAGTGCCGAAGATGTTGCTGAGGGTGTTTCCCCTGTCGGTCCGGTGAGAAGGCGAACCATGCCGCTGGCGGATCTGATGAACCCGCGCTTCTGTTATCACGGACATATGTCCAGATACGCCCGGTTTTCGTCTTCTTTCTGCCCGGCGCCAGCACGGGCACCGGAGTGTCATCCGTATGCAGTTTGCGGCAGTCCATCACGTAGTGGTAGAGGGCTTCATCCAGCGGGGCCATTAACCGGCAGCACGCATCCACCCAGTTGGAGAGCAGCGCACGACTCAGATCCACACCCTGACGGGCAAAGATTTCGCACTGGCGATACAGCGGCAGGTGTTCACAGTATTTGGCCGTTAACACGCGGGCCAGCAGACCCGGCCCGGCGATGCCCCGGTCGATAGGACGTGAGGGCGCTGGCGCTTCAACGACGCAGTCGCATCGGGTACAGGCCTTTTTCACTCTGACCGTGCGGATCACTTTCAGGGCGCTGGAGACCAGCTCCAGTTGCTCCGCGCTGACTTCGCTGAGATAGGCCATATCACTACCGCAACCAGGACAGCTGGTTTCAGCTGGCTCCAGTCTGTTTATTTCGCGGGGAAGATGTTCCGGTAACGGGCGACGATGACGGGACTGGCGCAACTGACGCGGAACCTGCTGATCATTGTCCCGGCCGTTGTAACGATCGCTTTGCTGCTCCTGCTGTTTCAGCAGGGCTTCGGCTTCTTCGACCTGCCGGCGTAGCTTTTCTGAACGGGTACCGAACAGCATTCGGCGCAGTTTTTCTATCTGAGCCCGCAGATGTTCTATTTCACGCTCTTCGTTCTCTATTTTCTCTTCTGCGCGGGCCAGCGCCGAACGCAGGAACGACTCAGTCTCAGCAACGAGACTGAGCTGGCTGTCTTTCTGGCGAAGCGCGTCTTCCAGCGCAGCGATACGGGCGAGATAGTCCTGACTCATGACCCCATTTATAATGCGGTCATGCGCTTTTTACAACATCGTCAGTGAGTTAAGGCGTGCAGTTTTAGGTTGCCGCCAGTCCAGCTTATCGAGGAGCATGGCGAGTTGTGAGCGGGTGATGGCGATTTTGCCGTCGCGTACAGCAGGCCAGACGAACTGTCCCTCTTCCAGACGTTTGGTAAACAGACACAGACCGTCAGCATCAGCCCAGAGGATCCTCACGGTGTCACCTTTACGACCACGGAAGATAAACAGGTGGCCGGAGAACGGATTGTCATCAAGAACATGCTGGACCAGTTCGCCCAGACCATTGAAGGACTTACGCATATCGGTGACCCCGGCAACCAGCCAGATACGAGTGCCTGACGGTAAGGGTATCATCGGCTCCTCCCGCTCAGCTCGCGGATCAGCGTTTTCAGAAGTGCAGGTGATAAATCCCCGGACAGACGCAGGCTGGCACCGCCGACAGTCACCTCGCATGTCATGGCCTCGCGGCAGGCTGGAGCGGCGGATTCATAGTGCGGCTCAGCATGGTGTGACAGGACCATATCAGGCAAGACAACGGGGATAACAGAGTCTTGCTCTCTGATTGACCGTTGTATTTCATCGGGCAGAAGATGTCTGTAACGCTGGCGCCAGGTAAACAGCAGATTGTCATTAATTCCATTATCCCGCGCCAACCGGGCAACACAGGCTCCAGGCTGATATGACTTTTCGACGAGAGCCAGCTTAAAGTCCATTGAGTAGGACGCCCGCGCCCTGCGGGGCTGAAGAGTGTTTGACATTGATAGAGTCCATTAACGTTAATAAGAGGACTCTATCATCGTCAATCGTTAGTAATCGCAACAGGCGGCAGTGGCTTGACGCTTACGCTGATGATGCTTATCACTGTCAGTCATATTTCCTCTCTGGCTTTGCTGACGCCGGGCGACTTCCCTGGCGGGAACCGGGGCTGTCATGCTTCGCACCGAGCCAGCTGCGCTGTCTCTGCCCGGCCCCTCCGGGGCAGCGGGTTTCCATCCCAGGCTGTCGCAACGTCAACACCGGGCTTGCAGCGGCCGTTCCGGCCGCGCCGCCCCTGGCGCGCCGTGGCCTGCGCTTCCGGCACCCCGGCGGTGAAGCTGCCGGGCTGTAAGGCGCAACGCCGTTTCGCGTGCCGCGCTCCGTCGTTGCGGCGGGTCCCTGCTCATTGCCGTACCTGGCACCGTTCCCCCGTTTAAGTCCCTGTCGCCGGGGGCTGATACAGCCACAACCTGTCGCATTAACTGTCCAGGGTGAAATGAACAGCCCACAAAACTTTTTGCCCGCAGGCGGACAAAAACTTTTGCGTTCTGCCCCGGACAGATGCGCCATGCCGTGGCCGGTATGCCCCTTGCGGCGAAGGTTCTCAAACGGGTGAAGGTCATACCAGAGGGAACAAAACAGCAGGTTCCCGCAAACGTCAAAACCGCGGCTCCCGAAACTCAACGGGTGATGGTTTTAAAAGCAAAACAACGGATTAAGGAGATTCATCATGGCAGCACGAGGCGTTAACAAAGTCATTCTGGTCGGTCATCTGGGGCAGGACCCTGAAGTGCGTTACATGCCCAACGGGGGCGCGGTGGCAAATCTTACCCTGGCGACGTCTGAAACATGGCGTGACAAACAGGACGGGGAGATGCGCGAACACACCGAATGGCACCGTGTTGTCGTGTTTGGAAAACTCGCGGAAATCGCCAGTGAATACCTGCGCAAGGGTGCTCAGGTCTACATCGAGGGCCAGTTGCGTACCCGAAAATGGCCCGATCAGTCCGGTCAGGACAGATACACCACTGAAGTGGTGGTCAACGTGGGCGGCTCCATGCAGATGCTGGGCGGTCGCCGTGAAAGTCAGCCTCAGAGTGGTCAGCAGTTCAGCGGACAGCCGCAACAGGCGGCGCAAACCCCACCTCCGGCAGCGTCCGGCGGGGCAAAAGGTCGGGGCAGGGGCGCAAAAGGCAAAAACACCACTGCCGCGCAGCAGCCGCCAGCGCAACCCGATCCGGCGTATGACTTCGACGATAGCATACCGTTCTGAGCAGTTGGTTTTCATTAAAGCCCCGGATGGCGGGGCTGTTACAGGAGAAACAGCATGACAGACAACACGGCGGCCCCCCTGAAATCCCTGCCTGATGGCACGTTCACCCGCGAACAGGCCGAAGCGGTGGCAGCGCAGTATCAGAATGTCGCCATTGAAGACGATCAGGGGACGCACTTTCGCCTGGTGGTTCGTCAGAACGGGGAAATGGTCTGGCGTACATGGAATTTTGAACCGGGTGGCGAGTACTGGATCAACCGCTACATCCGGGATTATGGCATCCGTAACACGCAGTAAGCAGTAAGAGGTGCCCTGCCGGAGCGGTAACTCCGCAGGGCCGGACAATCATCAATATCAGAGAGGTATTAACTATGTCAGTCACCGAGTCTAATGCAAAAAAAACCAAAAAAGCCAGTCCCAAAGCGACTGCGCGCAAAGAGGGCGCACAATCAGATGTCCTGGTTACCGCACTGGATAACGCCCCCATCCGTTACACCGCCTGGTCCCGCCTTTTTATCGGGGAACTGAACTGCCGCATCATCCCGCACACGCCGGAAGAAATCAGGGGGTATGCCGACAGTATTCATGCGGTCGGGCAGATCCATAACCTTGTGGTGGTGGAATGTGACGATGGTCGGCTGGAAGTGGTATGTGGCGGCGGCCGGACAAAAGCGATCGGGCTGCTGGTCGCGGAAGGCAAGGTAGATCCTGAAAACGTCTGGATTTCTTATAAAGCGGTGCCGCGTGAACTGGCAAGGGCTGTCTCCCTCACTGAAAATGGCAGACACAAGAAAATGCACCCTGCCGAACAGGTCGCCGGATTCCGCTCACTGGCTGAAGAAGGGAAAACTCCGGCGCAAATCGGTGATTTGCTGGGCTACGGTGTGAAGCACGTCCAGCGCATGCTGAAGCTGGCAGGGCTGGCTCCGGTCATTCTTCAGGCGCTGGCTGAGGACAAAATTACCACAGAACACTGTCAGGCGCTGGCGCTGGAAGATAACACTGACCGTCAGGTGCAGGTCTATGAAGCGGCCTGTCGTGAGAGCTGGAACAATAAACCGGAAGTGCGTGTGATCCGTAACCTGATCACCGAAAGTCAGGTTCCCACTCTCAACAACAGCAAATATGCATTTGTCGGGGAAAGCGCATTCTCCGTCGAAGAAATCCGCGCTGACCTGTTCAGCGATGAGCAGGGCGGTTTTGTGGACAGACTGGCGCTGGATGCGGCCCTGCTGGAAAAACTCCAGGTGGCGGCGGAGTGCCTGAAAGAGGCCGAGGGCTGGGCATGGGCCACCGGACGCATGGAGGCGGTCAGTTATCACGGCGAGGACAGCGCGGTGTACCGTATTCAGGATGAGCCTGACGCGGTTTACACGGAGCAGGAACAGCAGCGCATGGATGAATTGCAGGATCAGTATGACGAGAACCAGACCGCCAGCGATGAAACCGACGCGATGGAGTCAGAGATGGAGGCCATTGAATGCGCGGCACAGCTTCGGGCGTGGACGCCGGAAATGCGCGCACAGTCCGGCGTGGTGGTGTCATGGAGTCACGGTGAAATCTGTGTCCAGCGCGGCGTGATGTTGCGTGAAACGTCAGAAACGGAAGAAGAACATGTTCAGGTTAAGACATATGAACGTCAGCCTGAACCAGTGGACGAAATCAGTGTTCCCCTGCTGACAAAAATGTGTGCGGAACGGACGCTGGCAGTCCAGGCGGCACTGATGCAGCAGCCGGAAAAATCCGTCGCCCTGCTGGCATGGACACTCTGCCTGAACGTGTTCGGCAGCGGCGCGTATAACCGACCCGCGCAGATCTCTCTGGACTGTAAGCATTATTCCCTGACGAATGTTGCCCCGTCCGGTAAAGAGGGCGTGGCGTTTCTGGCTCTGATGCAGGAAGGGCAACGGCTGGAAGCGCTGCTGCCGCCGCAGGGCTGGAAACAGGACTTCACCACCTTTTTTACCCTCAGCACCACAGACCTTAGCGCCCTGCTCAGTTTCTGCACGGCATGCAGTCTTGACGGTATGCAGACGCGCGGCACCGGAGGCACCACCCGCAGTCCGCTCGATACGCTGGAAACGGCCCTCGCTTTCCACCTGCGCGACTGGTGGCAGCCGACGAAAGCCGATTTCTTCACGGGCCTTAAAAAGCCGCAAATCATCGCCGCGCTGAACGAGGCCAACCTGACAGGTGCGGCGCGGGACGCAGAGAAGATGAAGAAAGACGATGCGGCTGAACTGGCAGAGGACAAAATGCGGGACACCCGCTGGGTGCCTGTCTGGATGCGCGCCCCTGATGCAGAAAAAGCCCCGTCTGATGCAGAAAACAACGTGTCTGATACCGAAAAAGGCAGTGCTGATGCACCCGATACGGCTTCTGATGCAGACAGCCACCACACCCTGCCCGATGCAGCCTGATAACGGAGGCCGCCCCTTCGGGGGCGGTGTTAAGGAGACTATAATGCGTAACATAATCACCCCCGCAGTACTGAAGACCATGATCCCCCAGGAATATGAAGACTGGCGGGACGGTGGCGAAGATTTACGCCGCGAACTGACTCATGCCGTGATGCGTGATCTGACGTGTCCCGAAGACTGGGACATGAACGGCGAGTACCGCAGCGAGTTTGGCGGTTTCTTCCCGGTACAGATCCGTTTCACGCCATCCCACGGCAATTTCAGCATCGCGGTATGCAGTCCCGGTGATATCAGCCCGTCCTGGATGGTGGTCTTTATTCCGGTCAGCGGTCGCCCGTTCTCCATTATCAGCACGCTACCCGCCTGGTCGCCGGAGGCCATCACTCATACACTCAGTCTGGTAGCCAGCCTCGATGCCGATGGTTACAGTCAGGCCAGCATTCTTAGTATCCTGGTAATGGAGGGGGCTGCATGATCCACTCATCACACGCCCTTGTCACGCTGAAGCCAGCCCGTCAGGCGGCATTACAGGCCATTATGACGGTAGAAGAGTCCCGCAACCGTGGGGCTCGTCTGCCAGCCCTGCCACATGTGCGCACCTTTTTGCGCATGCTGACAGGCAGCAGCCGGATTAACACAGCGGTGGCGCAGCGCATTCCTGGTCTGAACTGGGAGCCAAAGAACCGAATGACCAGCCTCAAACAGGTGGAAGAAGCACTCGATCGCCTGATTGCCAGCAAGGGGGAACATTGCCCGCTGCCGTTATCCACGGATGTTCTGGCCGAACTGTTCCCGGAGGTGATGCACACGCGCACGGACCGCCGGATGCAGCGCGAGAAAATTGCTTTCACCCGTAAAATGCGCCGGGAGGAAAGGGCGCTGGAACATACCTGGCTGCTGCGCCAGAACCTGCTGGGACAGGCCATGACAGAACTTAATTTTCAGTCACCGGAAACTGTCCACACCTGGTATCGGCGCTGGGCTGACGAGTTTGACGCGCGGGAGCTGGAGCGTGGGTTCTGGCAATGGCGGACGCGGTTTTCCTCGCTGAAATCGCTGGACTGGCTGCGCGACAGCGGAGAGCCGCTGTACGGCGTCATTCATGAAATCCGGTTTATCGTCAGGGATACCCCGGAACATGTGCGGCAGGCTGAACGCTGGCTGGTTCCGAACAAGCTGACGGACCGGAGCCGGGGATGAAGTGGCGCTATTCACTCAGATGGAAGTTACCGCGCACGCCGTGTCCGGGTCCGCATGAACTGGTATCTGAAGTCGTGGAGGCTGGTCAGCAGGCGCCCGAGTCCGTGATGTCGCGATGGGTGGCTGGCGCGGGATATGCGGTATGCGTGGATTTTCTGGATGAGAGACAGGTCAGACGCTGGAGCGATGAACGGAAAGCTGCCGTCCGCAGGCGAAATCTGGAACGCCGTGTAAACCGTATCGCGCCGTTGTTTGCTGATGAACTCATCGAGCGTGAACTGGAGAACCGCCCGGATTATTTTCGCGGAAAATCAGCGTGGTAATGCTGCATACCTGGTCAGTCAGTATCGTGGGCGGTATAATGGCGATGGCTCTTGAGGCTTTTAGCCTCATGACGTAAAGGTGGTTTGTTGCCGTGTTGTGTGGCAGAAAGCCCCGTAGTTAATTTTCATTAACCCATGAGGCCACCTTATGCCTAGACAACATCAGGATAGCCTCTTAGATGCCGCAAGGCAAAGAAGGCCATGAAACTGCCACGAAGTACGCTAAGTAGCTAACCCCCGCCATTCAGGGGCTGATGATGTCTGACATGCCCAAAGCGCCTTTATGAAGGGATTGCCGGTTCGCTGGCAGTCCCTTTTTCCTCTTCTGGTGCAACCGCATTCATGAATAACCAGGATGAAAAGTCCCCTGCGGAGCTGGGCGGCAACGTCTTCTGACCGACCTGGGTGTTTTGGCGGGAAGCCACAGCGCTGATCCCGAATATTGTTACCTTTCCCTGAATTCGCTATCCCTTCAGCGCGGGTTTATGAACGCCGCCTGATAAAGAGCTGCGAGGCGCTCATTGTCTCCCTCTGAGTCCTGCCGACCCGGTCAGCGTCTGGATCCTGTTTACAATCCTCTCTTTAGAGGTTTTCCGGTGTTCAAAGTAGGGGAGTGCTGCTGCGAGAGACAGCGTTATGGTCGCCAGCTCTACGACCCGTGTAACCTTTTCTGACTTTTCATAAACTTTCCATGTACGCAGGCTGACCCCCAGCTCTTCGGCCGCCCTGTCACTGCTCCAGTTCATTCCTTTTCGCCATAAGCGCAGTTCGTAACCAGTCATTTTTCATACCTGAATAAGTGCAGAATTTGCACTTATTTTAGATTTATTATTTCCAAAATGCACACATAAGAAAAGTGCAGATTCTGCACTTTTTTATATTCTTGTTTTAGTCGATTTTTGATGATAAATGACGACGAAATGTCTGTCCTCCTGACGAACATCCGGGCACCTTCGGCTCCCCGTCGCTGCCGTGTCGTCGCCTGCACTTCGCGTGGTGGCCGCATGGTCACCGCGCTATGCGGAGCCGCATGCGTCTCCGTCCATTCGGATAGCAAGCGATGCCTGTACCCCACCCGCTTGCAGCTGCCGTTCCGTCAGCGCCGCTTCCACTGACCGCCACGGCGGTCGCCAGAGAACGCCGGATTAACCGGCATCTTCTGCCGTCCAGTCCGTTTCTGCCGTGAAAGCCTCTCATTACTTATGCACTCTGACAGAGCGCCTCCGTTCAGCAAGGGCCGCTCGCGCTTTCCGGTCAGATTTTTTCTCGCAGGCTCCAAATAATCTGTCCTCCACCCTTGTTTTCCATCGCCGCCCTGTCAGGGCACTGGCGTAATGAGGGAATTTCACTCATTGCCTGAAAACGGAAAAGTGCGACGGCAGAAGATGCCGGAATACAGGCAATAAAAAAGCAGCGTGAGTGCCATATCTGTTTACACAGGCTGCTGTAACAGTTCGTTATCACAATGACTCTGAGGAGACACTATGAAAGACCCGTTAATCGTCACCTGTTGCGAATATTTTGTAAAGGAACGAGCTAAAACCTGTCACCCACTGAAAATCCCCGAAACACTGAAGCCTGACGCTATTATGCCGCATCTGAAAAAGCCGGGTGCATCGCTGGTTCGTTGTAGACGTGTTCAGAAGCCCGTCCATATATCCGCTCTTAACGTGGCTGAACGGGAGCTCGTCCAGAGTATGCTGGAACTTTTCCGCGTGTATGCCTGATAACCACCGCCCAGCAGCGGGGCGGCATTCAATAACACACTGCCGGAATATGTTCCGGCACACTTCTGCAAGGAACGTAACATGCCTCACTACATCCCCCGCGCGCCTCATGGCGTCACCTGTATCCGACTGGATAACGGTGATGAAGCTCTCTATGTGAACGGAGAACTGATTTCCACCTGCTACGCCAGTGAACCTCACCCGCGTATTATTGCATCAGGAGTTAATCTTTCGGCGGTACTTAATCTGCCATTTCAACAGATCAATGCTAAGGTTCCTGATGTCCCTGAATGGACGTGGGAAAACGTTATCACTTCGCTGGGATGGGGTGAACGCATTGAGTTGAGTAACAGAGTGATACGTTCTGTACTGGAATGTAGTCTTAGTCATATTACGCGACGGGACAGCGATATTCTGAGCGAACTATGCCACACAGAGTACGAAAGCGAATGGATCCATGAATCCGATCTGGGTTACATCATCCGTGTTGATGCCATCAGCTATCCGCTTCTGGTACTGAAGCGACATGGTATTTCAAAAGCGGCAAGAATGCTGATTTACACAGCTATGATAAAGGCTGATATCAGTATGGTTCATTTTACATCATGGGGAGAAATGCTGGCAGACGTGCCGACGTTTAACTGGTAAATAATATTTCATCATGCTGAAAGCCTGGCTGAAAATTGATTTCAGCCAGATAAAAATTACATAAGTGCATCATGTATTCAGCGTGCAAATATTACTTCGCTTCTGTGGATGCAGAACTTATGGCTGATTTGCGCTTTTTACGTGCTGATTTGTTCTTTTCGGCATCACGGACGATTTCACGAAGCGCCCTTTCACTGATTTCATATCCCGTTGTTTTTAAAGTCTCCCTGATATCAGAGACCGTGTAACCTTTCGTTTTAACCAGAGCTAAAAGATCATCACGGATTGCATCGAGAAACTCCTTTTGTGATTTACGCTGTGGTGTCAGATCCGGCAATCCTGCCAGCGCAGATTTTGCCTGTTCGATATCTTCATCTGAATAAAATGCCTTCTTACTCATCTTCATTCCTCTTTGAGAATATTGTCATCCAAATCATAACATTGCCTGCATGAAAGTGGCAGTGCCCCGCACTGCCGATGCCGTCAAATCGCCACTAGGCGAAACTATCAGCGAAGCGTATAATGATTTTAAAGACGGGACAGGATGTGTGTTTGTAATACCGCGCACGCACGATATTACAAACACCACCTGGTCAGGGCTCCGCCCCGACACCCGAGTAAGGAGCACGCATGAGCGACAAAGCATCACGAAGGGGAAGTGATAAACGGCAGAAAACCGTTATCAAGACCCTGAGATTCACGCCAGATGAAATCGAAGAGATTGAACAGAAAGCAGAAGCGGTTGGGCAAAGCGTATCGGCTTATATCCGAAACGCCGCAATGAACAGAAAGGTTACTCCGGTCATCGATGACAGCTTTATGACGGAGTTACTGAGGCTGGGGAGACTGCAAAAGCATCTTTTTGTTGAAGGGAAGCGAGTGGGGGATAAAGAATACTCCACGGTCCTTGTAGCAATAACAGAACTGTCCACCACGCTCAGAAAAAAGCTGATGAGCAACGATTAACGCGGAGAGAAGAAGAGCATCATGATCGCCGTCATTCCACCGAAACGTAAAGATGGCAAGTCCTCATTTGTGGACCTGGTCTCCTATGTTTCCGTGCGTGATGAAGAACGGGATGATGATCTAATGGAAGCGGTGAAAGCATCCGGAATGAAACCGGAAATGCCGCACCGCAGCCGTTTTTCCCGTCTTGTGGATTACGCCACAAAACTGCGGGATGAGTCCTTTGTCTCCCTGGTTGATGTAATGCCGGACGGCGGTGAGTGGGTAAATTTCTATGGGGTGACATGCTTTCATAACTGCACGTCCATCGAAACCGCCGCAGAAGAGATGGAGTTTATTGCGCAGAAAGCCAGGTATGCGCATGACAACAGCGATCCGGTTTTCCATTATCTTCTTTCATGGCAATCACACGAAAGTCCGCGTCCTGAACAAGTTTATGACTCAGTCAGACATTCACTGAAAAGACTGGGTATGAGCGACCACCAGTTCGTTGCTGCGATACATACGGACACAGATAATCTTCATGTCCACGTTGCAGTGAACCGTGTTCATCCTGAAACCGGCTATCTTAACTGGCTTTCCTACAGCCAGGAAAAACTCCATAAGGCCTGCCGAGAACTGGAGCTGAAGCATGGTTTCTCGCCTGATAATGGTTGCTATGTGATCGCGCCTGATAATCGTATCATTCGCCGTACTTCTGTTGAACGCGATCGTCAAAGTGCCTGGACTCGGGGGCGTAACCAGAGTCTGAAAGAGTACATTGCCGACACGACAATTGCCGGTTTACGCGAATCCCCTGTGACCGACTGGTCCTCTCTCCATCAGCGCTTTGCGAAAGAAGGTTTGTTCCTGTCAGCGGATAACGGTGAGCTTAAAGTAAAGGATGGCTGGAACAGTGAACGGCCTGGCGTTACGCTTTCTACATTTGGTCACGCCTTCGATACCGATAAACTTATTCGTAAAATGGGTGAGTTTATTCCACCTGCACAGGATATTTTCGCGCAAGTTCCGGCTGTTGGTCGTTACGAACCAGACAAGGTTATTGTGCCGTCGCGTCCTGAACGTATGACAGAGAAAGAATCCTTATCCGACTATGCGATCGCCCGTTTACGCGCGCCGTTGATTGCACTTGATCAGGACCCGTCGCAGCGAACTATACAGTCTGTACATACGCTTCTGGCACAGTCTGGTCTGTATCTGAAAGAACAACATGACCGACTGGTTATCTGTGATGGATATGATCCAACCCGAACACCAGTCAGGGCAGAACGTGTGTGGCCTGCGCTAACGAAAGCGATCCTTGACTCGTATAAAGGTGGCTGGCAGCCGGTACCGAAAGACATTTTCCGGCAGGTGACACCCACAGAACAATTCACCGGCGGCGGTCTGGAAGCTACTCCGGTTTCCGATCGGGAATGGCGTAAATTGCGCACAGGTTCAGGTCCGCAGGGGGCGCTGAAACGTGAGATTTTCTCGGATAAGGAAAGCCTGTGGGGATACGCAATCTCACACTGCCGTCAGGAAATTGAGACGCTTATCGGAACAGGTCAGTTCACCTGGGAACGTTGTCATGAACAGTTTGCACGACAGGGGCTGTTGCTGATGCGGGAGCATCAGGGACTGGTTGTGATGGATGCGTACAATCATGAGCAGACGCCGGTGAAGGCGAGCCATGTGCATCCGGATCTGACGCTTGCGCGGGCAGAGCCTCATGCCGGCGCATTCAGGCCTGTTCCTGCAGATATCTTCAAACGGGTTCCACCAGAAAGCCGGTATAACCCGGAGCTGGCCGTCAGCGACAGGGATATACCGGGCATGAAACGCGACCCTGAACTGCGTCGCCAGCGGCGCGAAGCGCGCGCAGCTGCGCGTGAAGATCTGAAAGCGCGTTATGCGGCGTGGCGTGCAAACTGGCGTAAGCCGGATCTGCGCGGTCGTGAACGCTACCAGGATATTCATGAGATGTGCCGCCGGCGTAAGGCGTATATCCGGGCGCAGTACCGTGATCCGTTGATCCGTAAGCTGCATTACCATATTGCGGAAGTGCAGCGCATGCAAGCGCTGATTAAACTGAAAGAGACGATGAAGGATGAGCGTTTACAGCTGATCGGTGAAGGGAAATGGTATCCGCCGTCGTACCGGCAGTGGGTGGAGGTGGAAGCCCTGAAAGGGGACAAGGCTGCGATATCGCAGCTGAGGGGATGGGATTACCGCGATCGCCGGGGCGACGCAGTGAAAGTGACCACAGATAAACGTTGCGTGGTGATCTGTGAGCCTGGTGGTACGCCAGTTTATGCCGGTGTTCCGGGGCTTAAGGCCGCGTTGCAGAAAAATGGCCGCGTGCAGTTCCGCGATGAAGAAACCGGGGAACATATCTGCACGGACTATGGCGATCGGGTGATATTCGGGAACAGTCGTGATTACGACACGCTGAAACGGAATATGGTTAAGGTGTCCCCGATTTTGTTCAGCCGTTCTCCGGACGTGGCAATGTCACCACAGGGCGACAATGAGCAGTTTAACCAGGCGTTTGCGAAAATGGTGGCCTGGCACAATGTTAACCGACAGGATGGTGATGAATACCGGATATCGAGAGCCGATATCGACAGGTTGCGTGTTGAAAGCGAACAACAGTTTATGGGTATGTCGGGCCAGGGTAATGATTCCCGGTATGATCGGGATGAACCGAAGCAGACCTGGAAGCCACCATCGCCTCTCTAGCATGGCGGTGAAATGGTATCTAGTTAATAACGCTGGTCCACGTACCGTCAGACGCCGGGGGATGGTATCTGAGCCATGAGGTGTGCTATTATTGCTTAAAAGTTGCCCTGTCAGTCAAAGAATGGGCATGCATACACCTTGATTTGGACTCCGTCCATCAGGAGGTACTATGAAAAAAGCTGTTAAACAAAATCCTAAGGCCAGAAGCACCAGTCGTGAAGACATGTTTCTTATGGCTGCGGCTGTGCGGGCGTTGCGTGTTCCCGTTTCTGAAATTCCGGCTAAAGAGCGTAAAGCGTCTCAGGTTTGATTCATAATGACAGGGAGCGTTTTCCATCGGCAGTCCACTTCAGAAGAGGGGCATCAACTTGTCTTTGATGTTGATGCCTTGCTCGCATTATCACCAGATACCTTGCCCGGATTTCAGAAGGCTTATTCAGCATTCATTGATTACAAGACTGAAAGTGCTGACCTCGGCAACATTCCTGCTCCGGAAAATCACATACAGATGGAGTATGCGTCTGTAGTTGATCTTTTTGGTAAAGATAAACCTAACCATTTCCCCAAACCTGGCGCAAAAAAAGAAAAACTGCATCATGTGCACGTTTTTGATGGGAAAACGGATCAGGAATTGGATGCCTGGGTTAGCAAGGCGCAGTCACGCAGGGTTTGCGACACATTGTTGTTTTACTCTTACTTTGAGTTTCAGGGAATTCATCACTTTTTCATCCTCCAGTTTGTGTTAGATCCCGATGGCCATGATTTCCAGAACGAAGACGGAAACATGAAAAATCTGGTCGAACGAGCCAGCGCTTACCGAGCAGGCATACTCTCAGGACAGATATAAAAGGCGATTAACTACCTCTATCCGATCTCTTTTAGGTGAATTGTGTCCGGACTCAGAAACAAAAAAGGCCGCATCATGCGGCCTTTTTATTACTTTACTGATACTCGGGGTGTCGCGTTCTTTCATCCGGTGCTGGTATTCACGTCGCCCCGAAATACGTACTGCCAACGGTTTATTTATCCTGCCAGCGCAACAAATTATTCTTTGCTAATTAAAAGTTGGGTGGAAGGTCGAGCTGGAAGGTGTTGTCTTTGTTGTTGTCTGGAGAACGCACGTTTACCGGAGGGATTTCGAGTCTGATATAGTCAGCAATGGGTTCTATCCCCGGTATATCTTCCGGAGAGCTGGCGGTAATAATGAGTTTTATCCTTTTTCCCCAGGTATACTCTGCAAACTTTTTGAGACTTTCCTTATTAAATAGAAAAGCATCATCAATTATTAACGCACTTTTTTTATCGTGTGCTACCTCGGTTGATAAAATATAGCGATTTTGATGATCACGCTCTGTTGGTTTAATGAATGTGTGATTCCTTAGACAGTTTTCGGCTAATAATGTTTTTCCAGTCCCTGGCTCACCTATAATAACGGCTATCTTTCCTGAGCGAAGAATTCTGTTTATTTTATTTTTCTTTTTTAAATTTCTGAGAACAAATTCAGGAGCAGAAATTGTAGCTACACCTGAGTTATGCATTTTGTTGGGCATTTTTATTTCCTTGTTAATAAATGGATGATATCGGTCATCAGTTATGCAAACCGTACAGGCGCTCCACCAACGTTAACAGAATGGCAAGTGACCATGCTGATAACAGCATGTTCTTCAGCATGATAATGATGGCGTCCGGGGAGGCTGATGATAATTCAGCGGGTACGGATAACAGACGCTCATTACCGGTCAGCAGTATGATTACCGATATGGTGGCCAGCAGCGCCGCTGGCAGATGCGTAATGCTCCTGAAAACAACAGCCAGCATAAAACCGGTAATTACCTGGATACCGTGGAACAGTTTTTTATTGCAGGGGACTGACTGGATATAACGGGTCATGGTTTCTCCTTAATTATTAAGATGGCGCAGGCGTTCTGCCCCGCCAGGCAAGGGTTACGGATATTCAGTGACGAAAGGTCTGGTGAGTTGCAGTGCGCCAGAAAGTTGCTAAAAAGGGCCACAGCCAAAATGGTAGGTCGTAGCGTTGTTTCACCTTTTGAGAAAAGCGTACCGTGAGGACGTAAGCTGACTTAGTTCATACTCAGCCTGCTGACATCCGTCTGTCCACTCCTGCTCATTAATGCTGGCAGCCATAGCGCGTACTGATACGGCCACATCCGCATAATTTGCTGAATGCCACTCACGGTGCTCCAGCCCATGGACAGTGAATTCATAGCCAGCCCAGTACGCAATGATGGTACTGTTCTGACTTTCCGGAAGTGAACCGAATACCCGAAGATATGCGGCGGTCATCACCAGCTCACTTTCCAGATGGATCAGCCACCGGAGTTCCTCTGAGCAACCTTCACGTCTGTTAGATTTCATTGCATCCTTCCTCACTCTCAGGGTATGGAAGTTACTGTCTGTATTTGTTGTTCAGCCCCTGCCAAAAACCAGGGAGTTGGGACGGTTGAAAGCCCGGAGGAGCCACCAGGGATTCTGTACCTGATCCCGGGCGTGTATACCTGCGGCATGGTGGCTGATGGCCATAACGACCGTGTCTGTTGTCACCCAGCGATATGCGGTGATGATGTCGTGGTAATCAAGAAGCTCACGTCTGATCCTGTCAATGTGCATCTTCCGCTCACTGCTGTAGTCAGACGGAATGCTGATAAAAATGGCGGGACGCTGTTGTACCGCTATCCATTCCACGACATCAACTGCGTCGAGGTAGCGGCCACATTGCTGGAAAATACGGCCGTTATAACCGAAACGGGCCACCACGCCGGGTTCCAGATCGCGGGACTGGCCGGTTTCCGGCATTCCCTTTACTTTCTGCAGGGCGTCAACCTGAGACTGGGTGATGGTAACGTCAGGGCGTCGGGAGAGGTCAAAACCGTGGGTGGAAACATAATACTGATCGTTATTTTTATATACCCAGGACGGTTTGAGGTATTCATCCGTGATGAGCCGGGCCTGCTTCATGGCTTCTTTTTTCGAGGCATGACCGTTTTTGTCACTGAATGCGCGCTGCAGGAGGCGGCTTTCAATTATGTCCCGCTGTTCCTCTTCTGTCAGATCCACGGTGTGCGTTTGCGTGGTGGTGACGTTTGCCGTGGCTTCTGTTCGGTGTCCTTTAAAAAACTGTTCCGGTGACAGAACCGACAAATCAGCCAGCGGGCTGTCTGTCTCCGGGATAACCGGCTCATCCGGCGTCAGCGACAGTGCGTCATCGGTAAGTGATGTGGCATAAAGTGAAAAACCTAGCCAGGCCGCCCGGGTGATTTCAGAGGCATACTGTCCGCACTCATCGCGTAAGACAGAGAATCCCCATTGTAATATGTGTTGCTCAAAACCAGACCGTCGGTCTTCTGCAGGTGGAATGTCGACTATAGTGTTAAAAAAATGCATCTGTACCTCGCAGTAATACCGTGGTGTTTCGTGCCGCCGGTAGTGTGTGAAAAATGACACAGAGTGATGGTTGTTAAAGGTGCATATCATCTTTGATGTGCGTTATTATTCCGCACTCTCCAGCGGATGCAAATCATTTTTGATATAAAAAAGAGAGGGGAGTATCCTGCTTCGGAATGCGACAGGAGGGGACATGCCCAAAAAGACAGAGGCCGGTGAGCAGTACATCAGAGCCGCAACGGATGCCATCAAAAATGCAGGTTCGCTCCGGGAACTGTATGTGGCCATTCATGGTACTGAGCCAGGAAGATCGGAACTGCAGCGTTTTGCTAACCGCCTTAACCCGTCACGATCTAATCCTGGTACCGATATGCTTGGCGTTTGCGTGGCGCATCTGCCATCCCTGCATGATGTCACTCTGAAAGAATTTTTCGGTATAACGGAAAACGTGGAAAGTGACGGTGCGCAGCAGGTGTCTGGTTAACTGCGCCGTGCGCCTGATTTCTTCAGTTTCTCCGGTGTTACCACCATTCTGAAGCGAACATCTGCCGGAACGGCTGGCGGCATCCAGCCGTTATCCGGTCTTTTGGGTAACACAACAGTGCACAATGTGGTCTTTTATTACTTCAACGAGAGCCGGGGTTGTCGCTCCCATTCAGCATGATTGCCTTTCAGTATGCACCTGTACTGTGAAGCACCGCGTGTAATATCCAGTCCGACCGTATAGATCTTCTCTCCATCAGTGCAGGTGAATATTTTTTGCTGATTGCTGGCCAGCGTACTGGCAATCAACTCAAGCTGGCTGTTCATCAGCCGGAGCTGATTTGTCGCTTCCGTGTCAGAGACCGGCTGAATGGCCATTGCCAGTGTAGGGACGCAAAGCAGGGGAGCTAAAAGTAATTTTTTCATGGAATGATCCTGTTTAACCCGTTAAGAGGATTGTGAACGAGGGAGAACGCGCGGAAATATCCGGACCGACGTCAGTCTGTAAACCAGCTTTCAAAGTCCGAATGTGTGGTGGGGTGGTCTGATGTTGCGATACAGACATCACCATAACCACCATCATGAGATGCGGCATAGCGTGCTACTGCTATCGCATCATTAAGGGAGTCCAGAACAGCGATGACCTTTTCATCATTGTCTGTCTGACTGACGCAGTAGTTTGCATTACGCGGCAAAGCCGTCTGTATAAAGACATAGCCTGCAGAGTCATCCGGCGAGCCATACAATCGCCTGAACGTCATGTTATGGCGTTCAATGTTCTTGTCACCGGCAGGGTATTTTTCCTCAGCTTTCCTGAAATGTCGTTCATACCTGATGCGGTCATCACTGCCGGTCTGCACTGCATCAACCCATCCACCCGGAAGCAGTTCTTCTCCCATTACGTTGATGGACGAGAGGACGTCAGCGCAGGAGAGTGATAAGTCAGATATATCGCTGGCGTGTTCCCATCCCAGTTCCCAGGCGACCAGTTCTGCATCTGAAGCGGTCAGTATCCCCCATCGATGTTCCGCCAGGAGACAGAGCATCTGGCTTTCGAATGCGATAAGGACGCAAAGTTGCTCATAATCCGACGTTCCTGTTTTTATGGTCGGTACTGTCATTCAGGCCACTCCATTTGGTTCAGGGGCGGGGGAGCTTGTACCGGGGGCTCATCATTCCTTTTCCTGACAACGGGAACATGGGTGACCGGAGGCAGCGTCAGATTTTTAAGAAGAGCGTTGGGGGCTGGCGCGTCATCTTCCCGGGAAGGCGCGGAAGATTCGGGCCGGTTGAGCATGACATAGCGAATGGTGCGTTCGGCCATGGTGGTGGTACGGATGGTATCCAGCGCCTCTTCCCACAGATTTTTTTCACGCCCCGCGAAATCCATGTCAAAGTCTGTCAGCAGGTTATGCGCCTCCTGACGGTTGGCCAGCCGCTGCTGGAAGGTGTCGATCACTTTCCAGGGCATTGTGTCTGTCTTTTTACGCCGACGGGAGGTTTTCTCAGTGAGCACACCGATGATCCGGCTGACATTCTCCGGTGTTGGCAGACGACGCTGTGCCGTCCGGGGAACCAGTCTGCGCAGTCGTTCCAGCTTTGGTGGATTCACAGTGATATAGCGGTTGATGACCAGCGGAATGTTGCAGCTCTTCTCCTCCGGACTGATATAGAACGAGGCTCCCGGGACCGGGTCACCCTGAAACACCGTGTAGTGTTCACCGGGCTGCAGCTTCATCAGATCCTGAACGTTGATTTTGTTCTCCATCTGGATATTGATGTGGTCGCCATCAATCCATGACGTCCCGATAACGCCATCACGCCGCTGCAGGTTGAGCATGCTGGCCCTGGCCTCCTTGCCTGCAGCGTTACTGATGGTCTGCGCAGTTTTGTCCTCACTGACGATCTTCCCTGCGATCTTTGTGCCGGCGTTCTGCATCAGCGTGGCGACATTGGCTGCAGACGTCTGAGTTTCAATACGCTCCTGGTCCTGTGCCATCATGACCAGCGCGAATTCCAGTGAACGTACCTGAGTGGCCTGAACGGCAATACGTTCCGTGTAGAAAGCACCGACTTCGTCCAGGTAATTCATGTAGGGGAATTGGCCTTTGTACTTTGTTATCTCGAGCGCTTCGGTGTCCAGCCCTTCCAACCGGTACCCGAGGTCGCGGGCCAGGATCATGCTCTGCTGGGTGACAAACATACGCCCCAGTGCGGAGGTGGTGTGCTGGGAAGTGTTCATGGCCGGGATCAGCGTCAGCAGGATACGGTCGCTGTGAATGGAGTCGCGGATATCGATATCCCCCGCATCTTCCGCAAAGATATCGCCAAAAGTTTCCGTGAAGGTGCTGAATGTCTCAAGAAACTGACCGGTCAGATAGGAGTGCTGTTTGCGTGGTTCTTCCGTCCAGGCCGATGGTGTGCGGACCAGCGCCATATCAAATCCCGGCACATCCACCAGGTAATTATGCAGTGGAGAGACAGCTTCTTCCGGCCACTGGTCATCCACGGCACGGCAGTAGAGTTCGGCCAGTTTCTCCAGCGGCATGAACTCGCGCAGCAGCTGCAGTGACATGGTTTTGTTTTCCCGCACGCACCAGTATTTGGTGCCGAAAACCAGCGCCTTGTTCATGGCGATGGCCCGGGACTGCCACTCGCCCCCCTGAACATTGGTGGGCAACATGGACTGCATGGTTTCGGCAATAAAGGCCTCGGTGCTGAGGCCGAACGGGTTAAAGGTATTGGACTGCGGCCGGCTTTTATCTCCCTTGTGGATTATCTCACTGCGTGACATCCCGCCAGTCATGAAGTTAATGAATTCCACATCGTCTTCGCGGCCAAAGCGGAGAGCCAGATACCAGACCGTCCTTGCCGTGTCGTTCTGCGCCTTGCCATCGACAAAGGTGAATCCCCGGCCCCAGCAGAATGAATTCAGCATCCAGGCGTAGATTGTCTCGGTTTTCCCGCCGCCTGTCCCGGCGAAGAACATGACGTGCCGGGTCAGGTCATCGAGAGAGAGCCAGAGCTCACGCCCGGTGTCACGAAGCCGTTGGTACCCGAGATAAAATATTCCACGACCGGTGCTTTCCTGCAGGGTTTCATACTGAAACAGGGAAGGGAAGGCTTTAAACAGGCTGCGGCGCACCTTCCTGTCTTCCGACGGATCCACCCGGTGAAGGTACAGGGGTATACGCATCGGCATGCGCCAGCGGTGGGTGCTGAAGCTGATGCTGGCAACGATGGCCAGCAGCAGGCACAGCGGAATGGACAGCGGCCAGATGAAACCGGCCACCATGCTGCCCGCCATGATGACGGCATACAACAGATGATCACGCAGTAGCTCAATCAGCGGGGAGCCCCAGGCGTTCCGGTTTATCATCGCCTGGTTAACGGGAGTGTTCTGCATTGATTACTCCTGAGTGTTGACGGTTTTCAGGAAGCGATCGGCCTGTTCAGGTTGCATCTGGTCGGTGGTTTTCAGGAACAGGTCGATTTTGGCTGGTTCGGCCAGTAACCCCGTTGACAGACGGAAACCTGTGTCGGTCAGTACCCATGGGGTACCTTCAAAACCGAACTGGCGGAAACCGAGGTCGTTCACGGCGACGGCCGCTTCTGCGGCTTTTCCGCATTCCGGATCGACGGGTGCGCTGCTGCTCCCCGGAACGGGCATTCCGGCGTCGGCACGGAACAGTGCCTGCCAGCCAGCGGCGCGTTTTGTCGCGTCTTTCTGGCAGAGCAGGGGCACGATTTTCTCCACGGCATTGCCGCCGTCATTTACCACCGAAACCGGGAAGACAATCACGTTGTACTCCTGCGTCAGACGTTCAATGGCAGGCTCCATTGCCCGGCAGACGCTGCACGTCGGATCGAGGAAGGCGTAGAGGGTACGTTCGTGACCGGCGGACAGCGTAATGGTGAACATGCCACGGTCAGCGTTGCGTTTAAGCACTTCTGCCATCTGAAGGCGAGCGGCGGTTTCCGGTGCCACCTCAGGTGCGGTATGCGCGGCGGGCCCCACGGAAGAACTGACGGGACGGACCTCCGACGGTGCAGGCTGCAGCGCTGCTGATGGCGATGCCGGTAACGCATTGCGGTTATCCTGCATCGTGCTTTGCATGTTCTGCAATTCGGCAGCGGCTGCGCGGGCAATAGGGTCACTGTCGGCAGCCCGGGGGGCAACTGATTCGGTGGCCGGGTTGAACGCCACGGGAACGAACTCTTCCGGGGAGGGCTGGTACCACATGGCAGACGCCAGAAGGGCGCCGCCAGCGGCACAGGCCAGGTATTTCAGGTAACGGGACAGGGCGGCGTTACTGCGTTTTTTCAGCGGCAATGCAATGGCATTGAGGACCGCTCCGGCATCGTGCTGCGGATCGTCGAGCAGCGTGACGGCCTCATTTGAGAAGGTGTAAAAGGCAATCAGTTTACCTTCATGCGTGGCCAGCCGCTGTGGTTCGCGGAAAATGGTCAGGGTCTGCGGTGTATCCTGTCCATGTTGATGCAGGACCACGATGCTGTCGTTACAGTGAAAAGCGGAATAAGTGTTTGCTGAGGGCATGATTGCCTCCGTTCAGAATGTGCAGTAAATACGGATAAAAAGCTGTTGGAGCGGGAGAGGTCAGAGGTTTTCTTTACCGGTGCCCACCATGGCAGTCCATATGGCAGGGCGGCAGGCCCGAACCGGGGCGAAGTGAGATCAGAAAGGCTGTTCGTCATCCTCCTGCCCTGGCCGCGCCAGCACGTCGTCAGTCAGTGACCAGTTATTGCGGATGCGTCGTTTACGGTCGCGATCGGGTTGCGGCTCATCCCAGATAAGACCCAGAGCGACCATATCGGCGCGAAAACCGTCGATGGCTTCCTCCACACAGGGTTTCGGGCAGGGGAGACCCAGACGGATGGCTTCGTTCTCCGTGCGAGCCACGGCCACGATGCCGGCTCCCTCGATAAATCCCTTTGTGGTATTTGCCCGGTGAAGGCCATAGAACAGTGTGCGGTCGACGCCTTTAAGCCAGAGCCAGTTGGGCGGCGTCAGCCGCAGGTCGTGCGCATACAGCCAGACCAGGCCACTTCTGACATACCTGTGCTCTTTCAGCCAGCGTTTTGCGCCTTCACTATTGATCACCCGGATAAAAGCCGGTTTTGCCAGCGCGTATACCGGCACGGAGAACCGGCCACTGTCCCGACGGCTTTTGATACGGCAGGAGCGGTTCAGGGTGTCCATCAGCGCTTTCGCGGCCGGGCGGTCATCGAGAAAGAACTGCAGGCCGAAGATGGCGAACAGGGCTTTTTCATGGGGCGCAAGGCTTTTCCAGGAGGAAAGTGGTTTGCCGAGCTGCGCCATGAAAACCTCACGGCAGCGGGCGACATCGAGCTGCATATTACTGATTAGCTTATGTTCGTCGGCGAACTCTTCCGGCCTTATGGCCGGACGTCTTTGCGGGCGGCGTTTTACGAGCAACAGGCGTTTCGGATCGCCTTCCTGCAGCACCGGTGCGATAGCCGGTGAGATGTTTTCCATCGCGAACGGCAGTGAGTGAATATCCAGAGGGCGGCGTGTGTACCAGTTTCTGGCCGGGTGGCGTATCCATCCCCACAGGGAAGCTGCAGATAACGGAATGAGAAAAATCATCAGGATGCCGGTGGTTTGCTCCATGACGCTTATCCACTGGTCGAGGGTGACGTGTTCAGCATTGTTACCTGTGGTGGCCAGCAGGTTATAACGGGGAGCGGCCCAGGTATGGAACGGCCCGAAGTCAACCATGCCCCACAGCGTATGAAGAAGGAAGCAGGACCAGTAGACAAACTCCGGGAGAAAGAGCCAGGCAACCAGGAGCATCATCAGGCCCAGCACGGCAAGAACACCCCAGTAGTCCATGGGATCCACAGACGTACCGGTACGGGAAGAATACATAGGACTCACCTCTGAAAGGTTGTTTTGTTGATGCGAACACAGGGGAAAGAGATGCAGCAGGTGCTGAAACAGGCAATGAACTGCCGTGATTTCAGTTAATTACTGAGAGCAACCGTGGTCAGGGGAAGTGGATTAATGGTATAACATGCGCGGCGCTTGAGGCTTTTTGCCTCATGCCAGTGGCAGAGATGCTGTTTGTTGTGAGGCAGAAAGAAGAAAGCCCCGAGTAATTTTTCAATTAACCCGAGGCGATCCGATGCATAGACAACATCAGATTAGCCGCTTACCTGCCGAAAGGCAAGGAGAAGTATGCTATGAAACTACCACGAAGTCCCGCCATCTGGTGCCTGCTGATAGTGTGTCTCACACTACTGTTTCTTAATTAATCCCACAAGTTTTAGAATCAACACACATATTACGGCAGTGAAATTTCCCCCGAGCTAATAATTGATCGGCTTTGAGAATGTATTGGGTTGATCTGATATGGATCGCCTTTTGATTGGTTGTTTTTATTTTCATCTCCTGCGTTATTTAAATCCACCTTAAATGTAATGTTCAGAATTTCGATCTAAAAAAAGAATAATGAACATTATTTATAGTGGAATATCACAACAGGTAAAAAGAAGCCGGGATGAGGACCCGGCTAACGCAAATTACGTTGGAGGATAAAGAGTTAGTGGTTACACTAAATCTGGTACAGGCATTCCGGCAAGAGATTCGAGTTTCTGACGTTTTTGCTTCACAATCTCCGGGAAGTTGAAGTTGTATGAGTAGCCTTTATTGTTCATCGCATGGATGTGGTTAGCCAGGTTTGAAGCTGCATAAGTATCAATGGGGATCATTGGCAGTGACGCTAACTTCGTGTACAGGCGTAGCTTAGAACCCTCAACCTCTGTGCGGGTGAGGCTGTAAGCATCAAAGCCTATAACATCCATGACATTGCCCGGGTAGATCCGGATGTACACGATTGTGCCCTTGTGGTAGTCAAAGCCAAGATAGGTGTTTTTCCAGAAGAACCATGCTTCAGACTCTTTCGTTGGGTTGAAATGGCCAGTAGCCTTGATTTCAACTAAAGCTGACTGGATCTTCTGTTTGCGTTTTTTCGCTATAAAATAATTTACAGCAAACGGCGCAACAAGCAGGACCCAGCAGCCAAAACCAATTATGTATTCATCATAACTATTGGCTACGGTGATATATACAATTCCATAAAAGATAAGGCTTAGTATTCCAGCGACATAGAATAATGACTTTGCAACAAGATAGAAAAACCACCATTTAGGATAGCGATCGACCATTTTAAACTCCTCCACGTATTTTCCTTATATTATAATTTCATCGATTCCAAGTCCATCATTTATCCATTAATACCATCTTTATCTGATGGTTTGTTATTCAGAGCTTTTACATCAACACCTGGTGTTCTACGCATATTTTGTCCCCCGGCCGCAAATATATCTCTAACAGAACTCGCCATATTACCCAGAGTATTGGCTGCATCGCGTCCACCCAGGAACGAAATGACGTAGTCAGGAAGATAAGCCTGCAGGGCAAACATACTGGAAACCAGTGCAGTACAGAGACGGGCGTAGATCATCAAAAAACCAATCAGGCTGAACAGTCCCGTCAACGAGGTGGCCTGAACATTCACAAGTGCTGCACCAAACAGAGCATGCAAAATCGTCCCGACAGCAATGATCGCCACCGATGCAAAGAAAAATCCGAACACCATCAGTGGTGGACGGATCATTGTATCGATAAGGTAGATATACCCGTAGGCAGCCCTGCTACCGCGATCCTGTGATGTTCCGAGGTGCGTCGCCCCCCATAGCGGTCCTGCGGTACATCCAACCAGAACGCTGACAATCCAGTTACCAATCCCGGTCATCCAGTAGATGAAAGGGATAAAAGGTAGATAAATGGACAACGTGAAACCTGCTGTAAACAACAATAAGAGCAGGAAATACACGGCGGGGGATATGGCGTCTAAGCCTTTATTTACTCCACTCACAGTACCGGTAGTAAGGTTGAGCGCTTTACCAATAAGAGAACCTTCCCCCATTGCTGCTAGCACTCTTGTAGCAGTAAATGCAGTAAGCGTCCCTTCTGCTGCTACTAGTGTATAATCTCCTATGTTTTTCATTTTTATCAATGGGTTGACTTGACTGCTCTCTGTCCCTGTCCCACTAGCTATTGTTGCTATTTTATTGGTGAATCGCTGCATTGGTCCCGCTATCGTATTCATTAAAACACTGTTTGGATCATTGCCATCTACAGCCTTTTGTTCGTCTTCTGATACTGTTATACCAAGTGGAGGTGCGTAGGTAGAGTTCTGCAACTGGGTGCGGTAGGCAGTTATCATTGCCGTGAACAACTCTGCGTTACCCACTTCCCCTAGGGTGGACATGCCGCTGGTCGATGGTGAGCGACTGGCCACTTCCGTCAGACGCTGGTTTGCAGTCGCAAACGTCTGGTACCAGGCCCCAAGTGATGCCCATCCATACGTATCGAGATAGTTACGCAGGTTGTCCTGTATTCCGCTCTGCTCATTTTGCGCCGGAAGGGCTTTCTGCACCGTCTGTTCGTAAGTGTTTGCTGCCTGCTGGATACGGCTTTCAATGTCCGGCAGCGTGCCGGCATCATTTGCCCGCTTGTCCATAAACGCTTTCACAAACTCGCTGGCCACACCATCCATGTCTTTAATCATCGTATCCATGGCTGTGTGCTGCGCATCCACAACTTCTCGGGTGTCTGCGGAACTGAACGGATTAAAAAAGCCACCGGAAGACGAAACGTCGCTGCCCTGCTGTTCCGGAATGCTGGCCGTCCCACACACGCCGCTGCCGTTACTTATCCGGAAGGTATAAGTACCGCCGCTGGTGCCGGACGATTCTGTCATCTTCGGTGTGGAAGAGGGCATCGTGCTGTTGAAATCATCCAGCGTATTGTTAATGGCGTATTTGCACAGCTGCATCTCAAAAATGCCGCGGGCGGCCGTGCGGGTGGAGGACTGCGTGGGCTGGACGGTGAGAGAATAACCGCTGGCTATGTCATCTGCGGCCTTCTGTACCATCAGATTGGCAGAGCCGACGCCCATAATGGAGGAGCCCCAGAGCATAATGAGCTGGGCCAGACTCCATCCGTTTGCCGTGGGGATAATCATCAGGAAACCGGCAACCGTGCTCATGGTGCCGACGATGTCACGATCGGCGCTGAACACCTTGCCCTGATGGCCGGTTTTATTGATATGGCGCAGGCCGATGAAGATAAACCAGACGACGGCAAGAATAGCGATGATGCCGTTAAACAGGGCAAACAGATTACCGACCATCGTGGTGTTACCCCCGGCAAGCGGGTTGGTGACTACGTCACCAAATATGGTCACCAGAGCCTGGCGCGATAAATCCTGGGCATTGGTGGCCGCCGACACGATATCTTCATAGGTGACGGCAGCCCGTGCAGTTACGACAGGCGCAAGAAAGCCTGCGCAGAGCGCAAGAAGGTGTTTTTTCACGATAACTCCGGGAGAATGTCGGTTGCCGGGGAGGCAAAGAAAAACCGGGCTGGGTGCCCGGTTTTCAGGAAGTCAGGAATGTGGCCATAATGGCCGGAAGATGAGTATCAATGGCGCAATTTTTTCAGCGCTTCGTCAGAAAGGCCGGTGGCTTGTTTCACCGTTTCAGGTGGCATACCCATCTTAAGCAGTTGCATGGCAATTTTTTTGGCTTCTTCCTGTCGGCCTTTTTGTTCAAGACGTTCAGCAATAGTCATAAGACTCTCCTGAAAACACTGAAAGAATCAGTGCTTATGTTCTTTCGTCTCTTTCAGTTCTTTGACAGTAAAGCCAGTGAATTTTTTGATGACTGACTCATCATAGCCATCTTTAAGCATCATTCTCGCAATTTTTTCGGCTTCATTCTGCCGACCTTTTTGTTCAAGACGTTCAGCAATAGTCATGAGATCCTCCTCGTATCGTGGCAGACGTTGGGCCAGTGCCTGAAGGAATTTCTCTGGCTCAGGTTTGTCAATCGCCTGTATCAGATAGTTTACCAGAATGGTCAGAGTTTGTCCGTCTGTATACTCTGACTGGAACAATATTGCAAGGCGCTCCACATCGTCTGGCTTGTCCCTGGCGCGGACATGTTTCTGTAGCCACGTAAGTGCCGCGATATGGCGGTGTTTCATAATTTCCTCATCCGGAATGACAGTGACGTCAACCAGCGGAAAATCGTTGCTGTAAAGCTGAGCGGCCAGTTCCGGATCATCAAACTCTTTCAGCCAGTTAACCGGGTAGGGATAGGGGCTGCGTTTTCCTGCGTAATACAGCATCGGTATAACGAGCGGCAGCTTTTTATGGCCTGCTTCAAGGTGCTTCTGCATCGCCGCAACAGCGTAGCGCATGAGGCGAAAGCCCATGTGCCGATCCGGCGATGACTGGTGTTCCACGAGCAGATGGATGTAACCATCACCGCCTTTCGTGGTGCGCAGGGACCAGATCAGATCGCTGTAATAGCCCCGTAATTCATCTTCAACAAAAGAGGTGTTTTCCAGTTTTAGTGTACTGAAATCACAGAGCGCGCGCAGTTCCGCCGGAAGATGGATATCCATAAAATCCCTGACGGCTTCCGGCCGCGACATGATTGCCTTAAAGGCTGCATCATGGGGTGTTGGGGTCGTGTTATCTTTCATTTTCCCGTAGCGATATGTGTTCAGGGGATGACGACAGACTGTAACACAGGTGCACTGCGAAGGCAGGTCAGTCGTGAAGGCTTTCAGCGTTACGGCATGAGAGTAAGTTCATATTGTGACACTCAATGCTGATGCCGTGACCGTCACGAAGGCGTTTCAGGCGGAACAGCATCTCAAACTGCGGAAGCATCAGCCAGTAGGGGGCTGTCTGGCAGGAGAGAATAAGCCGCCGCCCATCGCGGCGGGCCGTTCTCAGTACATTCAGCAGGACTTCCTGGCATGCCGTATCGAGATACGGCACGTCAATGATGGCGACGCTGTGCGCTGGGAAGAGCGTCTCCGGCGTCAGCATGGACGGTACGGGCATCACCTCATTGAAATCATGCCAGTCAGCCGGGTTGTCTGCCAGATAATGCGCGAGTATCAGCGTCTTCCCCGTGCCGGAAGCCCCGGTAAGAAGGATGTTCCCCCGGCATTCTGACGCCCTGTCGATAAAGAGCTTTGCAATGTGTTTAATGGGTTTGCCGTTGACCAGTTTCATGTGCATGCCGTTGATTCTGTTCTGATGCGTGTTGTTATCGGCGAAAGCGCCCGAATCATCAGGTTTTCGTTGTCGTTTCGGGCCTGGTGTCAGTCGCCACGAATGGCATCGCGCACAGCGCGGGTTTCCGCGATAAAGTGCCGGAAGGTTCCGCGTTCGGCCTCGCTCACCCGGCGGTTACGCAACTGCCACAGCCGGAAGGTCACAATCAGTGCTTTTGACCAGGCCACCCCCGCACCGGAGAACAGCACCAGGCCGGTGCTGAACTGATGAAAGGTCAGGCCGTTGCCGGCGTATACCGGCCCCAGGGTGAACAGCGGCACCGGAATGGCCAGCAGCCAGAACATGAGCCGCCAGCGCCGGCGCTGCGTAAGGTAGTTGCTTTCCAGCGCTTCCGGTGTTTGCCCGGAGGCGGCCACGGCCGCCTCCCAGTCCGGAGACTCCGGGGGTTCTTCCGTCACATCCAGTTCCGGAAAGGCCTTCCGGATACGTGCCAGGTTGCGGGCGGTGACGTCCCGGGAACTGCGCAGGTACCACTGTGTCTCCTGCACCGGCAGGAAAAGGCTCAGCAGCCCGCGGGTGATACGCCACAGGCGGCGGGGTTTCTTCGGTTTGTCATCGGTTATCATCGAGCGGTCCCCTGGTTCATGGCGGATTCCAGCTGCTGCAGCCTCGGGGTATACGCCAGGCGGGCAGTGGTGGCCAGCAGTTGTCCGTTAATTACATTCCCCTTGCGCAACTGCTCCTTGATGTCGTTCAGCTGCCAGTTCATCTGCGAAGTGGTGCGAATAAGCTCACGTATCAGGTTATCCCCGTCCATCTGCTGCAGGTCGGAAATATATGCCGTGTTGGCGTAGCGTCGCCCGGCCTCAAATAACTCAAATTCCCGCTGGCTCATGTATCCCTTCGCTTTTGCCTCCGGAGAGGCGACCTCATCAAAATACTGGGCGGCAGACGGGGACTGGAGAGCTTCCTGGAGCGCATCCCGGGTAGCCTCACTGGGTTTGCTGTCCGCAATCAGCGACAGCTGGGGCTCCGAGGCGGCATCAATGATGCCGTTGTATTCGTTCAGCAAGCCGACATACGTGCGCCCGGTCAGGGTTTTCACTTCCCCCTTGCCGGGAGTGCGCCCGGCAGAGGGACGGGCAGTGTTTTTCATGTAGGCCATGGCCGCGTCGATCTGCTCCTGTGTCCAGGTGCCGGCCGGTGCCTGGCCTTCCGGCCCGGCACCGTCATAGACCGAGCGTACCTGGCTGTCACCACCGGGCAGGTCGCTGACGGCGGGACAGACATCCGTGCCGCCGTAACGTGCATATTCAGCGGCGGTACAGTAGGCCGCATGCACGTTCGCGCCGTCATAGGCATCGCGGGCCTGGGATTCCGCGACTGCGGCGATGCGCTGACGGACCGGGGTGCTGCTGACGCCGCCACCGGACGAGAGCCGTGAGGCGGTGCTGCCCGCAGCGCTGCGGGTGGTGGCTGCCACCCCTGACGCGGAATCACTGCAGATGGAGTCCGGCACGGAGAAACTCCGTCGGGCCTCTTCCAGCCGCTGCGTCTCGTTGCCGAATATCATCTGCTGACGGGTGGCCTGCCCGTCCTGGCTGATGATGGTGGCCAGCTTGTCCGCGTTCTGGTTGATGGCCGTGCCGGTGGCCTGCTGCATACGCAAGATTTCGGCGAGCGTCCCCTGGATGGTTGCCATCTCGGGCAGGATTTGTGTGGTCACCGGGATACTGGAGTTCACATTCACGGTATAGGCGCAGGCGAGCTGCGGCAGACCCGCAGCCATGAGCAGCATCAGTGCGGAAAGTCGGCATCGTTGCATAAAAACCTCTGTATTCAGGTTAGTTGTGTGGTCTGGCCGGGCAGGCGTACGGAGACAGTTTCCGGAGACAGTGCCACCAGGGGGAAGGTCTGGAAACGGCGGATGATCCGGCCGCGGGTGTTACGGGTATCGATGACCGTCAGCCCCCGGCGCTGAATCCGGGGAATGGACGGCGGCGTGATATCCATCACAGGCCAGTCGCCTGGGCTGAGCGGCGGATGGTCAGACTGTACCGGCCAGAGCCAGACATCGTCGCTCAGCAGGCCAGCGTGCGATACGGGCAGCAGCCACTGCACCACATGCCGGGCTTCCCGGACGGGTTCGCCGGGCTCATCAACGCGCCAGATGGCGGTGGTGACAAGCTGCACCGGGTGTTCAGGCAGACTCAGCAGGACCCCGGTGGCGTCCGGTGCCTCGCGGGCATCTGTGGCGTACACGGCACGGTTACCCGGAGCATTATCTGTCCGGAAATGACCGGACGGCAGGGCGAACTGCGCGTCACCAGTGTCAAGCAGCAGGCGTGCCAGACTGACCTGACCGCGTGCCGGTCGCCTGCAGCGCGGGGTCAGGTGGATCAGACATCTCAAAGGTTGTACCCCAGACTGTTAATCATCTCCTCCGCCATCTGAGCGATGACACCTTTTTCGCCGCGCGCGCCGGCGTTACGTTCCCGGTGCTCAATGTATTTTTTTGCCGAGCCGCGGGGGAAGGTCGAAGCCAGAAGCTGGCGCGCCCGGGCAGAACCGAGGCTTTCCTTCAGGTGGCGGCGCAGCGCACCGTCCTTTTTGTCCGAGTTGAGTGACCAGAGTTCCAGCGGGCCAAGCGTGAAGCGGACAATCCGGGCCAGCGTGCCCTGGGTCGTGCGCATCATACACAGCATCGGTACGCCACTGCCGTCTGCAGCCGGGCCGGCGGGCATACGAAGGAATGCCTGAAGATTGTGTTCGGGGATCTTAAAACTGTCCCGTAAAAGGGGAATGTCTTCCTGGCGGTAGCGCAGCAGCCAGAGGGTGTTGGCGGAATCGAGCAGACTTTTCGGGTAATCGGTCAGGAACTGGGTACTCAGCACGGTGCGGATGCCGAACTTACGCTGCTCCCTGTCCTGGGTATCGAGCGCATCCCAGATGAAGTCGATGCCTTTGGCGTTGTGCAGCTCGTCGTAGATTTTGGTCTTCATCTCGCTGTCGAGCTGGTTAATACGGCGCAGAATGCCCGCATGGTACGCCACCGGCAGCACTTTCAGCACTTCGTTGCGGTACTGCGGCAGGGTGAAATCCCCGGCGGTGATGTGACCAGCAAACAGG